>PMKM01000098.1 GCA_003157745.1 Bryobacterales bacterium | reverse complement strand
GCGCTACATCGCCAAGAACCTGGTCGCGGCCAAGCTGGCCACGCGCGTCGAAGTGCAACTCGCGTACGCCATCGGCGTGGCGGAGCCGGTTTCGGTGACGGTGAATACCTTCGGCACCGGCACCATCCCGGACGACCGATTCACGGAGCTGGTGCGGGAGAATTTCTCGCTGACGCCGCGCGGCATTATCGACGCGCTGAACCTGCGCCGTCCCATCTATCGCAAGACCGCCGCGTTCGGCCACTTTGGCCGCAGCGAACCGGACTTCACCTGGGAATTGGCGGACAAAGTGGAAGCGCTGAAGGAAAGCGCGTCAGCGGTGCACGCGGCGCGGTAAGAGCTCGTTAGCACCTATGGGACGGCGGGCCGCTCGCAACGGCCTGCCGTCCTCGTTTCTTGTATAGAGCTTGCCGCAGCCGGACGCGGGCCGGGCATGCCCGGCCTCAACAAATCCGCCCACTACAGGAAAACCGTTTTGCGTTCCGGCGCTACACTTGAAGAACAATGCCGCGCCGGATGAACGCCGCCAATGGTTTGACCGCGCTGCGCCTGTTGCTGGCGCCGCCCATCGTGGCCGCGATGTGGGCCGGACGGCTCTGGCTGGCCATCGTCCTGTTCGCCGTCGCCGCGACCACGGACCTGGTCGATGGCGCCGTCGCGCGCCGCTATCATCTCGAAACTCCGTTCGGCGCCTACCTGGACCCGGTTGCCGACAAGTGCCTGTTGAGCGCCATGTTCCTCTCGATGGCAGTGGCGCGGATGGTGCCCTGGTGGTTCGTCGCCATCGTGCTCGGCCGCGATGTCTATCTTCTCCTGGCGGCGGCGATTCTGCTGCGCTTCTCGGGCCGCCGCAAGTTCCCGCCCAGCGTGTGGGGAAAAGCTTCAACGTTCGTGCAGATCGTCGCCGTCGCCACCGCTTTCGCCGCCAGCCTGTTCGGGCTGGGCAATCCATGGCTTCCCGCGCAGGCGCTGGTCTGGATTTCGGCCGCGTTTACAATTTGGAGCGGCGTCGAATACACCTGGCGCGGCGTCAGTCTGGCGCGTGTCCATTGACGCCCGGGGTGACCGGGAGTAGGCTAGAACTAGAACTGGTTTCGCCGATGACTCGCTATCTGCCCGCGCGCCACTATCTCTGGTTCGCCATTGCCGCGCTCGTGCTGGCCAGTCTTTCCCTGTGGCACGCCATGGCATGGCACCCGGATTCGGGCGCCGGCATCGTGCTCGGGTTCCTACCCGCCGCGCTGTTGGTGCTGACGGCGAGCTTTCTCCTGGTGCTGGCGTGTCGCCCGCCGATTGAAATCCACGAGGGCTACCTGGCGATCGGCCGCCGCGTGATTCCCTGGATGGACATTCGCCGCCTGGACCGCACCGGCTGGATGGCGCCGCTGGTGGTGCGGATTACGCTGTTCGACGATTCGCGCCACGTGTTGCTCTACACGGGCAACCTCGATTCCTGTAATGCGCTGCTGCGCCACTTGCGCCGTTCCTCGCGCGATGCCTTGATCGACGGCGTGCCCTACCGCCAGTATTGGGGCGAGGTGTTGGCGCCGGTCATCGAAGCGGCGCAGGCCATGCCGCCGCGTTACCGCATCCTGCGACCCGAGGACGAGGCCGAGGTCGAACGCCTCTACCAGCGCCTGAAGACGGTCGGCAACCTGGATCAGAAGAACTCCTCGGATGAGAAATAGTCGATGCTCCGCGGCAGGGGCTGTGCATTGTGGTTCGGCTCGGGCGTGCTCTTCCTCGCGCTGGCGGCGTATTTCACCCATACCCTATGGCTCGGCGCGCTGGGCCGCGCCCTGGTCGAGGACGATGGGCCGGCCAAGGCCGACGCGATCGTGGTGCTGGGCGGCGACGAGTGGGGAACGCGCATCGAAACGGCCGCCCGCCTGGTCCGCGCGGGCTTCGCGCCGCTGGTGCTGATCAGCGGCGCGCCGGCTATCTACGATTCCAACGAAGCCGACCTCGCCATTCCGTTCATCGTCCGCCGGGGCTACCCCGCCAAGTGGTTCGTCGCCTTGCGCAATCGCGCCACGTCCACCGGCGAGGAATGTGCCCTGCTCATCCCCGAGTTGGAGCGGCGCCAGGTCCGCAGCCTGATTCTGGTGACGAGCGAGTTTCACACCGCCCGCGCCGCACGCGCCTTCCGCGCCGCCGCCCGCGCCGCGAACTGCCACGTCGACATCCGCGTGGTGCCCGCGCCGGATCCCAATTTTCACGCCGCCTCCTGGTGGCGCGTGCGCGAAGGCCGCAAGATCGCGCTCGGCGAATGGGCGAAAACCGTAGCCTATGCGCTGGGCATGTAAGCGGAATGTAACCCGTTACTTAGCGCGATTATTGAAACTCCTGTAACCAATTCCCGGGAACCCTGAAGCGCGTGGTGGCATCTAATTCATATGGGAACTGACCCGCGTACCAAAGAATATATTCTGCTGAGCGATTTTGACCAGACCCTGAGTTTCAACGACTCCGGAATCGCGCTCAGCGAACTGATTGGCGTAACGGGGTTCCGCGATAGAATCCAAGGGCTGTCGAAAATCCACATCGTGCAACAGGGTGGCGAACTAGCCTATCTGCTGCTGCACGATCCGGAGTACCGCAGGGTGCGACGCGAGCACCTGGTGGAAGTCGGCAAACTCATTCGTCTTAAGCAAAACATCGGCCTCCTATTTGAGTTACTGCAAGATATCGAGGGCCACCGGTTTTCCTTCTATGTGGTTTCGGCCGCGCCGGAAGAAGTGATCCAATCCGCGCTCGAGGGCATCATTCCGGCCGACCACATACACGGCACGCGCTTCCGCTACGACGCGGAGACGGGCGAGATCCAATCCATTGAGAGCGTGCCCGCCGGTTACGGGAAAGTAGCTGTGCTCGAACGGTTGCGCGAGGAGCTGAATATCGGCCAGGACCGCGTGGTCTACGTGGGCGATGGTATTTCCGATGTTCACGTCATGTTACACGTGAACCGGCAGGACGGTTTAACCATCGCCGTCTCGGAGAACAAGCATCTTACCCAGATCGCGCGCCGCACTATCTTGAGCGATAACGCGATCGGCGTGCTGGTGCCGATTCTGGAGGAAATCGTTGGCTGGGATAGCCAGCGCATTCACGCATTCCTCGAAAGCCATGGGTTTGTGCTGCGGGAATGGGAAAGGGTGCGCACCGACCTGCTGACAATCAGCAGCGCCACGCCGCCGCCCGAATTGTCCGCCGGCGCCTGAGGGGTTCGCGACACGAAGTGAGCGGCACGGCCGCCCGGGAACGGGGCAGAGCGTGGATAAGTGTGTCTCCACACGCCGCTATTCGCGTTCCCTTGCGGCTCCCGATTGCTTTCGGGTGAACTATTAGTACCGATGGCCCCGGACTCGTCTGGCGCGCCGCCAACGCCGTGTTATATGTAGCCTTGAGAGGTGTAGTTTTGCGAACGTTTGGTTTGGTCACGGTGCTGGCGTGCGTATTTGGAATCGGCGCTTATGCGCAGAAGACGGAGCAGCCGGAAAGCCGCTTCTTCGACGTTAGGACATTCGGCGCGGCCGGCGACGGCAAGACACTCGATACGGCCGCGATTACCAAGGCAATTACGGCGGCCAACGCGGCCGGCGGCGGCACGGTTCTATTCCCCCCCGGCACGTATCTCAGCGGGACCTTGGACTTATTGAGCAATGTGACTCTCTATCTGGAAGCGGGAAGCGTGATCGAAGGTAGCACTGATGTCAAAGACTACGGCGGCACGGCGGAATTCGGCTTCGGCAGGAAGTACGGCATCGACAGTACTGGCGAAGGCTACCGCGTCGGACTGATCGTCGCCCGGAATGCGCATAACATCTCGATCACCGGCCGCGGCACCATCGACGGCAATGGCGATTCCTTCTTCGACATGAAATCGGTACACAACGGCGTCGATTACGATACCAAGTACACGCGGCAGGGCGCCGATTACTCCGCCGCTAAGTACGGTCTGGAGTTCGGTCCGGTCGAGGTCGGTCCTAATGGGCGGCCGGGAACCATGATTATCTTTTCGGGTTGCAGCAACATCCTGGTTCGCGATGTCACTCTCAGTAACTCGCCGAACTGGACCATGCACCTGCAGGGCTCGGAACGTGCTAACATCACCGGCATCCATATCCTCAACGACACACTGATTCCGAACAACGATGGAATCGACTGTATGCGCTGCAAGCATGTGCATATCTCGGACTCCGATATTCGCGCGGGCGACGACGATTTCGCCATCGTCTCGAGCGACGATGTTACTGTGAGTAACTGCTCGCTAACTTCTCTCTCGGCCGCCGTCCGGCTCGAAGATACGCGTTATGCGACGTTCAATAACCTGACTATCCACGCGAATCGCGGCCTCGGCGTCTTCAGCGTGGGCGAGGAACACACGGCTCACATTGTATTTTCCAACATCGCGATGGAGACCAGCCTGATTACCGGACACTGGTGGGGCAAGGCGGAGCCGATCTATATCGCCGCGCAAACGGGCCATGGAAAAGCGGAGATCCGCGACATCCGTTTCGTCGACATTTCGATCGACGCGGAAAGCGGAATCATGCTCTGCGGGGCCGCCGACGCGATCGTGCGCGATGTGTACCTGGAGCAGATCCGCATGCACCTGCGCGCACCGCTCCCGCGCATCGCACAATCCGTCGGCGGCAATTTCGATCTTCGCTGGACGGCCGCCGGCATGAGCCAGGCCATCTTCAAGCACGACATTCCGGCGATCTATGTGCGCTATCTGGACGGGCTGCGCATTCGCGATTTCAATCTTACGTGGGGCGAGAACCTGCCCGCCTATTTCTCGAGCGCTCTCGAAGCCCAGGACTCGAAGAACCTGGACTACGCCGATTTCAAACCAACGTCGCGTCCCGGCTCGACCGCGCCCCCGGTGTTCGTACACTAACTCCTCCGGGCGCGTCTCTTGGATAACTCACTCCAAGCCACGGATGAACACGGATAAACGCAGATAAGTCAGAGCCTCTTGTCTTGAGGCTGTCTTATCCGGGTTCATCTGTGTTTATCCGTGGCCATAACTCCTCGTCCGCTTCGTTCGCGTTGGAATTCGACCATACAGTCACCCTAAGTACCGCTCGCACAGCCGCTCGAATTCCTTCGGGCGAACCAGGCGGAAGCGGAGTTCGAGCGGGCACAGGGCGGCCAGTTCCTCGGTCATCCGCGGCGAGGGGACCTCCGTGGTCAACAGATGAAGTTGGCCGAAATCGACGCGATAAGGAAAGACGCTGTAGCGGCGAATGGTTTCGGCGGGGAGCGCGCGGGTGGCCTCGGCGGCAAAGTCGCCATCGCCGGGGACGCCCAGTTCCAGGCCCGCCTGCGCGCTCAACGCCTGGTAGAGCTGTTCCTCTTTGAGCTTGCGCAGTTGGAGCAGATGCTGGCCCAGCCGCAGGTCCGGCGGGCAGGAAGCCAGCGCCGCCTCCAGGTCGGCCATCGAGATGGCTCGCATCCGCACCAGCACTTCGCCCAGCCTTCCCTGCCCCGGCGTGTGGCAGGCCGGGTACTTATGTTCCGTCTTCCGCCATGCCAGGGCGTTCCCGTGCCGGCGCGCCGAAACGAACTGATGCAAGGCGGAAACGGTGGCCGCGCTATTCATCAGGCTACCCCAGAACATGCGCGGCAGCACGCCGGAGGCGAACGCCCAACCGTAGACGCGCGCGGTCAACACGCTGCGGATCGAAAAATGAACTACCGAGAGGCACAGCGTGATCGTGCACAGGCGCGCCGTCCACGCCGGCACGCCGCTGAAGCCGCGCCAACCGGCGATCCAAAGAATGAACAGCAGATTGGCGAAGGGCGAAAGCAGGTTCCCGACGAGCCCCTTGCGGTCGCGCCAGAAGAAATACACCTGGCGCCATGGGGCGCGCCAGCCGTGATGCTGCCAGCCTTGCAGCGTGATGCCGGCCACCCAGCGGCTGCGCTGCCGGACGGAGGCGCGCAGGCGGCGCGGAAAGTACTCGCGCGTGGCCATCGGCGCCGGCAGACGCAGCGGCACGAAGATCTGCCGGCAGCCGAGCGCGTGCAGGCGGAACCCGTTCTCATAGTCTTCGGTGAGGCAGGCGGGATCGAAAATACGTCCGCCGCGGGTGGCCGCCAGCCGCTCCAGCGCGCCGCGTTCGAAACCGGTACCCACGCCGTTCGAGGGCAGAAATCCGCCCAGCCGCTGCCGCGCCGGGATGTCCTTCTGCTGATACTCGGCGAACTCGTCGCAGTAAACGCCGTGCGTCATTTCGGCCAGCCCCGTTGGCAAGGGCAGCACGGGGATCTGCACCATTCCGTAATCGCGCGAGAACCAGTTGACGATCCGCAACGACTCGGGCGCGATCAGGTCCTCCGCGTCGTGCGTCATGATTACGTCGAAACGGACGCCGTGCGCGGCTTCGTACCCGGTCACGTAGTCGAAGATCGCGTTCAGGCAATCGCCCTTCGAAGTTGGCCCGCCGTGCGACACCATGGCGAGGTGCACGCGGGAAGAGCGGCTGGCGGACTCCGTCACGGCGGCCACCGTGGCAACGTCGTTCGGATACACGCCGGCGAAGAAATCGTAATTGGCATAGCGGATCGACGCCAGGTTGCGTTCGAACATCCGCCCGATCACGCGCTGCTCCTCCCACAACGGAACCAGAATGGCGATCCGGCGCTCGCGAACATCCGCCGCCTCCGCATCGCTGGGCCAGCGGCAGCGGCTTCCGCCCCTGGGGCAGACGGCGACCAGCGCGATGAACAGATCGTCCAGGCTGCTGAGCAGAATCCAGATTGCCAAGCTCACCAGACAGACCACGAGCCGGTTGTCGGACGTCACGATAAGAGGGCCCTCGGCCAGAGGATGTAGTGCCCGCGCCGCCGTGTAAATCTCGCCTATCTAGCCGGGGCTTTCCACGCCGGCTTCGGGTGTCGGATAGGCCAATCGGCGGTTATGGGAATGAGACTGGATCGACCGCGTTAAGAGCGGCGCAAACGCTGGCAGCGCTATTCCTGCATCGGCATCTGGTGCTCGATGTCGCGCCAGGCGCTGATCTTGAGACGGCGGCAAACCCAGCAAAGCGGCTCCCCGGGGCCATCGGTGGCTTCCGAACCGCAGACCGAGCACTTGCCGGCCGGCTTCTTCACATGGTCGGTAGAGATGGCCTGGCAGGCCAGTTCCAGCAGTTCCGCCGGAACCACCTGATCGGGTTTAGGATTCACCTTGCGTCGCATAAGTACGAGTGCTGATCCCACTATGGCAGAAAGCGTCCGGATCGACAAGCGATATCGTGGCCAATCCGTACTAAGCGACCTACCGAATCCCTTCAGGCAGCTTCGGGAATCTGCATAATTACCGCAACCTCGAGCGTCGCCTGGCAACGCGGGCAGCGCTCGCCCGCGGCAACTTGCGCGCGTTTGCCGCGCAAGTCGAGTTCCGCCGGAACCGTGTGCGTGCAGATCGGGCAAAACACCTGCCCATATATGTGGCTTGCGACTGGTGCTTTCATAACCAATTCCCCTCACTCCATACGACGCAGAAACCGCACCCGCGGTTCTAACTTTTCGCTGAGATTTTTCCCTGTCGCTGGAACCAGTGCTACGCTGAATGCATTATGACTCCAGCCCCTCCTAAGATCCAACTCATCCAGACGCCCGATTACCGCGAGAATTATGCCAACAGCGTCCAGGTGCGGGTGAACCTCTGGGACTTCTTTCTCCTCTTCGGCCGCGTCAGCCAGACCTCTCCGGACGCCGTGTCCATCCAGAATTTTCAGGGCATCTACGTCAGTCCGCAGCAGGCCAAGGCGGTGCTCAATATCCTGCAGCAGAACGTGACCCAGTATGAAGCCGCGTTCGGTGAGATCAAGATCGAGCCACAGTCCGCGACCGGCGCGGTGCAGTAGCCGGGCCAGCCGCCGCGCCCGATCCGCGTTTCCCTAATCTTGCTACTATGTGGCTTCCGGAGGGGCGCTGTGTTCGTCATCAACCGAAGGAAACAGTTCGGCCCAACGACGTTTTTGTGGGAAGTGGCCGCCGCCGACGTGGCGCGGGCGGCGCGGCCGGGTCATTTCATCATGGCCCGCATCGATCAGCACGGTGAGCGCATCCCGCTCACGGTGGCGGATTTCGATGCCGCGCGCGGCACCGTCACGGTGGTCATTCAGGCCGTCGGCAAGACCACCTTCGAGATGATGGCGCTGCGCGAGGGCGAGACGATTCTCGATTTCATCGGCCCGCTCGGCCTGCCCAGCCACATCCGCAAACTGCCCGGCACCGTCGTGCTGGTCGGCGGCGGCCTGGGCGTGGCGCCGATCTATCCGCAACTGCGCGCCTATAAGCAGATGGGCAATCGCACCGTCTCGATCGTCGGCTTCCGCAGCCGCGACCTGGTCTTCTGGGAAGACGAATTTCGCGCCGTGAGCGACGAACTGGTGGTCACCACCGACGACGGCAGCTATGGCCGCAAGGGCTTCGTCACCCACGCGCTGGCCGACGTGCTCAGGCAGGTGGGCGACGCGAGCGAAGTGGTCGCCATCGGCCCCATTCCGATGATGAAGGCCTGCGCGGAAGTGACGCGGCCGCTCGCCGTGCCCACCGTGGTCAGCCTGAATTCGATCATGGTCGATGGCACCGGGATGTGCGGGTCCTGCCGCGTCACGGTGGGCGGCAAAATGAAATTCGCCTGCGTCGATGGCGCCGATTTCGACGGCCACCTGGTGAATTTCGATGAACTGTCGATGCGCCAGAAGCGATTCGAGCGGGAAGAAAAGGCCGCGCTCGATCGTTTCCGTGGCGAATCGGCCAAGCTGGCCAGCCTCCGCCCGCATGTCGAAACACCCGGCGCCGTGCTGTCGACCTGCGAACTGCCGGTGCCCGACGCCGCGCCGGCCACCCCGATGGGGCCGAAGAACATCAAGACCATTCCGCCCGAGCGCTCGCGCATGCCGCACCAGCCGGCCGCACAGCGCATTCATAATTTCGACGAAGTGGCGCTCGGCCTTTCGCTCGAAGGCGCCCTGCACGAAGCCGAACGCTGCCTGCGCTGTAAGAAGCCGCGCTGCGTGCCGGGCTGCCCGGTCGGCATCGATATTCCGGGCTTCATCGCCGCCCTGCAGCACAAGGACATCAAGCGGTCGTACCAGATTCTCAAGGCGTCCAACACGCTGCCGGCCGTTTGCGGGCGCGTCTGCCCGCAGGAATCGCAATGCGAAGCGACCTGCGTGGTGGGCGCCAAGTTCCAGCCCGTGGCCGTCGGGCGCCTCGAGCGCTTCGTGGCCGATATGGCGATGGGCCGCGGCTGGGACGAGCCCGCGGCGGATAGTGGTACCGCCGCTGGTACCACCGAGAAGCGCGCGGCGATTGTCGGCTCCGGCCCGGCTGGCCTCGCCTGCGCCGGCGAACTGGCGCGCCACGGCGTCGCGGTCACGGTTTTCGAAGCGCTCCACGTGGCCGGCGGCGTGCTGAAATATGGCATCCCCGAATTCCGCTTGCCGGACGTGATTATCGACGCCGAAATCGAGAACCTGCAGAAGCTCGGCGTCGAGATCCGGCTCGATACCATCATCGGCAAGCTCTTCACCATCCCGCAATTGCTGGGCGAGATGGGCTACGATTGCGCCTTCGTCGGCACCGGCGCCGGTTCGCCCAAGTTCGCCCAAATTCCCGGCGAGTCGCTCAACGGCGTCTTCTCCGCCAACGAATTTCTCACCCGCGTGAACCTGATGCGCGGCCACAAGCAGCCGCTCTACGATACGCCGGTCGGCCTTGGCAAGCGCGTCGCCGTGGTCGGCGCGGGCAATACCGCGATGGACGCGCTGCGCGTTTCGAAGCGCATGGGCGCCGAGAGCGTGACCTGTGTCTACCGCCGCACGCGCCACGAATCGCCCGCGCGCGCCGAGGAACTCGAGCACGCCATGGAAGAGGGCATCGACTTCCTCTGGCTGACCGCGCCGGTCGAAATCGTCGGCAATTCGGCCGGCTGGGTCACCGCCATGCGGTGCCAGAAAATGGAACTGGGCGCACCCGATTCCTCCGGCCGCCGCTCGCCCGTGCCGATCGCCGGTTCCGAGTTTCTTCTCGATGTCGACACCGTGATCTACGCGCTCGGCACCAGCGCCAACCCGATCATCGCGCAAACTTCGCCCGGCCTCACGGTCAACAAGTGGGGATACATTCAGATCGACGAGCGCACCGGCATGACGTCGATCCCCGGCCTCTTCGCCGGCGGCGACATCGTCACCGGAGCCGCNNGGCCGCCGCGCCGCGCAAGGAATGCTCGAATACATGGGACTGGCCGCGCCGGCACCGGCCCAACCGCCCGCGGCGGAGGTGCATTAGCATGCCGTCATCCTGCCCGAAGTGCCACCGCGTTCTCGATCAAGACGAAATCTGCTGCGCGCAGGTCCGCTACACCTGGCGCTGCAAGAACTGCTCGAAACTGAGCACCGGATTCGCCGTTCCATATGGAAAATGTTTCATGTGCGGCGGTCCTCTCGAAGTGCTCGCAGGCCGCGAGCTGGGCGATTCCATGCGCTTCCGCGCCATCCGCGAGGCGGTTGAATTCGAGCTCAACTCATTTCACTTTTACAAGCTGGCGCGCGACCGGGCGCAATCGCTCGCGCAGCGCGCCGTGCTCGAACGATTGTACGAAGCCGAACTCGACCACCTGCACGAGCTCGAAGAGAAGTACCACGCGCACCTGGATCGCGAAACCGTCGAGCTTTCCGCCGACCACGACAAGCTGCTCGACAACTGGCTGTTCAAAGGCCTCCGCGTCGGTTCGAAAACCGGCGTGAAGGACCTCTACGAGATCGCGCTCGAAATGGAGCGCCGCACGCGCGACCACTTCCGCAAGCTCGCCGGCGAACTACCCGCAGGTCTGGAGAAAGACCTCTGCGGCGAGTTAGCAGCCGAGGAAGAAGAGCACGTCGCGATGCTCGAAGGCGAGTTGGAAGGGCTGGGGTAGCCGCGCGAGCCAAGTGTCGTGGCGTAGACTGTCGAGTCTGCAGAGCCGAGAGTCATCTCGACTTTTCTTCGCGGCGGAAACTGAACTCCGCTCTCAGAATCCCACCGCCCGTATCAGCCATCCGGCCACCGCACCGCCAACCAGCGGGCCGACTATAGGCACCGGTGCGTAGCTCCAGCTTGACGAGCCTTTGCCCTGAATGGGCAGGATAGCGTGCGCCAGGCGCGGGCCCAAATCGCGCGCGGGGTTGATCGCATAACCGGTGGTGCCGCCGAGTGACAGCCCGATCCCCCACACCAGGCAGCCCACCAGGTATGGACCCAGCCCCGGCGCGGTCCCGCTCGCCGACACAGTTTTCGCGCCCATCGCCGCCGCCACCAGCACCAGCACGAAGGTGCCGATTGCCTCGGTCGCCAGATTCGCCGCGCGATGCGGAATTGCCGGCGAGGTGGCGAAGACGCCCAGCTTCGTCGCCGAGTCTTCCGTCACTTTCCAATGCGGCCAGAAGTGCAGCCACACCACCGCCGCGCCGGCGAACGCGCCCAGCAATTGCGCGCTTGCGTAGGGCAGCAGCTTGGCGAAGTTCCCCGTTTCAATAGCCACCGCGAGCGTGATGGCCGGGTTCAGATGCGCATCGCGCGACCCGCAGGCGATAGCCGTGAAGACGCCGGCCACTACCGCCAGCCCCCATCCGGTCGCCACCACCATCCAACCCGCGCCTTCCGCCTTCGACCGCTTCAACGACACGTTGGCGCAAACGCCATTGCCCAAAAGAATGAGGATGAACATCCCCAGGAATTCGCCCAACCACGGCGACGCCATCAGCCATTCTCCTTTTCGTCCACCCAGTCGAACGACCGCGCAACGGCCTTCTTCCAGTTTCGATACAACCCCGCGCGCCGCGCTTCGTCCATCGCCGGTTGCCAGGTGCGGTCCGCGGCCCAGTTGGCGCGCAGGTCGCCCAGATCCGTGAAGTAACCCACCGCCAGCCCCGCCGCGTACGCCGCACCGAGCGCCGTCGTCTCGCGTGTCACGGGCCGCACCACGGGGCGGTCGAGTATGTCGGCTTGAAACTGCATAAGCAGCTCGTTCGCCACCATGCCGCCATCGGCGCGCAGCGTGGCCAGCCGCACGCCCGAATCCTGCTCCATGGCGTCCAGCACGTCGCGCGTTTGAAACGCGGTCGCTTCGAGCACCGCGCGCGCCAGGTGGCCGCGATTGGCATAGCGCGTCAACCCGGCGATCACGCCGCGCGCCGAATCCTTCCAATAGGGTGCGTACAGCCCGGAGAACGCAGGCACGAAGTACACGCCACCGTTATCTTCGACCGTACGCGCCAGCGCTTCGATGCCATCGCTCGCGGCAATCAGCCCCAGGTTGTCGCGCAGCCATTGCACCAGCGCGCCGGTGAGCGCCACGCTGCCTTCAAGCGCGTAGTGCGCCGGCGCGCCGCCCATCCGGTATGCCACCGTCGTCAGCAGACCGCAGGTGGAGGCGACTGGGCGCCGGCCGGTGTTCATCAGCAAAAAACATCCGGTACCATACGTGTTTTTGGCCTCCCCCGGCTCGAAGCAGGCCTGTCCCACCAGCGCCGCCTGCTGATCGCCCAGAATCCCGGCCAGCGGCACGCCCTCGACCGCGTCCCAGTTCGCGCTCCCGTAGACTTCGCTGCTGGACCGGATCTCGGGCAGCAGGGCGCGCGGGATCGCGAACGCGCGCAGCATCTCATCGTCCCAATCGAGCGTCGCGAGGTTCATCAACTGCGTCCGGCTGGCATTGGTGACGTCGGTGATATGTAACCCGCCGGTCAGGTGCCACGCAAGGTAGGTGTCGATGTTACCGAACGCCAGTTCGCCCGCTTCGGCGCGCCGCCGCGCTCCGGCGACGTTATCGAGAATCCAGCGGATCTTAGCCGCACTGAAGTAAGTCGCCAGCGGCAGTCCCGTGCGCGCACGGAACCGGTCCTGTCCGCCGTCGCGCGCGAGCGCCGCCACGAACTCCGCCACCCGCGTATCCTGCCACACCAGTGCGTTCGAGACCGGCTGGCCCGTCTTGCGATCCCACACCACGGTGGTCTCGCGCTGATTAGTGATACCGATCGCCGCCAGGTCGCCCGGCGCCAGGCCGCGCCGCTCCATAGCCTCCGCGACCACCTCCCGCGTCCGCTCGACGATCTCCGCCGGATCGTGTTCCACCCACCCCGGCTGCGGATAAATCTGCCGGTGCTCCTTCTGCGCCACCGCCACCGCGGCGCCCTTCCGATCGAACACCATGAACCGCGTGCTCGACGTCCCTTGATCGATCGCTCCAATGTATTTGCCCAAGCGCGCCCGCCCCCAAGTACTCTGTGCTAACACAAAGACGCAGGCAGGTGGTGGAGAGACCGACGGTGGCGTCAGCCATTAAGTTGGGCCGCGTCACGCCCGCTTGAGCATTCTCACAAACCAGACCAGGATGACGGCGCCCAGGGTTGCGACGACGATGCTCATGATGAGTCCCCCGCCGTGGTACAGGCCAAAGGAGCCGAGAACAAATCTGCCGATAATTCCGCCGGCAATGCCGAGCAGAATGTCCATCAACACTCCGTAGCCGGAGCCCTTCATAATCTTGCCGGCCAACCATCCGGCAATCAGGCCCACGACGATCGTCCCGATCAACCCCATACACACCTCCTCACGATTCTATCGCCTGTCGAGTAGCCGCCGAAATTGGTGGCATAGACCTCAAGGACCGGTGACCCGAGGGCCATCGCGGGCTTGTTCCTGCCCGGTGCAGCCATCTTATGAGAGTTCGGAACACGGCGCCCGCAAGCGGGCGTTGGCAAGCTAAAGCATTCCCCACCCAAGGTAACTCTGAGCCAAACCCAACTTACTTCTTTGGAACGGGAGTCGCTTCGGCGGTCTGCGGATAGTAACCGTCGCGGGCGCGAATGACCACGCCAGGCACGCCCGGAATCAGCACTTTGATGTGATGAAAGGGCTTCGGCTTCGCGTCGGGATCGTCGTCGGGCACGTAGCGCAGAATATACTGTGTCGTGATGTCGCCGGCGATACCCAGGATGGCGTTGGTAATCGCGCCGGCGATTTCCGCGGCATATCCACCCGTGCCGGCTTCGAATACATAGTTACCGGCGTCCTTCGGAGTCGATATATAGCCGGCGACATCCTTATACAGGCCGTTGGCCAACGGGTATTCGACGTGTCCACCGGTCTCGCGAGTCAACCGCTCTAACTCGGCCTGGGAATCGCTGTTGAAACCGAACGACTGAGTACTGACGGCATAGATAGTCACCAGGTTGCGCTTGGCTAACTCGATCACCTGGTCGAAGCTGATCTTCTTACTCGCCGTGTCGTGCCCGTCGCCGACCACGACAATCACGCGGCGCGGCTCGAAAGGTTCGCCGCGCACGAGCGTGCGGCTGGTGCACGCCATTAGAATGGCATCGTAGAAAGCGGAGGCGCCGCCGGGTTTGGACTTACGTAAGTAGTCGGTGATCTTATCGGCATCCTGCGTCGTGTTGACGGCCACTTCCGCATCGTTGGCAAAAGTAATCAGGTACCCGCTGAAGCGCGTATCTTCCACCGGAAGCAGGTTCCACACCAGGTCCATGGTGGCCTCCCGATAGACGTTCCAGTAGATCCGGCTGGAGTTACTCAGGTCGACCAGAAAACCGATCACGACGGGCTGCCTGGTATTGTGGCTGAAGTAAGTGATGTGCTGCGGCCTGCCTTCGTCGAGGACCTGGAAATCCTTGACGTCGAGGTTGGACACGAAGCGCCCTTTGTCGTCGGTGACGCTGACCGGCAGGATGACCTCGCGGGCCTGCACGGCGATCTTAAAGCCAGGCTGCTCGGCCGCGGGGGCGGGAGGCTGCGCCGGCGCGGGGGGCTGACAAATGGCCGCCAGCGGCAGCAGGGCGTACAGGGCAACGAGCGGCACGGTTCGACGAAGCATAGTTTTCACGGCTAGCCCTCATTTTACCGCGCGCGGCGGGCGGCGTAGAATGGGACTTGTACCCGCGCCCGCCCGAAAGGATACACCCGTTTGCACCCTGTCATCAAAGTGCTCATCGTCGACGATGAGGCCAGCCAACGCAGCGGCCTCGCCGGAATGGTCTCCGCCTGGGGCATGACGGCGGAAACCGCGGCCGAAGGCGAAGAGGCGCTGCGCAAGCTGGCCACGTTCCCGGCCGACGTGATTCTGACCGATCTCAACATGCCGGGCCTCGACGGTTTCGGTTTTCTCGCGCGGTTGCGCGAAGCGGGCGAAATGCCGCCGGCCATCGTGCTGACCGCCTACGGCAACATCGAAACCGCGGTCAAGACGGTACACGAGCTGGGCGCCTACTGGTTCCTCGAGAAGCCGATCCAACCGGGGCCGCTCGAGATCCTCATTCGCCGCGCCGGCAGCCACGCCGCCCTGCGCGCCGAGAACCGCGCCATGGAGCGCGACCTCGGCTATAAAGGCGCCGTGGGCGACCTGGTGGGGACCTCGCCGCAGATGCGGGAGATCTTCGCCCTGCTGCAACAGGCGGGCCCGAGCCGAGCCTGCGTGCTGATTACCGGCGAAAGCGGCACTGGCAAGGAACTGGTGGCGCGCGCCCTGCACGCGCTTAGCCCGCGCCGCCATGGCCCGTTCGTCGCCATCAACTGCGCGGCGCTGCCGGAGACGCTGATGGAAAGCGAGCTGTTCGGCCATGAGAAGGGCGCCTTCACCGGCGCCTCCGAGCGGCGCGCGGGCTGCTTCGAGGTGGCGCAGAACGGCACCCTGCTGCTCGACGAGATCGGCGAAATGCCGCTCGCCACCCAGGCCAAGCTGCTGCGCATTCTCGAGGATTCGAAAGTCCGCCGGCTGGGCAGCAAAAGCGAATTCGAGGTGGACGTGCGCGTGGTCGCCGCAACCAACAAGGCGCCCGAGGAAGCCGTCCGCGCGGCCCAGTTGCGGCCGGATCTATACTACCGCCTGAACGTTTTTCACGTCCATCTGCCGCCGCTGCGCGCACGCAAGGAAGATATTCCGGCGCTGGCGGAGGCCCTGATTTCGAGCCTCAACCGCAAGCACGAATGCCGCGTGACCGATCTCGCGCCGCGCGTGCTCGAAGCGTTCGCGCACCACGATTGGCCGGGCAACGTGCGCGAGTTGCGCAACGTGCTCGAGCGGGCGGTGATCCTGGCCGGCGAAGGCACCATCGAAAAGAAGCACCTGCCCGCCTTCCTGCAGGATCGCACGGTGGCCGCCGCCGCCGCACCCGGCGCGCCGGCCGCCGAGGATCGCGACACGGTCCACTTCCCGATTGGCGCCACGGTTGAAGAAGCCGAAAAGGAACTGATCCTGCGCACGCTCGAACATACCGGCAACAACAAGACCCGCGCCGCCGAGATCCTCGGCATCAGCCTCAAGACCCTGCACAATAAACTGCGCGAGTACAACGCGAAGGAAGAGGGCGCGGCGACGGAGTAGGGCGGAGCGGCGTTTTCCGGCTTCCGCCATGGGTTACAATACCGGGCAATAGGATCGACTCGGAAATAGTGGCGTGCGGTTTCGCCGTTCTATCGACAGCCAGGCGGCCAACTGACTGTATGGAGGCAGCATGGTACGTAGAGTTCTGCTCATCGGGTTCGCCCTGGCGCTATCGGCGGCAGCCGTGCCACCACCCAATCTGGTTCTGTACGGTTCGTTTTCAAACGGCGACTTCACCGACTGGACTACCCACGATTGCACCACCGCCTGCGCGTACGGAACGTGGACGATCGCGTTGGCCCCAACGGCTTCGGGAACGGCGCCTCCCAGCGGCGGCTATGCCGCGACCACAGGCTGCAACGGCGTCGACTGCAACAGTCTTACCCTCGGCAACAGCTTTTCGCAGACGCTCCCCACGATCGCCGGGCAAAGCTACACCTTGAGTTTCTACTATGACGCGGGCTTAAATGCCAGCTCGGGGTCCGAACTCCAGGTGCGGTGGAACGGCGCGGCCGTGCCGGGGGGCACGATCATCAATGCGGCGGCCAGCACATGGAGCCAGCGCACGTTTACCGTCACAGCCACGGGCACCTCGACGGTTCTGGAGTTCATCGGGGAGCAAATACCGGCCCAGATGTATGTCACCGGAATCTCCGTGACCGCCGCGGTGCCCGCCACGCCCATCCCGGCAGCGCTGCCGCTGGTGATCGCCGGCCTGGCTGGTCTCGCGCTGTGTTGGTCTTTCCGCCGCCGACTGGCGCCGCGCGGCTGACTGCGGACCGAAGCGGCGGAGCCGCGCCTCGCGATTTCGCCGCTTCGGTCTTATTCAACACCGTCGCGCTCATCACGCGCGTTTCTCCCGGGGGTCCGCGGAATGCCCCGTGATATGATGACAGTGACGTCCCCGCAGGCGGTCGAATGAGAACTCTAACCGTACTGGGCTCGACCGGGTCCATCGGCACCAATACCCTTGATGTAGTTCGGAGAAACCGGGAGCTCTACGGTATTTACGCCCTGGTGGCCGGGCGCAACGTAGCGACCCTCACCCGGCAGATCGTGGAATTCCGTCCGCAGGTGGCGGCCGTGGCGACGCCAGAAGCGCTGGCCGGCCTCGCGGAATCGCTGGCGGCTTCCGGATTGCCGCGCACCCAATGGCCCGAGTTGCTCGAAGGTCCCGAAGCGTTCGTCCGCGTTTCCGTGGCCTCCGAAATCGATACCGTGATCTCGGCCATCGTCGGCGTCGCCGGACTGCGCGCCACCTACGCGGCCATCCGCGGCGGCAAGCGCGTCGGCCTGGCCACCAAGGAAGTGATGGTCTGCGCCGGCCAACTGGTGATGGATGCGGTGCGGGAATCGGGCGCCGAACTCATCCCCGTCGATAGCGAACACAACGGCGCGCACCAGTGCTTGCGCGCGGGCAACCGGGGCCAGGTGGCGCGGCTGATTTTGACCGCGTCCGGCGGCCCGTTTCGCGAAACGCCGGCCGAGGCGCTCGCCCGCGTCACTCCCGCCCAGGCCCTCAACCATCCCACCTGGCGCATGGGCAACCGCATCACCATCGATTCGGCTACCATGATGAACAAAGGGTTCGAGGTGATTGAAGCCTGCTGGCTGTTCGATTTTGCACCCGCCGAAATAGGCGTCGTGATCCATCCGCAATCGACCGTGCACGCCATGATCGAATACACCGATGGCAGTGTGCTGGCGCAAATCGCCGCTACCGACATGCGGATGCCGATCCAATACGCGCTCACCTACCCCGAGCGCGCCGAGGCGCCGGTGCCGAAGATCGATTGGGCGCAGGCGCGGCATTGGGATTTTTCCCCGCCCGATCTGCGGAAGTTCCCGCTGCTCCGGTTGGCCTACGAGTGCCAGGAGGCCGGCGGCTCGGCTTGCTGCACCTTGAACGCGGCGGACGAGATCGCGGTGGAAGCGTTCCTGGAGGAGAAGATCGGCTTCCTGGGAATTTACGAAGTGGTCAGCGAATGCCTGGCGAAAATGCCGGTGCGGTCGCCCCGCTCGGTCGAGGAAGTGCTCGAGATTGACGCGGAATCGCGGCGTGTGGCGCGCGAATTGACGGCGCGCCGCGCAGTGCCGGCATAGGGAAACCATGGTTGTATTCGCCGAAGACGTTCTCTGGCTGCTGGTCCTGATCGGGGTCATGATCATGATCCACGAACTGGGCCATTTCTGGGCGGCACACATTTTCGATGTGAAAGTGGAAGCCTTCAGCCTGGGCTTCGGTCCCCGCCTGTTCGGATTCCGCCGCGGCGACACCGATTACCGGGTGTCCTTAATCCTGATCGGCGGTTATGTCAAGATGGCCGGCGAAGCGGCCGTGATCGAGCAGGCCAGCGCCGACAACCCGTCCGCGCTCGCACTGCCAGAGGCTGCGGCCGACGACCCGCGCAGCCTGCTCGCCAAGCCGCGCTGGCAGCGCGTCATCATCGCCGCCGCCGGACCGGCGATGAACGTGGTGCTCGCCGTCTCCCTCCTGGCCGGCCTGTACATGGTCCATTTTCAGAAGATTTCCGACGAGGACCTCTACGCCGGGATCGACCACGTCGAGGCCGGCTCGCCCGCGGCGCTCGCCGGCGTTCGCGATGGCGACCGCATCGTCAAGCTCGACGGCAAGCGCAACCCCACCTGGGAAGATATCGGCGAGAAGGAAGTCACCGGCGCCTACCGCCCGCTCTACATCACCGTCGAGCGCAACGGCCGGAATATCGATTGCATTGTCACGCCGACACTGAGCGAGCGCCTCGGCGTGGGTTACGCCGGTTGGGACGAGCGCGGCGAACTGCAACTCGCTCTCGTCATGCCGGGCTACCCCGCGGAAAAGGCCGGCCTCAGGAAGGGCGACCTGATTCTCTCCGTCAATGGCAAGCCGATTCACTCGCCGACGCGCTTCCGCGAGGCGACCAGCAACAGCGGCGGCAAACCGATCGACATCGAATTCCGGCGCGATGGCAAGACGTATACCTTCACCGTGCAGCCCACCCTGGCCGCTCTCGATGGGCCGAAGCGCTGGGTGATCGGCGTCGGCCCGCAGCAGAAGCTGCATTTCATCTCGACCAAACTCTCCCTCCCCGCGGCGGTGCGGGAATCGCTTACCGAGAATCGCAAGGGCGCGTTGTTCCTGGTCAAGGTGCTCGAAGGGATGATCGAGCGGCGCATGTCGACCAAGAATCTTTCAAGCCCCATCGGCATCGGCCAAATGGCCGGCGCGGCGGCGCGCGAAGGTTCCCAGGCGTTTCTCGGCTTCATGGCCTTCATCAGCCTGCAACTGGCCATCTTCAATCTGCTGCCGATTCCCATCATGGATGGCGGCGCGATCCTCATGCTGCTGATCGAAATCGTCATGCAGCGCGACCTCAGCCTGAACGTGAAGGAAGCCGTGTTCAAAGTTGGCTTCGTCTTCATCATGATGCTGCTCGCGTTTGCCATCTTCAACGATATTTCGCGGTACGCGCGTGGCTGAGCAAACGGCTTGCATCCGGAAGCCTCGCGAGATCATCCTCTAAAAATGACGCCCGTCATGCCTTGTAGCATCGTCCGCCAGACCGAACTACCCGGCATCACGCGTCTGTTTGCGGACATTGCCTACCATCCTGAGCGTACGGCGCGTTTCTACCATCACCCGCTGCGCGATCTCGAAGCGTTCCGTGCCGCCGCGCGCGCGGTGGATCTTCCGCCGAAGCGGCGCGCCGCACTGGTCGAAGCTCTGCGCATACAGAATCCACCCAGCCCCGCGCTCGATCGGCTGGCGCAATCCGGCACCTTCGCCGTCGCCACCGGCCAGCAGGTTGGCCTCTTCTCCGGACCGGCGTACACGATTTATAAAGCGCTGCACGCGGCGCGCCTGGCCGAATGGCTGACCGCGCAAGGGCTGCCCGCCGTGCCCGTATTCTGGCTGGCGACCGAGGATCACGATTTCGCCGAGGTCGACCACGCCTGGGTTTTCAACGCGCAACACGTGCCGGCCAAGCTCGAAGTGCGCCGGCAAACGGGCGCTACTCCGGTGGGCGGCGTCGAGTTGCCCGCGCCGCCGATCGACGAGCTGCGCGCGGCGATGGACGGCCTGCCGTTCGCCGATGAGGTCGCCGCTATCGTCGCCGAAAGCTACCGGACCGGCCGCACCATGGGTCAGGCGTTCGGCGATCTGCTGCGCCGCCTGCTCGCGCGTTTCGATATTTTGCAGCTCGATCCCATGCTGCCCGCCTTCCGCGAACTGGCTGCGCCCGCGCTGCGCAGCGCCGTCGAGCAGGCTCCCGAGTTGACGGCCCTCATGCTCGATCGCAATCGCGAACTGGTCGAGGCCGGCTATCACGCCCAGGTTCACGTCGAACCGCAGACGGCGTTCTTCTTCCTGCTCGAAAACGGCAAGCGCCTCGCCTTGCACCGCAGCGGCAGCGATTATCAGATCAACGGGCGCACCGTCTCTTGCGGGGAACTGGCCGCGCGCGCCGCCGAGCTTTCCCCCAACGCACTGCTGCGGCCGATCGTGCAGGATTCGATGCTGCCCACCGTGGCCACCATTCTCGGCCCCGCCGAAGTGGCGTATATCGCGCAGTCCGAGGTTCTCTACAGCCGCATTCTGGGGCGCATGCCGGTGACCGTGCCGCGCGCCGGTTTCACCATTCTCGACACGCGCAGCCAAAAGCGCATCGATCGTTACGGGTTGACCCTGGCCGATTTCTTTCACGGCAGTGAGGCGCTGCGGGAGCGCGTGGCCGCCGCCCTGATTCCGCCCGATCTCGCCCTGCGCCTGCGCGACACGCTGGTCGATGTCGACGCCGCCGTCGAACGCCTGCGCGCGCGTCTGCTCGCTTTCGATCCGACGCTCGAAAAAGCCCTCGGCACCAGCGCCCGCAAGATCCGCCACCAGGTCGCCAAAATTCAAGCCAAGACCGGACGCGAAGCCATGCGCCGCGACGAGCGCGCCAGCCGCGACGCCGCATCGCTCTATGGCCTGATTTACCCCGAGCGCCACTTGCAGGAACGCATCTACTCGATCCTGCCGTTTATAGCCAAGCACGGCTTCGAGTTGCTCGACCGTGTCTACGAATCCATCCAGCTCGATAGCGCCGACCACGCCCTGCTCGTACTCTGACGGCACGGGCGGCTGTATCGCGAGTTATCAGGCGGACAGGCGCGCCATAATCTCATACACCGGCTTGCTGTCCGCGTATACGCGCCACTCCTTCACCAGGCCGTCTTCCACGATTGCCATCCACGCCGCCAGAATGCGCCATCTATTCTCCGGGGGAAGCTTGCCGTTGGCCGCGATGGTGCCGCCCGCCCGTCCGAACGCAGCCACCGCGTTTCCATCCGCCAGGATCTTCTCGCACGTCACCGAGTAGTCCGGACAGAAAGCGAAATACCAGCGCCAACCGGCGCGCATCGCTTCGCGGCCACACACGGCCTGGCCCATCCCATCGACAAACGTGTGGTCTTCCGTCATCAGCTCCGACAGCCTGTCAGCGTCGCCTTGATTGATGCGAGCCATGAACTCGCGAACGGTCTCCACGGGGCTCATCTGGCGCCCTTTCTCTGTCTAACGCCTTATGGCAAGTTGAAGCCTGCCCTACCTTACTTCTGGCGGTCTTCGAGCATCACTTTCAGACTGGCAATTTCGCGTTTCAGTTTGCGCCAGCGGCTCACCATGAACAACAAGTAAACCACCAGGAGCACCCAGGCGACCGTGAGGCCAAGGCTCAGAAACTCGTAATTGCGCTGCAGACGCGCCGCCTCGCGAACGATGTCGTCGGGCGTGGTCATTTGCGCCAACAGAATAGGAATGGACTGTAAGTGCATAGGTTCCTCACATAGCGTGCGCGGTGCGGCGCAGCGAATCGAGCTCGCGTTGGGCATTCTCCTGCCGCACGCGGACCGTGGTCATCACGATGGCAAGCAGCACCATCGCCAGCATGTTCCACAGGAAAACCACCAGCCAATCGTGCGGAAAACTGCCGCCGCCCCAGAAGACGGGCTGCGGATGCTGCGTGCGCCACCACTTAATCGAGAAGATCACGATTGGAACGTCGATAAACGAGAAGATAGACCACACTGCGGCGAACGTCGCGCGCTGAGTAGGTTCTTCGACCGCGCGCCGCAGCATCAGATAAGAGGCATAAAGAATCCAGCACACCAGCGCCGAAGTCAGCCGCGCGTCCCACGCCCACCATTGGCCCCAGATGATGTGCCCCCAGATCGAACCGGTGATCAGGTTGCCGGCCAGAAACGCCAAGCCCACTTCAGTCACCGCGACCGCCAGCGCGTCATAACGAAAATCGCGTGTAATGAGGAAGAGAACGCTGGCCACGAACGCCACCGCGGCTGCCGTCATCGCGGTGACGGCCATCGGAACGTGGAAGAAGATGATCTTGAAGATCGCCCCCTGGTTCACGTCCTGCGGCAGCCGCGCAATCAGGTTGATGTCGCGCGCCAGAATGACAATCACCGCCGCGCCAAAAAGATGAAGCAGGTAATCTCTCCAACGGGACTTATCGAACATATTCGCCAGCTCCTCGATCCAGGTAGAACAGACCATCGCCTTTCGTGGACTGTCACCCCGCGCTCGTGGCGCGGGCCTCCAGTCCTGCAGAGCCGAGAGTCATCTCGGCTTTCATCGCTGCCGATGCGAGCCCGTGGCAACAGACGCCAGAGACCGATCGTCTGCCCTACCTCATTACACAGTTACTTAGCCTACCAGAACTGTCTCCACCAACACCAGCGACACCGCGGTATAAATCACATCGAAACCAATCAGCATCTTCAACCACATTACGTTATCCGCGTCAATCGGTTTGCCCGCGATGAGAGCCATCGTCAGTTGCATCGCGCCCATCAGCGCGGGAACCAGCACCGGGTAAGTCAGCAGCGGCAGCATTACTTCGCGCAAACGTATGTTGACCGTAAGCGCGCTGGTCATGGTGCCGAGCACGGTGAGCGCCCAGGTGCCGAGCAGCAGCACCAGCATAAGCTCGGGAAACTGCCCGGTCCAGCGCACATTATAGAAGATACCGAAGACGGGCAGCGAAATCAGTTCCATGGCGAGCAGCAACACATAGTTGGCAATGGCCTTGCCGAGGAACAGCGCGGCGCCGGAAATAGGCGCGGCAATCAGCGCGTCCAGGCAATCGTTGGGTAATTCGCGCGCGAAGCTGCGATTCAAAATGAGCGTGCCTGCAAACGCGAAGACGATCCACAGCAGGCCGCCGGAGATTTCGCGCGTGGTATCGCCCGTCGGATCGAAGGCGAAACTGAACAGCAGCAGGATCACCAGCGAGAACGCGAGCGAGCCGTTGATGGCTTCCTTGGTGCGCAGCTCGGCGCGCAGATCCTTAGCCGCGATCACCGCCACCTGCCGCAGGAAACCCGTCATCCCTCGCCGTACCTCGCGTAGAGGAAGCCGGGATCGGCCACCATCTCGGCCGTGCGCGGCCCGGCAAACGCCACCCGCCCGCGATTGAGCAGCGCCACGTCGGTCGCCAGTTCCAGAGCTTCGCGCAACTGGTGCGTGGACATCACGACGGTCTTGCCCTCCGCCAAAGCCTCGCGCAGCAGGCGTTGCAGCACGGCGATGGCGCGGTCGTCGAGCGCGGTGAACGGCTCGTCGAGCAGCAGCACCGATGGGTTATGAAGAAACGCGCGCGCCACGGCCAGGCGCTGCCGCATCCCGCGCGAGAACTCGCGCACCAGGCCGTTCGCAACGCGCTCGAGGCCCGTCCGCTCCAGCCATTCCGCCGCCGCCTGGCGCGGTTCCTGCAATCCATAGAGCCGCGCGAAAAGCGTGAGATTTTCGATCGCCGACAGCTCGTCGTAAACCGAAATGCCGTGGCCCAGAAAACCGATGCGCCGCCGCGTCGCGGTATCGCGCGGCGCCGTCCCGCAGATGCGCACCTCGCCGCGCCCGGGCCGCGAGAAGCCGGCCATGATGCGGAGCAGCGTGGTCTTCCCCGCCCCGTTGCGCCCGATCAGCGCCAGGCACGCGCCCGCCGCCGCGTCCAGCCGGACGTCGCGCAACGCGGGATAATCGCCGTAGAACTTCCAGACGCCATCAACCGCGACCGCGCTCATCGCTCTCCTTGGCGGCGGGCGGCTGCGCGCGATAGAGCAGCGCGAAGCCCAGACCCAGAATCGCCAGCGCCAGCCCGACAATCAGCGGCGCCTTGGCATTCACACGCGGCGGAATCACCTCGATCCGCGACCCGGAATCCTGGCTGTCGGCGGACGCATCGGCGGATGCATTGGGGGATGGCGCGGCGGCAGCCGCGGCGCCGGTCAATTCGATCTTGTACGCCGCGGCGTTCAACCCGAAAATGTGCGCGTGCGTGCGCGGTTCGTCGCCCAGATCCTGCAAGCCCGCGCCCGCGAGCGTCACTCCCGCCGGCGCCACCAGGTACGTGTTGTCATCGCCGCTCACAATCCTTCCGCTGTACACCGCGCCGGCCGCATACGGCACCGTGTAATCGACGTCGATGCGCGTTTCGCCCGGCTTGATCTCGAACTTGGCGGCGTACACTTCGGGCGCGCCAGTCTTGCCCGTCGGAATCGGAATCGCCATTCCATCCGGCGCCGCGCCGTTGGCCTCCACCTTGCCCTGCGCGGCCGCCGGCACATAGAACCGCAGCGTGCCGTTCACCGGATCCACCCACGTCGTCTTGCCCGAGTTGTCGATCAGAAACGTCTCGTTCACGCCCATCGTTCCGCCGGCCGATGGCTCAAACACGATCATGTGTTTCGAAACCTTCACCGCCTCCGCTTTCCGCGTCGCGTTATAGACGTCGAGCGTCAGGCCGGTGGTCGGCGTGCCCGGCGGCAGGATACGATTGTAATTGACCTGGTCGATCTCGACGCGCAGCATCGCCGGCCCCGGCCCCGCCGGGTCCTGGTTGATCGTGAACTCGCCCTGCGCACCAGTCTTGGTTTCGGTGACCGGCTCCATTCCACCCTGCCCGAACTTGAACAGCGTTACCGTCGCCGCTGCCTCCGGCGCCCCGGTGGTGCGATTGATCACCGTGCCCGTGATCGCAGCCGAAAGAGGCAGTGCAACCAGGAAAAACAGGACGCAGGCAAGGTTGACAGACGAGAGCGTCTGTCCCACCCTGCCGCGGCCGGACCTCGGGCCATGTGGGGCAGGCGCTTCCGCCTGCCAACCGCGCGCAGCCGAGCGTGCTTCTGTCCTCATTCGCCGCCCGCCTCCATCGGCTTGCCGCATTCGCCGCAGAATTTCAGCTTTTTATCGAACCTGGCTCCGCAAGATGGACACACCAGGCCCGTTGCCTGTGGCTTGGCCGGCGCGAGCGGCAGCGCTTTGAACATCATCGGCGTGGGTCCTGCCAGGGCCGCGCACACGCGATCCACCTCCGCCAGCACGGCCGCCAACTCGCTCTGCAAATCGTGCTTGGTCTTCTGGTAATCGGTTTCCGAAAGCTTGCCGACCCGATATTCGAATTGCAAATCGCGCAGGTTTTCGTAAATCGCGGCCTTGCGTTCGTCCAGATGCGCGAACGGGTCCACCGGCTCCGGCGGCGGCAAGTCCCTGGGTCTGACAACCAGTATGAACGCGATGACGGCAACCGCCAGCACCGACGCAAGTGAGATGATCACGCCAGGATTTTACTCCAGATTGGCCAGATCCTTTTCGATCTGGTCCTTGTATTTCTCGAGCGCCGGGTCGTCTATGGCCATCGGGCCCACTGCAACCAACGGTTTCGCTTTTCGATATCGCTTGATGAAAACCCAGATCCCGAGCAGCCCCAACCCAGCAGCAATGTACGGCACGGCCCAACCCACCGCGCTCGGCGGCGCCAGGTAAATGCCCGGCCCGTAATCGCGAATGAACGCCTGAATAATCTGATCGTCGGAAAAGCCGGCCGCCTGCATGCGCGCGATGCGTTCCTTGGCGGGTTTGGAAAAGCCGCACTCGAGCATGGCGCACGTCGCCACCGAATCCTTGCAGCCGCACTTGCAGGCCAGCCGCATCCCCACCCGCCGCACGTCGGTGCTCGGCTTCTCGGAGGCCGTTTGGGCGAGAGCGCCGAAGACCAGCACAAGCGCAGTGAGAGCCATGACCAACCGAGCGGCGTAAGCGTTGACAGGCGAAAGCGCCTGTCCCACTTTGCCGCATTGTGGGGCAGGCGCTTTCGCCTGCCAACCCCGAGACATCGACGCGCTCTTACTGCCCTGCTGGCAAGTCCACATGTTGTTTGGCGATGCCGACCACCTGCGTCCGCGCATACTGCATTTTAATCTTACTTGGGCACAGGCACACCAGCGTGCCGCCGATCAGCACCAGGCCGCCCAGCCAGACCCACGTCACCAGAGGATTCACGAACGCCTGGATCACCGCGCGCTGCCCATCGTCCGACATGCCGCCGAAATTGACGTACAGGTCCTCGTTCAGCCGCTGGCGTATGGCCACCTCGGACGTGCTTTCCTTGCTCGCCTTGAACAGGCGCTTTTCCGGTTGCAGCGTGCCCAGCGCCTGGCCGTCTTTGGTCACTTGAAAAATGCCGCGCGACCACAGGTAATTCGCGTTCTCGCCCTGCTCCAGGCTCGCCATGCGCAGCGCATAGTGCCCAATGTGCATGGTGTCGCCCCGGCTCATTTCTTTGACCTCGCTCTTGTTGAACGCGTGCCCGGTGAAGCCGATGAAGATCAGCACCACGCCCATGTGCACCAGGTAGCCACCGTACCGCCGCGTGTTGCGATGCGTCAATTCGAACGTCGCGCGCAGCAGGTTCATCCCCGTCCGTCCAGCAATCGAGTTGGCGCCTTTATAGAATTCGACCACCACCGTGATCGCCACGAACAGGCAGAAGCCGAACGAGATCAGCGGATACGGTTGATGAATTCCCGCCGCGAACAACACCGCGACCAACACCAGCGCGGCGATGCCCGGCCATTGGAAATTGCGCCGCAGCCGGTCCGCCGACGTGCGCCGCCAGGCGAACAGCGGGCCGACCCCGGTCAGGAACAGCAGAAACAGCCCGATCGGCACCATCAGCCGGTTGTACCAATCCGCGTCGAGCGAGATCTGGTCGCCCGAAATNNAGGAAGCTCGATTCGCGCGAGATCACCGATTCCAGTTCCGCCTCGCTCTTCAAGTAATCCAGCCGATCGAGGATCAGGTAAGCCGTGGCCGCGATGCCCACCGCGAGGAAGCCGACGAAGTACCTGCCGATCGACGACTGCGCGAACGCGTGCACCGATTGCACCAGCCCGCCGCGCGTCATCGACGTGCCCAGGATGCACAGGAAGAACGTGGTCGAAATCAGGACCATGTTCCACACCTTCATCATGCCCTTCTTTTCCTGCATCATCACCGAATGCAGAAACGCCGTCCCGCTCAGCCACGGCAGCAGCGACGCGTTCTCCACGGGGTCCCATCCCCAATAGCCGCCCCAGCCAAGCACGTGGTACGCCCACGCCGCGCCCAGCATCACGCCGGTCCCTTGGAACAGCCACGTCACCAGCGTC
>PMKM01000135.1 GCA_003157745.1 Bryobacterales bacterium | reverse complement strand
GGCTGCATCAGCCCCCGCTACGCGCGGCCGGACGTTCCCGTTCCGCCGAACTACCGCGGAGACACCGCGACGGCGGACCCTCAAGCGACCGCTACTCTCGGCGAACTCCGCTGGCAGGATCTGATTCGCGACGAGGAACTGTCGAAGCTGATCGACGAAGCGCTCGCCAATAACTTCGACGTGCGGATCGCCGCCGCGCGCGTTCTCGAAGCCCGCGCGCAACTCTCGATCGCGCGCTCGGCCCGCCTCCCCGGCGTCGACGCCCAGGCCGGGTACGACAGCGCCCGCACCTCCGAGAGCCTCACCGGCGCTCTGCCGCCAGGCGTCTCGGCCGACATCGGCTACTCGAATCTCTCCGTCAGCCTGGGCTGGGAACTCGACCTCTGGGGAAGCGTCCGCAATGCGAGCGCCGCCGCGCGGGCCGCCCTGCTGGCCAGCGTGGAGGCGCGACGTGCCGTGATCGAAACGCTGGTGGGCGACGTGACGGGCGCCTACTTCCTATTGCGCGACCTGGATCTGGAACTGGAAATCACCGGGCGCGATTTGAAACTCCGCCAGGATTCGCTCGACCTGGTTCAGCTTCGCGTGGATAACGGCTACTCCTCCGAGATCGCCCTTCGCCAGGCCGAAGTGCTCGTCAAGGGCGCCCGCGCGTCGCTGACCAGCCTGGAGCTAGAGAGCGAGCAAACCGAAAACCAGCTCGCCATTCTGCTGGGCCGGAATCCCGGACCGATTGTGCGCGGCCGTCCGCTGGTCGAACAGGATCTGGCCCCCGGGATTCCTCCCGGCCTGCCCTCGGCGCTGCTCGATCGCCGGCCCGACGTTCGGCAGGCGGAGCAGCAACTCGTCGCCGCACACGCCCTGGTGGCGGTGGCCAAGGCCGCCTACTTCCCGGCGATTTCGTTGACCGCGTCGGCCGGGTATCAGAGCCTCGCGCTGCTCAACCTTTTCAAAGCCACCAATGGCACCTGGCTTCTGGCTCCGGCCGGAAGTCTGCCGATCTTCCACGCGGGCGCCATCCGGGCCGGAGTGCGAGGCGCCGAGGCGCGCCGCCAGCAGGCGCTGCTCCTCTATCGGCAGACCGTGCAGCAGGCCTTCCGCGAAGTGGCGGACTCGCTGGCCGCCCGGCGAAAACTGGCCGAGTTGCGCGTTCAGCAGGAGTCGCTCGTCGAGAGTCTCCGCCAGGGCGCGGAACTAGCCGACCTGGGCTACCGGGGCGGCGTCACCAGTTATCTCGAATACCTCGATTCCGAGCGCCAGTTGCTCGACGCACAACTGCAACTGGTTCAAATCCGGCGTCGGGAATTAACCAATATCGTCACGCTATATCGCGCACTGGGAGGCGGCTGGCAATGAGCGCACTCGAAACGGCAATCGGCCCATCACGCACGGTCGAATCCACGGCTCCGGTGAACTTCGCGGGGCCGGTCAGAGTCTGGCCGGCGTTGCGCGTGCATGAGTGTTTCGAAAGCCTCGCCGACCGCCAACCGGCGGCGCCTGCCATCATCTCCGACGCCGGCTCCCTCACCTACGCCGAGCTGGATCAAATGGCCAATGCCCTGGCGCACGCCCTGCTCGCGCAAGGGGTGACGAGCGAAGAAGCGGTGGGCGTGCTCACCGAACGTTCGGGGTCTTTGCCGGTGGCGTTTCTGGCGATCCTCAAAGCGGGCGGGACTTACGTGCCGATGGGCGCCGATCTGCCGCCGCGCCGCCTGGCCAATATGGCGGCGCAATCGGGCATGCGATGCCTGATTGCTCTCGATGGCCTGGAGCCGCCCGCCGAACTGTTGACCGCGCTGGGCGATAATGCGCCCGCGATCTTCCGGCCGCAGCAAACCGGTCGCGACGGCCACCGGCCCCAACTGCCGGGCAGGATCACCGATCTCGCAGCCATTCTTTTCACCTCGGGTTCCACCGGACAGCCGAAGGGCGTCCTGCTCCAGCACGATGCCTGCATCAACATGGGGTACGGCCACATCGAGGCTCAACACATCGTCGCGGAGGACCGCCTGCTGCTGGCCTCGGCGCCCGGCTTCATCCTGGGTTTTCGTGAATTGTGCCTGCCCATGATGGCGGGCGCCGCCTACGTACCGGCCTCGCGCGCGCTGGTGGACGATCCGGCCGGCCTCGCGGCCGCCATGAGCCGCCATCGCGTCACCGTCGCCATGTTCACGCCGTCCTATCTGCGCCTGCTCGAGGGCGCCGTGCCGGCCGGGCTGCGATGCATTTTGACCGCGGGCGAGCGCCCCAACGCCAGCGATGCGCGGGCCTATGCGCGGAAGCTGGAGTATTGGAACATCCAGGGAGCGACCGAGGTCTGCGGCACCATCTGCATGTCGCGGGTAGATCCCAACGGCGATGGCCCGCTCGCGAGCGGCCGGCCGTTCGCCAACACGGCCGTTTATCTGCTCGATTCCAGCGGCAACGAAGTCGCGCCGGGGGAGACGGGCGAGATCCACGTGGTGGGCGTGGGCGTGGCGCGCGGCTATCTGAATCAAGCTGGCCTGACCGCCGCCCGCTTCGTCGAAACCGCCTTTGGGCGGGCCTATCGTTCGAACGACCTGGGGCGCTGGAACGCGAACGGCGAGATGGAATCGATCGGCCGCGTCAATGACGTGGTCAAGGTCTCCGGACAAGCCGTGTCGCTGGGCGAGATCGAACAGACCCTGCTGCGGCATGGCGCGGTGCGCTCCGCCGCCGCCATGCAGCACGACGGGAAGTTGATCGCGTTCGTCGAAAGCGACCGGGCGGACCACGCTCCCCCGGAGGACTGGCGCGGCTTCCTGTCCAAGACTCTGCCCGCCTACATGTTGCCGGCCCAAGTGACGGCCACTTCCAGAATGCCCGTCAACTCGTATGGCAAGGTGGACCGGCAGGCGCTGCTCGCGCTCGTCGCGGCGATCGAGGCAGCCGGGACGCGGCATGGCGCGGACCGGGGCGCGCCGCCGCAAAGCGATCTCGAGCGGCAGGTCGCGGCCACCTGGGAAGAGTGCCTGAACGTCCGCCCCGTCCTGCGCGAAGACGACTTCTTCTCGCTCGGCGGCACCAGCCTGTTGTCCATCGCGATCAGCCAACGCTTGCAGGCGTTGGGCTACCCGGTTGCGCCGCAGGCCATTTTGGTTTCGACCACGGTTGCCGCGCTGGCGGAAAAGATCGCGCAGTCCTCGGAGCGGGCGCCGATCCCGGCAGCTCCGGACATTCCCGAGGACGCCGCCACCGCGGGGCAGGAGGATTTCTGGATCGCCTGGAAGCTGGGGCTTGCCAACACCGGGTCGCAGATCACGCGAGTGCTGGCAGTGCTTGGGACAGCGCCGGAGCCGGCTCGCTGGCAATCGGCATGGACCCGGCTGGTCGCTCGCCATGCGGCCTTGCGTACTGCGTTTCTGGCGGGCGCGGACAACCAGGTGTTCTGGCGCACGGTGGAGGCGGAGCAAATCGCGCCGGCCACTGAGATGAGCTTCGACCGTTGCCAGACGCCGGCCGAGGTACGCGAGCGCATCGCGGCGCGCGCCAGTGCGCCATTCGATCTCACTTCGCCGCCGCTCGCGCGGGCCGGCCTGGTGCAGGTGGCGGAGGGCGAGACGCTGTTCTGGTTCACCCTGCATCATTCGGTGGTGGACGGCCTCTCGGCGCGCATCCTCCAGGAGGAGATTCACGCACTGCTGCTGGACCAACCGCTGCCGCCCGCCTCAAACGGCGCCGCCGAGGCCAGTCACGCCGAGCGGCAGTATCTCGCGTCCGGCCTGGTTGAGCGCGACCGCGTCTGGTGGCGGGAGAAGCTCGACAGCCTGGAAGCCGAAGCTTTCCACGAAATCGCCACCGATCGCCGCCGCCCCGCGGTTCCCAGCGGAAACTCGGCCGCCCCCATCGTCGAACGGTTGGATGCGGACACCGTCGCCGCCTTGACCCGCCTGGCGCGCGCCCAACACGTGGGGCTGCATGCCCTGCTGCTGACGCTGCTCGCGGCCGAGGCCACGCGGCGCGACGGCCGGCGCAGCGTGATCGTCGGCACCGGCATCTCCGTCCGTCCGCCGGGCGCAGATCGCGCGGTAGGCTATTTCGTCAATGTGCCGCCGGTGATTCTGACTTCGCGCGATGCGCAGCCGCTTGCCGAGCAGATTCGCTCGACCCAAACCGCGTTGAACGAGGTCGTCGAACATGGCGGCTATCCGGCCAGTCTGCTCTACCGGGAATTCCGCCAGCGGCATCCGCGTGCGCGCGATTCCCGCACTTCGCTGTACGATATCTCACTGACCTCGAACCCGTCCCGCACTACGCGCGATTCGGGCGCCGGTTTCCGCCTGACGCCAGCGTGCCTGCCGGGGGAGTTGGCGCATCCCGCCGGCGGCGTCGATCTCGCTTTTAGCCACGAACCGGTCGAGGACGACGGCGGTGGCCTGGAACTCGCGCTGGTGTTCGACCCCGACGTCTACAGCGCAAACACGGCGCAGGCGTGGATGAATTCCCTCGCGGACTGGGCGCGCTGGCTGGCCGCGGATATCGGCCGCGCGGACGCCCCGCTGCCGGCGCTGCTGCCCGAGGAAGCGAGTTGCATCGAGCGATGGGAACCGGGGCCGGCGATCGCCCGGCCGGCCAAGCGCTTCCATGAGCTGGTCGAAAACCTGGCCAAGCGCCATCCGCACCGGCCCGCCGTCGTCACCGAAAGCGGCGTCGAAAGCTATGGCGAGCTCGACGCCCGGGCCAACCGCATCGCGCGCGCGTTACTGGGAACTGGCGTCGCCCACGAGGAGCCGGTGGCCGTGCTGACCGAGTGCTCGGCCGATCTTCCCGCAACCGTGCTCGGAATCTGGAAGGCTGGAGCGGCCTATCTGCCACTGGCTGTCGAACAGCCGCCGGAACGCCTTGCCTTCATGGTCCGCGATTCCGGAGCGACGACGCTGATTGTGCTCGACGGGCACGCGGTGCCGCCGGCCCTGGCGCTGGCCGTCAAGACCATCCTTCGTCCCGAAGACTGGCTGCGCAAGGCAGCGCTCTCCGGCGCCGGGCGGCCCACGCTCGCCGGCGCGCCGCGGGATCTGGCCTATATCATTTACACCTCGGGAACCACCGGAATGCCCAAGGGCGTCCTGGTTCAGCATGACAGTCTCGTCAACGCCGCTTGCATGAGCGGCGAGACGTTCGGACTCACGTCCGAGGACCGCGTTTCGCTGGTCGCGACTCCCGGTTTCGACGCCTCCCTTTGGGAACTGGGTATGGGGCTTCTGAACGGCATGGCCGTCGTGCCCGTGTCGCGGGCCTTGCGCGACGACCCGTGGGCGCTCAAGAAGTTCTACACGAAACTCGGCGTGACGGTGGCCTTTCACGCGCCCTCTTATCTGCGCGTGAGCAAGCAGGTGCCTTTCGAGGGATTGCGCGTCCTGGTCTGCGGCGGCGAGGCGCCGACCCATGACGACGCTCGTCACCACGCCAATCATCTCGCCTTCTGGAACGCGTACGGTCCGACCGAAACCTGCATCTTCGTGTGCGCGGAACGAACGTCGCCGCGCCCGGATACGCGCCGCCCGCTTTCGGTGGGACGGCCCTTGGCCAACCAGCGCTTTTCCATCCGCCGCGATAACGGCGACCCGGTGCCCCCGGGCGTGGTGGGCGAGGTCTGGCTGGGCGGAATCGGCGTCACGCGTGGTTATCTGAACAACCCGGACCTGACAGCCAGGCGATTCGTCGACACGCCGGACGGGCGATATTATCGCTCGGGCGATCTCGGCCGGTGGACCGAAGATGGCCGGCTGGAACTGGCCGGGCGCATCGATCACCAGGTCAAATTGCATGGACAGCGCATCGAGCTGGGCGAGATCGAGGAAGCACTGCGCTCCCACCCAGCGGTCGAGGAGGCCGTGGTCCTGATGGAGGCGGCCGCCAACGACACCAAGGCTCTGCGAGCATTCGTCCGCCTGCGCCCCACCGCCGCGATCCCGGCGGAGGACGAGTGGCGCGGCTATCTGGCCGACCGCTTGCCCCAACACATGGTCCCGGCTACGGTGACTGCCGTCGCCGCCATGCCGCTGACCTTCGCCGGAAAGATCGACCGGGACGCACTGCTGCTTTCGCCCAGAGAGCGCGGCGGCGGCGCGCGAACCGCGCCGGCGGGCGACCTCGAAACGCGCATCGCCGCCGTTTGGGAAACCCTGTTGGGCAGCCCCATCTCGCGCCAGGACAATTTCTTCGCCCTGGGCGGCAACAGCCTGCTGGCCGTCACCATGGCGCATCGGCTATCGGGAGAATTGGCGCAGCCGGTTCCCGCGCGCGANNAGCGATCTGGCGACCGAAGGCCAGCGGGAATTCCGCGTGGCCGAAGCGGCCGGCCTCGATACGCGCACGTTCACCATCCCTCTGCTGCGCCTCGTCGATGGCGCGATGCCACCCTTCGACCGCTGGACTGCGGCATGGGCGCTACTGGTGACGCGGCACGAAGCCTTGCGGACCTATTTCTACGAAGATGGCGAGGGCCGTCTGCGCCGCGCGGCAGTGCCGGCCCTGCTGCCAACGCTCGAACGGGCGACCCTACCCGACCTGCCGGCGGCTCGCGCCTTCGTCCGCGAGCGCCAGGCCGAGCCTTTCCTGATGGGCGCACTTCCGCTCTGGCGCGCCGGCCTGGTCGAGGTCTCCGGCTCGGGCGTTCATCTGTTCTGGCTCGCCCTGCATCATTCGCTCGGCGATGGATACTCGATCGGGATCATCGTCGAGGAACTGTCCGCGCTGTTGCGCGGCGAACTTCTCCCGCCGCTCGACTGCGAGTTCGGGGAGTCGGCCCGCCGCGAGGAAAACTACCTCGCCGGACCGGATTGCGCCGCGGACGCCCGCCACTGGCACGACCTGCTGGCCGGGCAGCCGGAATCGGCCTTTGCGGAAGGAGCGCTCGATTTTCCGCGCTCGCTCACCGCGAAAACGGGAATGCATCGTTTCGCGGCGCACCTCGACGCCGCCACGGCGCAGGGGCTGCAGGCCCTTGCCCGGCAGTATGAGGCCAGCCTGCATGCGGTGTGGCTTACGCTGCTCAAGCTCGAAGCGCGCCGGCGCAGCGGTCGCGCGGATGTGGTGGTCGGCACCGCCGCCTCATTTCGAGAGAGCGCCGCCGAAGCGCGCGTGGTCGGTTACTACGTCAACATGCTGCCGGTCGCCTGCCGCCTGCCGCGCCAGGTCGCCTTCGCCGCCGCACTGCGCGAAACCCAGCAGGCGCTGGCCGCGGGCTTGCAGCACGGGCGCTATCCCTTCGCCCGCATGTATCGCGATTTCTGGAATCAACATCCCGGGCAGCGCCACCCCGCGCGCTATCCGCTGTTCGATCTGGCCGTCACCGAGAATCCGGAAAGCCCCGCGGCCCCGGCCACGTTTCGGCTCGTTCGGCCTTCCACTCAGGCGGTGGACAGCGCGGAGAGCCTCGCTTACGAACTGACCGACGCCTCTCCCGGATTGGACATGGTGCTGATCCACGAGAACCTGGCCGATGGCGGCCTGCTGCTGCTCTGGCAGGCGAATGCGGCTCTATACACGAAGCAAACGGCGAGCTACTGGTTCGAATCGTTGCGGGATTGGGCCATCTGGTTGGCAGAGGATCTCGATCGCGCGCAGCACGACATGCCCGCCCTGCTGCCGCGCGAGGCCGCGTTGCTCGAAACCTGGGAGCAGGGCGCGCACGTGGCTCGCCCGCCGCTGCGCTTTCACGAACTGTTCGAACGCGTGATCGATAATCCAAGCACCGACCAGGGCGACCGCCCGGCCGTCATCACGCAAACCGACGCCACCACCTATGCCACGCTCGAGCGCGAAGCAAACGCGATCGCGCACGATCTGCTGCGGCGCGGCACGGCTCCCGGCTCCGTCGTTGGAGTTCTCACCGGGCGCTCGGCCAACCTACCCGCGGCCGTACTGGGTATCTGGAAGGCCGGCGCCACCTATCTGCCGCTAGCTAGCGGCCTGCCGCCGGAACGCCTGCTCCTGATGGCCGGCGATGCGGGAGTCTCGCTGCTCATCGCGCTCGACGGGGTTGCCGCGCCGCCCGCGCTCGCCCGCGACCTTCCACCGCCGCTACGTCCGGAGGAGATGGACGCCGAATTCCGCCGCACCCACGCACACCGCCCGCCGCCGGCCACGGGCGCCGATGCCGCGTACATCATCTATACCTCCGGCTCCACGGGCCGGCCCAAGGGCACGCGGATCGGACACGCGGCCTACGTGAATATGGTGCTCGGCGCTGGCGAGACGCTGGGTCTGACCCAGGACGACCGCAGCCTGATGTTCTCCTCGCCGTCGTTCGACGTCTCGCTTTCGGACATGGGCCTGCCGCTCGCGTTCGGCGCCGCGCTGTGCCCGGTCCCGTATGACGTCCTCAGTTCGCCCAACCGTTTCCGGGCCTTCCTGACCGAATTGAACGTCACCGTAGCCGACGTCACGCCCACTTATCTGCGGCTGTTCGACGGCGCCCGCTTGCCTTCGCTGCGCATCCTGGTCACCGGAGGAGAGGCCCCGTTTGCGGCCGACGTCGAAACCTATGCGGGCCGCCACGAATACTTCAACGCCTACGGACCCACCGAGAACGCCATCTCGAGCGCGATGGGAAAGCTGCGCCCCGGCGACCAGGGCGTCCTGCCGTGCGGCCGCCCATTGCCCAACACGAGCGCGCACATTTGCGATGCCGCGGGGAACCCGGTCCCGCCCGGCGTGACCGGAGAACTGTGGCTGGGCGGCGTGGGTCTGGCGCGCGGCTACGTGGGGCTGCCCGATTTGACCGCCTCCCGGTTCGTCGAAACCGCCCATGGACGGCGCTATCGCACGGGCGATCTGGCCCGCTGGCGCGCCTCGGGCGAGATCGAAATCCTGGGCCGCATCGACGATCAGGTGAAGCTCAACGGCATTCGCGTCGAGTTGGGCGAAATCGAATGCGCTCTCGCGAGCCACCCCGATATCGCGCAAGCAGTGGCGCTGCTCGATGGCGAAGCGGGGACCAGCCACAGCCTGTGGGCTTTCGTCCGCCCGTCGCCCGGTAGCCAAGCCCCGGCCGAAGAGAGCTGGCGCAAGTATCTGGCCGGCCGCCTGCCCGCATACATGATCCCGTCCGCGGTGATCGCCGTCCCGGAGATTCCGCTGACGAATTCCGGCAAGGTGGACAAGGCCGCCCTGAAGGCGCTCGCGGCCGGGCGCGCGCCGCATGGCGAAGAGGCGATGCCCGAGGACGGCCTGGAAACCGAAATCGCCGGCCTGTGGGGCGAACTGTTGGGGCGCGCGCCCATTCATCGCGACGACAACTTCTTTTCGCTCGGCGGCCACAGCCTGCTGGCGATCAACGTGGCGTACCGGCTCGAAGAGAAGCTGGGCCATCCCGTCCCCGCGCGCGAACTGTTCGCGGAACCGACTTTGCGCGGTTTCGCTCACCGGGTCGGTCAACTGGGAAAGACAGCCCCTCCGGCCGGCGTGTTGTCGGACCGTGCGACCGAGGGCCAGCGCGAATTCTGGATCGCCGAACAGGCCGGGCTCGACACGCGCGGTTTCAATATTGCCCTGACGCTCCTGGCGCGCGGCCACGTCCAACGCGCTGCGGAATGGAATCGCGCCTGGGCGACGCTCGCGATGCGGCACGAGGCTCTGCGAACCGCCTTCCACCAGGACGAGGACGGCGTGCTGCGGCGCTTCGCTCCGGGCCCACTCGGCGCGGAGTTGGAGATCTCCGAACAGCCGGACATGGCCGCCGCGCTGGCCCATGCCCGGGCGCGCCAGACCGGCCCATTCGCGATGGAGAACGCTCCGCTATGGCGCGCCGGGCTGGTATACGTGGCTGGCACGGAGCAGCCGGTTTTCTGGATCGCGCTGCACCATTCGATCGCCGATGGCATCTCGCTCGGAGTCTTGACCGACGAACTGTCGACGCTTCTCGAAAGCGGCACACTATCGCCCGTCATCGGCCAGTTCGACGAATCGGCCGGCCGCGAAGAGAGCTATCTGGCCGGACTGGCCTGCCGCGAGGACGCGCTCTATTGGCGGCAGATCCTGGGCGGCCTTGGCAGTGGCGCGGCTCAGGAAGCGATGGATACGCCGCAACCCTTCGACGAATGGCCGCTCGATTTCGCCCGGCCAACCGGACGCACGGCGCGGACTGCCGAGGGGGCTCACGTCTTCCGCATCCGCCTCGAGCCGTCCATCGCCACCGGTCTTCGCGATCTCGCCCAGAAGAATGGGGCCAGCCTGCATGCCCTGGTGTTGACGATGCTGGCCCAGGAAGTGCGCCGGCGCACGGGCCGTCCGGAGTTCCTGCTTGGCACTGCGGCTTCCACCCGGGAGTCGGCGAGCGACGCGCGCGTTGTCGGCTATTACGTGAACCCGCTGCCCGTGCCGTGCCGCGTTGACGGGTCGGAGCCGGTCGAGCAGTCTCTGCAGACCATGCAACGGAGCCTGGCCGAAGGACTGCTGCACGCGCGCTATCCGTTCGCCCACATGTACCGCGACTTCCGTCAGGATCGCGCCCAGGCGCCGCACCCGGCGCGCTATCCGCTATTCGATGTCGTGGTGACGGAGAATCCCGGCGCGGTCGCGGCCAACGGCGGCCCGCTCGCGCCCGTGACGGGCGGCGACACCGGATACTCGTTGCGCCCGAATGCGCCCGCTCAGGACATGATTCTGGTGCATGAGAGCCAGGCGGACGGCAGCCTGCTGCTGCAGTGGTGTGTGAACGCCGCCATCTACGAAAAGGAAACCGCCGAGAGCTGGATCGACGCGCTGGCCGGATGGGCGCGCTTCCTCGCAGGTGGCAACCGGCTCGCCGGCTCTACCCTGCCCGCGCTGTTGCCGGAAGAGGAAAGTCTGCTGGCCGGATGGGAGCGCGGGCCCGCTCTGGCGCTTCCGGCGCCCAATTTCCCCGCCTTGTTCGAGCAGTGGTGCCGCACCCAGCCGGATCGCCCCGCGCTGATCACCGAACACCGGGCGCAAAGCTATGCCGAGGTCAACGCCAGAGCGAACGCGCTGGCGCATGCTCTGCTGGCCCACGGCGTGGCGCGCGAGGAACCGGTCGGGGTTCTCACCGATCGCTCGATCTCGCTGCCGGAGACCGTCATGGCCATCTGGAAAGCGGGCGCATGTTACGTGCCGCTCGCCAAGGATCTGCCGGCCGACCGGCTGGCTTTCATCGCCCGCGAAGCCGGCATACGGATTCTGGTGGCGCTCGACGGGCATCCGCCGCCAGCCTCGCTGATCGCGACCGGCTGCCTGATCTTCCGGCCGGAAAGCCTCTCGGAAGCGTTCCTCTCGACGCACGGTCGCCGGCCCGAGATCGCGGGCGGCATTAACGACCAGGATCTCGCCTACATCATCTACACCTCCGGGTCCACGGGCACGCCCAAGGGCGTCATGCTGCATCACCAGGGCGTGAACAATCTCGGCGTGGCCGCGGCCGCGGCGGTGGGCATTCGGTCCGACGATAGAGTCCTGATGATGGCGTCGCCCGCGTTCGACGCCTCGATTGCCGATCTGACGATGGCCTGGGCGTCCGGCGCGGCGCTGGTACCCATTCTGCGCGACGAGATGGGCGAGATTGCGGTCATGCGGGACAAAATCGCCCGATTGGGCGTCAGCGTGGCCACTATGGCGCCCTCCTATTTGCGCCTTTTCGAGCAGGCGGACTTTCCCGGCCTGCGCATTTTGATGACCGTGGGCGAGCCGCCCCATCGCGCCGATGCCCTGCACTATGCCGGGCGCTTGCGCTACGTCAACGGCTACGGCCCTTCCGAGAACACCGTCGCCACCAGCTTCGGGTTGGTGACGCCTGAGGCGCAACGGCTGACGGTGGGCAAGCCGTTGGCCAACACATCGGTTCACATCCTCGACCACCAGGCCCGGCCGGTTCCGCCCGGCGCGGTGGGGAATGTCTGGCTGGGCGGCATGGGGCTCGCCTTGGGATATTTGAACCGTCCCGATCTCACGGCCGCCAGTTTCGTCGAGACCGCCGCCGGCCGGCTATATTCGACCGGCGACTTAGGCCGCTGGACCCGCTCGGGCGACCTGCAGATTCTGGGCCGCTTGGACGGCCAGGTGAAGCTGCGCGGGCAACGCGTGGAATTGGGCGAGATCGAACATCGGCTCGGTGCTCATCCGGGCGTGCGGCAGGGAGTCGCGGCGGTCGAAACTCAGGCCGACGGCACGCAAACCCTGTGGGCGTTCGTCTGCCTGCAACCCGGAGCGGCCGAACCCACGCAAGCGGCGTGGCACGACTTTCTCTCCGGCACGCTGCCCTCGTACATGCTACCGGCGGCCGTGATCGGCGTACCGGCCATCCCGGTGAACATCGCCGGAAAGGTGGACCGGGCGGCGCTGTTGCGGACGGTTTCCGAGCGAAGGGCCAACGACCTCGATCGGACGCAGCCCCGCGACGGCATGGAGCGGCTGATCGCGCAGGTGTGGGCGGAGCACCTGGCATGTGGCTTCGTCGCCCGCGAGGACAGTTTCTTCGATCTCGGCGGCAACAGCCTGCGCGCCATCGCCGTCGTCAGTCGGCTGCGGCGCACCATCCACTGCACGATCAACGATCTCTATGAACAACCACGCCTGGCGGATTTCGCCGGCGCTTGCCGGCCGCGGCCAGAGCATCTGCGGACGCTGATCCAATCCGCCGCACGGCATTGGCAAAGCTACCGGCAAAACCTGGCCGCCTATGAGGCGGACCGCGACGCGGCGCTTGACCCCGCGCTGCGCGAGTATGAATTGCGCAACCAGGCATACGGGCAGCCCGGTGCGGGCCAGCGCCGGGATTATAGCCGCGTGCTGCTGACCGGGGCGACCGGCTATCTGGGCAGCTATCTGCTGCGCGAACTGTTGGCGGACCGCGATCGCCAGGTCAGCGTGCTGGTGCGTGGCGCCGACGCAGCAATTGCCCGCGCCCGCCTGAGCGGGATTCTCTGCCGCTATTTCGGTCCGGAACGGGGCGCCGCCTTGCGCGACAATCCCCAACTGACGGTGCTCGCGGGCGATTTGCGCCGCGACGATCTGGGCCTGCCCCAGCAGGCGCAGGATCGACTGATGGATACCACGCAGGCCGTTTTCCACTGCGCCGCCAACGTCAAACACTTCGGCCACTATTGGGAATTCCATGCCGACAACGTGGCCGCCACGGCGCGCTTGCTGGCTCTCGCCGGTCACCGCGCCGCGCACCCGGTGGATTTCCATTTGGTCTCCACTCTCTCCGTGTGCGGCAAGGCCCCCGAGGAGGGCTTCCGGCTGTTCTCCGAATACGACGCCGCCCCCGAAGTCCTGGACGAGAATTACTACGTTCGCAGCAAGCAGGAGGCCGAACGGCTGGTGGTCGCCGCCCGGCGCGATCTCGCCAACGCCTGCATCCACAGGGTCGGCAGTCTGGTGTTTGCCGCCGGCGGAGGCCCGCTGCAATCGAACATCGCGGAAAACGCGTTCTTCCGGCAACTCGCCGCCTTCCTGCGCCTGGGCGCGGTGCCCGGCGATTCTCATGTGTGGCTATGCCACGTGGACGTGGTGGCGCGCGGCCTGGTGTCGCTGGCGGGCGCGGCCGATCTGACCAACCAAACCCATCATCTGGAAAATGCCCGCCGGGATACGCTGGCCGAGTTCGTCACCGCGGCAGAGGGAGTCCGCGCCTGCCCGTTCGACGCCTTCCTCGAACGGCTGGAACAGGCGGTGGATTCGCCTGAGATGAACGGCGCGTTGACTGAGACTCTCGAGAATTTCGGACTCTATCGCGGCCAATCGCCGCAGGCGCGGGCGCGCCGCCTNNACCATCTGATGCGGTTCGGCATTCTCGCCTTCCTGCAGCGGGAGACTCACGCGCTCGACCGGAAGCTGATCGTGCTGACGGCGGCTTCCGGCATCGCCAATGCGATGAACCTGGCGGTGATTAACGCCGCGGTCGACGCTCTCAAGGGAGGCGGCCCGAGCTGGCAGCATTTCCTCTGGTTCGGCCTCTCGATCGCGCTGTTCGTCTACTCCCTGCGCTATATCCTTTATGAATCCACGCGCATCGCCGAGGCCGCCATCTGCAGCGTGCGCTTGCGGCTGGCCGACAAGATTCGCCGCTCCGACCTCGAGACGCTCGAATCGATCGGCGAGGCCGATATTCACGCCCGGATCAGCCGGGACACGACCGCCATCGCCCAGGCGGCACGCCCGCTGTTTGCCGCCGCGCAAGGCGCCGTCATGGTGCTCTTCACTTTGGGCTATATCGCCATCGTGTCGCCGGTCGCCATGCTGCTATGCCTGCTCGTGATCGCGGGCGGCGCGGGCAAATACTTCAGGGATCGCAAAGCCTACGACAAGGGCTTGCAGAACGCGTCGAAAGAGGAAGACGAACTATCCGAGTCTCTCAGCGGCTTGCTCAAGGGGTTCAAGGAACTCCGCATCAACAAATTGAAAAGCGACGACGTGTTCGAGGAGTTCGCCTCCACCGCCACGCGCGTCCGTGAAGTGCGCACCGGCGTGATGGTCCTCTTCTCGAACAACATTATCTTCGTCGAAATGTTCTTCGTCCTCCTGCTGGGCGCGGTCGCTTTTGTCATGCCCGTTCTCTCGACGTCGTTTTCGGGATCGGCCACCAAGGTTGTGGCCGCCGTGCTGTTCTTCTTTGGACCGCTCACCAACGTGGTCACCATCATCCCCATGCTGGCGCAGGTGAACGTGACGGTGGACAACCTGCGGCGCCTGGAGGCACTGCTGGACGACGGTCTGAAGAAGACCGCCGAAAACGAAGCCTCGCCCGAGATCGACCTGAGCGACTTCCAGGTGATCGGGTTGGAGGGCGTCTGCTTCAATTATCGGGATCCCGACGGCAACGCCACGTTCCAGGTCGGCCCCATCGCGGGCGAAGTCCGGCGCGGCGAGATCCTGTTTCTGGTTGGCGGCAACGGCAGCGGCAAGACGACGTTTCTCAAGCTGTTCACGGCTTTGTACTGGCCATCGCAGGGGACCATCCGCGTCGACGATCGTGTCATCGGGCCGGCCAACATTCAATCCTACCGAAACCTGTTTTCCGCCATCTTCTCGGATTTCCACCTGTTCGACAAACTGCACGGGTTGCGCGATCGGGCCCCCGAGCGCGTCAACGCCTTGCTGCGACTGATGGAGATTTCCGGCAAGACGGCCTTTGTCGACGGGCGCTTCAGCACCACGCATTTGTCGACCGGACAGCGCAAGCGCCTGGCTCTGGTCGTGTCCTATCTCGAGGACAAGCCGGTGTATGTTTTCGACGAAGTGGCGGCCGACCAGGACCCGCAGTTTCGCCGCTACTTTTACGAAACGATGCTGCCGGAACTGAAGAGCGCCGGCAAGACAGTCGTCGTGGTCTCGCACGATGATCGCTATTTCCACGTCGGGGACCGCGTGCTGCAGATGGATTACGGCAAGCTGAGCGACCTTCCCCGCAACGACGCGACGCCCGCTCCGAAGAAACGCGCGGCCAGGCGTGGCGGGAAACCGGCATCCGGACTTCCGGACGGTGGATCGCGCTAACGCGGACTCACGGTTGGCGGCTGGGCGGCGGCAGTGCGCGCCTCGAGACTGACTTCGATCGGCGTGTTCACCGGGAAGACCACGTCGTTCCCGCGCGCGATGAAGTTCGAATAGACGCTGAAGGCCGCGCCCGCAATGGCAATCGTCGAAGCCAAAGGTCGCGAGGCTTGCGCCACCAGCGAGCCGATCAGTCCCATTCCTACGGCGCCCGATTCGGCCCGGCCTCCGCTATCCACGTCGGGTACGCCCCGCGAATTGAAATCCTGATGAAACGAAAGCCCGGCCACGGCCACCGAAATGGCTGGGAAGATCAACCGCGTTTTGGGGCTGGTGGCGCGTGTGGCGCCCTCCGAATCGAGGGCCAGGTGCGCGTCGAAATCGGCATCCACTTCCGTGACGAAGCCTTGGATGCTCTGCGCGGCGCCGGGTCGCGGCTCGATCTGGCGGAACGCAATCCGCAGTCGCCCGTTCCTGTGAAGGCGGCGGGCCGGTTGCGCCTCGGCGACTTCGCCGGTCAGGCGGCTGCCCTCGGGAATCAGCAGGCGACGATCGATCGAAAACAGGGGCCGGGTCACCACGGCTTCGACCGCCATTCCCTTTCGCGCGGTCGCGGAACTGACGACAGTGAGCAGGCGCGCCCGAAGTTCCCGCGCTTCGGGTTCGGCACGGCCCGGCCGCTCGGCGCGCGCTTCGAGACCATCCAGCGCAGGCACCGCGATCGGTTCCTGCAATACGCCGCTGAACAGCGTTCCCGCCCGCCATGCTTGCCGGTGATATGGGAGCCGGCTCAGCAGGGCGCTTTTCAACTGGCTCATCTTGCCCGGCGCCTGGAAAGCGTTGGTCTCCGCCCAGTCATCTTTCTCCGGACCGGCCGAGGCGCCGGACTGGCGCGCGGCCGGTCCTTTCGGCCGGTTCGCGATGGCCACCGTATGCGCAGTTCCGCGTGCTGGCGAAGTGCGCAGGCTCAGCCGCGAACCGTCGCGCAACACCAAGGCGTCAAACTGCGCGCTCGCCTTGCGCGGCGGCGTCAAGTTGCCGTTCAGGACCGCGCCGATCCGAACCCAGGCCGGTACGCCCCCGATTTCGGCGACATGCCCTTCCACCACACTGCCGGCTGGAAGAACCAGCCGATCGAAAACGTAAACCGGCTCGGCCAGCCGCCCCTGAACGCGATCGCCCACATGTTTGATTCTGGCCCTGCGTTCGAGCGCGACACGAAGAGGAACGCCGGAGGGGACCATCGCCGGCGCGGAAGAAGCCGAAACCACGGGCCCGTCTTGCCCCAGAGCTGCCGCGGCGATTGTCACCAGCACTATCAATCCACGCATCAGCGGTCTGTCCGAACCCATCGCAAGAACCCCCCGGCATTTCGAATCGAACGTCCCCAAGGCATCCCAACAGTTTAACGTGCACGCCTGAAAAAGAAGACGCCCGCGAAGGCTGCTGCGCACAGAAGCCAACTCGCTGGTTCCGGAACAACGTAGACGTCGGCGTAACTCGGGCCGTGGGATGGATTGGCGTACTCGGTGGACGTGACGTTGCCTTGAGTATCAATCAGAACCTGCACAAGCCAGTAGTCGCTGTTATTACCGGTGAGCAGGCCACCCGAATTACCGGAGTTGTAAAACGTGAGCGTAAATTCATCTTCATTATTTCCGTCTGGAACTCCAGCAAGCGTAAGATCGAAACTGATCAATGGGCCGAAGGTGATGCCCTCGTCGTAATCGGAGCCGTTCTCGTTCATAACGACGTCGCCGGGGAGCGTACCGGAAACGGTCCCAGACGTAGTGATGCTGGTGGAATTCAGAGTTCCGCCGGCGTCGGAAAAATTGGAGATGACCGCCGTGGCGGGATAGCCTCCGTCGAAATAGAAATCGATAAAACCGCTCGTCGACGGCGATAGCGAACTGGAATCGATCACTATGTCCAAGGTCGTCGCAAAGCACGGGACCGCGGCCAGAACGATAAGAAGACAAGAAAGCTTAGCGAATCTCATTGATGCTCCCAGAGGATTAGAATGTCCCGCTAAACACAAGCGGCGTGAACACGGGGGAAGTGCCTTGAGGCGCCACGATGCGCACCGTGACTTGGACAGACGCGCCCGCAGCCAGGGCGCCTGTTGAAACAGCCGTGATGTACGGTCCAGGGGCTCCCGTGCCGGTGGCATTGGCAAGGCTTTCCCCCGATGGCAGATTGCTGAGCACGATTTGCAGCGGCGCCGCGAGGTCCGAGGTGCTGGTGTTCTTGATAGTGAGAACCTCGGTGTATTGCTTATTCACCCGGTTGTAGGAGAACCCCGTCGAAACGATTCTTACGCTC
>PMKM01000186.1:13111-55402 GCA_003157745.1 Bryobacterales bacterium | reverse complement strand
ATCAGCGCGCGCAGCGGCGCGTCCCGCGAGCCCCTCGGCGGCGGGACGAGGTGCACGACGTGTTCCAGAATGTCGTGCACGCCAATGCCCGACTTAGCGCTGGCGAGCACGGCGCCAGAGGCATCGAGGCCGATCACGCTTTCGATCTGCTCGCGAATCCGCTCCGGTTCGGCTGCCGGCAGGTCGATCTTGTTGATNNTTGCAGGCTGCGCGAAACCTCGTAAGAGAAATCCACGTGGCCGGGCGTATCGATCAGGTTGAGCTGATACAGATTGCCGTCGTCGGCGCGGTAGTTCAAGCGGACCGCGTGGGCCTTGATGGTTATGCCGCGCTCGCGCTCCAGGTCCATCGTGTCGAGCACCTGCTCCATCATCTCGCGCGCCGATAGCGCGCCGGTAACCTCCAGCAACCGGTCCGCCAGCGTGGACTTGCCGTGGTCGATGTGCGCAATGATAGAAAAATTTCGGATGAATTCTCGGTCCATGAATGGGTGGGGATCTCACCCGATTATCCCATAAGCCCGCTCGCGGGCGCATGTTTGCATCGCGTCGCGGCGTGCGCCAAAAGGGCCGGAGCGCGGGCTCTGGCCCCTCTTCATTCTTACCCCGCGTGGGATGTTCACGGGATGCGCAATCCCTTAGTCATTCCGGCAAGGGGGCGCGCAACGAGTATTCGGATCCGAGGGCCCGGCTACACCTCCGCGCGATGGACCACCCACGACTTGTAATGCCACATCTTGAAGAGCAGATTGGGATCGTAAGCCTTCTCTTCCCAGGCGTCGCATACGATCGCCGTCGGCCCCCAGGTTGCAGGATCCTTGACGTCGCTTCCGGACACCCTGCCGATCACAACGAAGTTATGATCTCCAGGCTTCTCAAGCGCCATCAAATCCAGCGGCCGAATGCCCTTATCGAGTAGGTAGACGAATGCAGTCGCCGCCTGCTCGCCACAATTGCCGCAGCCTGCGGCTTCGGCCGCTGCGGCAACCAATCTTAGAAACGACTCCTTCTTGTACTTCTCGTAATCCTTCGTTACAGTCCGTTCGGCCGCAACACACAGATAGGACAGTCCCATGGACTCGAGAAGGTCCCCTGCTTTGTTGCCCGCGCCTACGGTCATCTTCCCCTGGACGTAAAGAACGGCTTCCAGGGCCACTGGCTTGAAATCGATTGCAACTGCTGTCGCACCCATTTTGTTCCTCCGAACAAGATTGGCATTACCACGACGATCGGTTGCGTATCTGGTCCAGCCCCCGGAAGCAACCAGGAAATTCAGACCCTATACTCCTCGCTCGCCTGCCTCCGTCCAGCCTAACCGCATGGTCCGAGCCGCGTCAAGCTGCCGGGTTGCTATACCTGCCTATCCGCGCCACCTTCATGTTGCACCCCCCATCGTCCGCTATCCTGAAGTTTCCATGCCCGAGGGGTACTTTCAATACGTGGACGTCAGCGTTCCGGCGCCGCTCGATCAACCGTTCACCTACTCGCTGCCCGAAACCCTCCGCCACCGCGTGCGGCCCGGCAGCCGGATCGTGGTTCCCTTCGGGCCGCGCAAACTCACCGGCGTCATCCTGCGCTGCCACGACGAACGGCCCGCCATGGCCACGCGCGAAGCGCTGCGGCTGATCGATTCCGATCCTGTGCTCGATGCCGACTTACTCGCGCTCGGCCGCTGGATTTCCGGCTATTACTGCGCTCCGCTCGGCGACGTGCTGCGCGGCATGTTGCCGCTCGGGTCGGAAATTCGCCGCGGCAAAGTGTGGTCGCTCACCGATTCCGGCCGCGACGCCGCGCGCCAGTTGCTGCTCGATGCCGCGCCGGACGATCCGGTGGCGCGCATCCTTTCCATGCTCGAAAGGCGCCCGCTCTCGGCCTCCTATCTGACCCGGCTGATGCCGCTCGCCGACAAGGCCATCCGCTCGCTCGGTCGCAAGGGTCTCATCGCCGCCGAAGACATGCCGACCGAGCGCGACCCCATGCGCGCCCCCGCCGCTCGCCTGCGCGTCGAACTCGTCTCCGCGCCGCCCGAGCGCAAGCTAAACAAGCCCGAGCGCGAACTGAAAGCGTTTCTCGAGTTGCATCCCGGCTCCCACAACCTGAAGGATCTGGAAACCATGCTGGCGCATTCGAGCGTTGCCGCGCGTTCGCTCGCCCGGCAAGGCGTGGTGGCTCTCGTGCCCGAAACCGCCGGTGTCACCGCCGGCGCCGTGCGCGCACCGCATACGCTCAACCCCGCGCAGCAGGCCGCTTACGACGCGATTCACTCCGGCATCCAGGCGCGCGAATTTCGCGCTTTCCTCCTCTATGGCGTCACCGGCTCGGGCAAGACCGAGATCTATCTCAATGCCATCCAGGCCGTCGTTGATCGAGGGCGCGGCGCCTTGTTGCTGGTGCCGGAAATCGCGCTCACGCCCGCCATGGCCGGCCAGTTCTTTTCGCGTTTCGGCGACCGCGTGGCGATTTTGCACAGCGCGTTCACTGACGTCGAACGCACCGAACAATGGCGCCGCATTCGCTCGGGCTCGGCTTCGGTCGTGGTGGGCACGCGCTCCGGCGTCTTCGCGCCCGTCCGCAATTTGGGCTTGATCGTTGTCGACGAAGAGCACGACGGCAGTTACAAGCAGGAGGAAACGCCGCGCTATAACGGCCGCGACGTGGCACTGGTCCGCGCGCAGGCGGCGCACGCGTGCGTAGTGCTCGGCTCCGCCACGCCCAGTCTCGAAAGCCGCTTCAATGCGGAGCGCGGCAAGTACACGCTGCTCACGCTGCCCGGCCGCATCGAAGATCGTCCCATGCCTGCGGTGGAACTGATCGATATGCGCGAGGAGTTTCTCGAAACGCGCCAGCAGGCGACCTTTTCGCGCAAGCTGATCGAAGCCATCGGTCACCGCCTGGAGAACGGCGAGCAGACCATCATCCTGCTCAATCGCCGCGGCTTTTCGAGTTTCGTCGCCTGCCGCGCCTGCGGCGAGCGCGTGCAGTGTGTCAACTGCGCGCTGACTCTTACGTTTCACAAGCGCGACCGGCGCCTGCTCTGCCACTATTGCGGCTATGCCGAGAAGGTGCCTAGCGTTTGCCCTAAGTGCGCAAGCGACCACGTCTACTTTCTCGGCGTCGGTAGCGAGCGCGTCGAGGAAGAGTTACACCGCGCCTTCCCCGCCGCGCGCATCGCCCGCCTCGACCGCGATACGGTCACCGGCAAGCGGCAGTACGAGACCATTCTCGACGGCTTTCGCGAAGGCAGTTATGACATCTTAGTCGGCACCCAGATGATCGCCAAGGGTCACGATATTCCTAATGTCACTCTGGTCGGCGTAGTCTCCGCCGATGTCGGTCTCGGCATGCCCGACTTTCGCGCCGCCGAGCGCACGTTTCAGCTCCTTACCCAGGTGGCCGGTCGCGCCGGGCGTGGCAACTTACCCGGCATCGTTCTTATTCAGACCATCAATCCCGATCACTACGCCGTTCGTATGGCCGCCGCGCAGGACTATGTCGCATTCTATGAGAAGGAACTCGCCTTCCGCCGCGCCATGTCCTACCCGCCCTTCACCGCCATGGCCAACGTCGTCGTACGCAGCGAGAAAAAGGAGTTAGCCCTCCGCATGAGCGGCGAGTTAGGAATGCTGCTGACGCCGCCCCCCGAGAAACTCCGCGTGCTCGGTCCCGCCGAAGCCCCCGTCCCGCGACTTAAGGCCGAGTACCGCTATCAGTTACTCATCAAGTCCGCCAGCCGCATCGCCCTCAACGCCCTGTTACAAAAAGTGCGCGCCTTCGCTTTAGAACGTAAGTGGCCCGCCACGGCATTAGTCATCGATGTGGACCCGTTGTCGCTGTTATAGCCGGGGCGGCATTGAAACTTAGCACACTTACTGCTTCTTAAAGAACCACAACCAGAAGTCCTGGCTTCCCGCCCCCGCTTGATATCTTGCCTCAAATCCGCACTCGCCGGCCATGGCGCGCGCGCACTCATCGGAGAACGCAAAGCCGACCCACGTATCGTCCGCCTTGGATTCGTCGGCCGTATTCCCTCTCACCTGAAACTTGAACAGTCCTCCAGGTCTCAGAAGCCGGCCTGCCTCCCGCACATATCCCTCGATCACCGCGTAACTGGGAATGTGCTGAAAGACCAGATAGGAGAAAGCAAAGTCGAATGGCAGCTCCGGGATTACCGACAGATCCATGCCATTGTTTTCGTATAGATGGACGTTAAGACAATCGCGCAGCGAGGCGCGCGCGCGCCGTACCATCTCTCCGCTCACATCGACGGCATGGACCTCGCCGAATGTCCGCGCCAACGCCCTGGTGATGCGGCCCGCTCCGCTACCGATTTCGAGCACCCTCATCCTATCCGGAGACTTCCCCTGGCAGATATTCTCGATATCCGTGAGGATGTGCTCCGAAACCGTGCGCTCACCGGAGGCGAAGAATTCCTCTTCGCTCCAGTCCGTCTTTCCGGTGGCGATGAAGTGCCAGGCGTTCTCGCGCGCCCGCTGGTTCCAGGCGCTCTTCATTCTTTCCGCGTGCTGGCTGGGCGTGAACCGGGCATTAGTGTACGCGCGGCAAAGTCCGCGATATAGCGGCCGCAGCGCGGCTTTCAAGGCGTTCCCGGTTAGCACGAACCTATTATCGCGCAAGCTCGGAAAACAGGACGATACCGCCGCTGCCCACGGCTTGACGCCTGCGGCGCCTCTGGACAGATGGGCGTCCGCCGTCGCACCATGTAGATTGGCTGCTTCGATTATCGTTACGCCCCGGTTTCGTCCGCCGCTCGATTCCGGCTTCGTGCCCGCGGCGCTGTGGAATCGCGCTTACCACGCTTGCGCCAGCGAAGCCGGTGGCGCGCCGCTCCAGATTGCGCTCGAACGCGGCGATGGTTCGGTTTCGGTTTATCGCACCGCCATTCTGCCGCACCAGGGCGCCAACGTCGAATGGAATTGCCGCTATGCCGAACGGCTGCTCAAGTTCCTGCTGTGGCAGAAAGGCGGTTGCCGCGCGATGATTGCGGGCGCGCCGGGTGTGGCCGATTCGCTCGCTCGGGCATACTCGCCAAATGGCGCGCGCGCCTTCGATCATCGATTCATGGGCGAACGCGTGTACGGCCGGCCGCTCACGATTGAGGGCGTTGCCGCCGCCGATATTCCCGAGGAACGCGAAACCGCCGCTCCGCCGGGCCGCCACCTGGACGGATGCAGGATTGGCTTCGATCTCGGCGCGAGCGACCGCAAGTGCGCCGCCGTGGTGGATGGTCGCGCCGTCTGGAGCGACGAGACGCCGTGGAATCCCTCCGCGCAATCCGACCCGCAGTATCACTTCGATGGCATTCAGGATTCGCTTCGCCGTGCCGCTGCCCACCTGCCGCGCGTGGATGCGATCGGCGGCAGCGCGGCAGGCGTCTACGTGAACAACCGCGTCCGCGTCGGTTCGCTCTACCGCGGCGTTTCGCAAGACCTATTCGATGGCCGCATTCGCGACCTCTTCCTCGAGATCGGCGCCGCCTGGGGCGTTCCCTTCGAGGTTGCGAACGATGGCGAAGTCACCGCGCTGGCCGGCTCGATGGTGCTCGGCGACAACGCGGTGCTGGGCGTGGCGATGGGTAGCAGCGTGGCCGCCGGGTACGTGACGCCGCGCGGCGCCATCACGGGCTGGCTCAACGAGCTCGCATTCGCGCCCGTCGATTACCAACCGGGCGCGCCAATCGACGAATGGTCTGGCGATGCCGGCGTGGGCGTGCAGTATTTTTCGCAGCAGGCCGTCGGCCGCCTGATCGCGCCGGCCGGCATCGAGTTGCCGGAGGAAATGCCGCTGCCGGTGAAGCTCGAGCAGGTGCAGCGCCTGGCCGATTCGGGCGACCCACGCGCGTTGCGCATTTTCGAAACCATCGGCGTCTGGTTCGGCTACACCATCGCTCACTTCGCCGACTTTTATGAAATCCGCAACCTGCTGGTGCTCGGCCGCGTGATGACCGGCGCGGGCGGCGAACTGCTGCTTGCGACCGCGCGCCGCGTGCTCGGGGGCGAGTTCCCCGATCTCGCCGAGCGCATCCGCTTCCACATTCCCGACGAGCGGGAGAAGCGCCACGGCCAGGCCATTGCCGCCGCCAGCCTGCCCGCCATTTCATCCACGGAGATTCCGCATGTTTCCTGACAATCCGCACGTCGACGTATTCGTTCCCGACAATCTGCCGCCCGCCGAGGCGCTGGCCCGCACCACGCACCTGACGATTTCCGCGCACCAGGACGATATCGAAATTATGGCCTACCACGGCGTCGCCGAGTGTTTCGGCCGCACCGACCGCTGGTTCACGGGCGTGGTGGCGACCAATGGCGCCGGCAGTCCGCGCTCCGGCATCTATGCGCAGTTGACCGATGCGGAGATGCAGCGCGTGCGCATTCGGGAGCAGCGCAAAGCCGCGTTCGTCGGCGATTACGCCTGCCAGATCCAACTCGGTTACACGAGCGCGCAGGTGAAGGACCCTGCCGGCGCGGTTGTCGGCGACCTATGCGCGATTCTGCGCGCGGCGAAGCCGGAAGTGGTCTACCTGCACAATCTGGCCGACAAGCACGATACGCACGTGGCGACCGCTCTGCGCTCGATCGCGGCGCTGCGCGCGGTGCGTGAGGAGACCCGGCCGCGCGCGGTCTATGGCTGCGAAGTGTGGCGCGATCTCGATTGGCTGCCCGACGAGGACAAACGCGCGCTCCCGGTTTCCGCGCGTTCGAACATCGCCGCCGCGCTGGTCGGCGTTTTCGATTCGCAGGTCAACGGCGGCAAGCGTTATGACCTCGCCACCGCCGGCCGCCGCCTGGCCCACGCCACGTACTTCGCATCGCATGCGACGGACCAGGAATCCGCGCTCAACTTCGCCATGGATCTGACTCCGCTGATCGACGATCCCACCCTCCCCATCGCCCCCTATGTCCTCGCCTTCATCGACCGCTTCCGCGAGGACGTCGCGAAGCGGCTGCAAAGGTAGGCGCGCGCGTAGAGCCTCATTTCGTAATCACTGCGAAGACCGCTCCCTTCGGTCGCGGCTCCGGGCGGGCATTCGAGCAGCAAGCGTCACTGACATGCATGTGCATGCATGTCATAATGGAAACATGCGAACCACTATTGAGATGAAGCCGGAACATCGGGCGCGCATTCTCGAATTGGCCGCCAGTTGCGGCGAGAAGGGATTCTCAACCCTGGTGACGGAAGCGCTGGAACTCTACCTCGAAAGCCAAAAAGGCCGGACCAATGCGATCCGTAGCGCTCTCGCGCTGAAGGGCTCCATGTCCGCAACCGAAGCCGCTGGCCTTGCGGAGCGCACCGCGAGCATTCGGGCGAACTGGCGATGACCATCGCCGACACGGACGTCCTGATCGATTACCTCGCGGGCAAAGGCGAGGCCGACCGAGTGGAGCGCTTGCTCCGCCAGGGTGCGCTGCGGACAACCGTGATCACTCGCTTCGAGCTCCTCTCGGGCACGAAGAATCCGAAGCAGCTCGCGCGCCTGGCACAATTGCTCGACGCAGTCCCGTCGCTGGCCCTTGATGACGCCGCGGCCGACGCTGCCGCCGAGATCCGCCGGTCGCTCGAACGACCCGGCAGTTCCATCGGCATGGCGGACAGTTTGATCGCCGGCATCGTGACGGCCAACCGTGCCGCGTTGCTCACGCGAAACCGGCGTCACTTCGAGCGGGTTCCAGGCATCAGGCTCGCGTGAACCACCACGATGAGCGCGGCGTGCTGCGCGTATTCGCCCCCGAGTAGCGCAATCAGCGCCAACGTTTGATAGCCGCGAGTTGGCAGGCGAAAACGCCCGCCCCACTGTGTGCACGCTCTTACAGCCTTAGCTTGAACGACTCCCCCAGGTAGATGCGTTTGACTTCCGGGTCGCGCTCCAGGGCTTCCGGGCTGCCGCCGCGGAAGATGCGGCCTTCGTCGATGATGTAGGCGCGGTCGGTGACCATCAGCGTTTCGCGCACCTGGTGATCGGTGATCAGGATGCCAATGCCGGCGCGTTTCAGGTCGAAGATGATCCGCTGCAGTTCGAGCACCTGGATCGGATCGATGCCGGAAAACGGTTCGTCGAGCAGCAGAAACTTCGGGCTGATCACCAGCGATCGTGCGATCTCGACCCTCCGCCGCTCGCCGCCCGAGAGCATGTAGCCGCGGCTGCGGCGCACTTTCTCCAGACCCAGTTGTTCGATCAGGAGCTCCATCCGCTCGCGCCGCTCGCGTGTCGAAAGCGAAAGCGTTTCGAGGATCGCCATCAGGTTCTCTTCGACCGTGAGCTTGCGGAAAACCGATGCCTCCTGCGGCAGATAGCTGATGCCCCGGCGCGCGCGCTGGTACATGGGCAGGCCGGTGATGTCCTGTCCATCGAGCAGAATGCGGCCGGAATCCGGCGTGATCAGCCCCACCACCATGTAGAACGTGGTGGTCTTGCCTGCGCCGTTCTGGCCCAGCAGGCCGACCACTTCGCCCTGTTCGAGGTGCACGGTGACGTCGTCGACGACGCGGCGCCCCCGGTAGCTCTTGGAAATCTCCGAGGTTTCGAGTTTGCTCAATCCGCTATTTTCTGTGGCGGGTGATGAAGGTCTGAACAGGCCGGTTGGGAGCCCCATCTATCGACAGCCTATCATCGTTGGAGAAGTAGGTCAATTTTGTGCCCTCGGTCGAATGGCCGGTGTCGTCCTGCAAACGCGGCTTGCCGCCGGTGAGAATCACCTTCTGGTCGGCGGTGAAGTACTCGCTATGCTCGGCGGTGGCGATGCGAACGCCGTTGACCGTAGTCGCGACAATCCTGACTCCGCCATCGGCCACGGCCTTCTCGAGGCGCGAATCGGCATCGGCATCGGCCAGCACGGCATGCATCTCGCGGCACGTGATGTGCATCCCCGGGCGCGACATATCGACGCCGCCGGTGTAGATGGCCAGCCGGTCGGCATCGGTGTAGACCAGGCGCGGTGCGCGCATCACGGTGAGCGCGGGCACAGCGGTCTTCTTCTTCTCCGGGTCCTTCGGTTCTTCCCACAGGCTGGTGACCACGTTGCGGTCGGCCACCAGCGACCTCTTCTCGCGGTCCACGTCCACCGTGTCGGCGGTGATCCGGTTGGCGCCTTGCCACATCACCACGCCGCCTTCGTAGTGCATGTGGCGGCTCTTATTGGTGGAGACCATGCGGCGCGCCTGGGCCTGCAGCGGTTCGTCGCCGGACAGCATTTGCGAATTCTTCTTGGCATCCTGCTCCGGCATGCGGCTGGAGGTGACGCCGCCCTCGGCGACGAAATCGCCGGTTGCCTGGTCCAGCCTTATGCGGTCGGCGCTGGTGGCGCCGGTCGCGTCCGACATGCGCGCGGCGCCGTCGAGCAGCATCACGTTATGGTCGGAATCGAGCGTGGCCTTGGCGGCGCGTGCATGGCGTTCGCCCGCCGCGTAAGTGAAGCCGCCGGATTGCTCCATCGCCGCCATGTGGCTGGTCTTGGGATCGAAGCGCGCCTTGATTTCGTGGCTGCTCGTGGTGGCCTGGGCGACCTTGCGCTTGCGCTCGGCGGCGTTCGGGTCGGTGACGGTCTTGACGTCGGTCGCGTGGAACGTATCGATGCGGTTCTCGGCGCCGTAGGCGATCTGAAAATCCTTGCCACTCAAAACGCGGTGGTGGGCGGCCACCGCGTTCGGCGCCACCTCCAACGTCGAGGCGCCGCGGGTGACGATGTGGTCGATCTCCTTGCCGCCCCGCCGCATGGTCATCTCGACCGACTCGGCCGAGAGCACGTGCGTGTCGGCGGGCTCGCTACCGCGCACGGGCAGCGGTTTCGAAACCACCACGCCGTGGCCGGAGGCGGTCGCGCGCAGCAGGATGCTCCGGTTGTCGCGCACCTCGAAATTCAGATCCACGCGGTCTCCCGTCACCGTGGTCTGCGAGGTGGGCGCGTTCGACACCATGCGGGCATTGTTCACCGCGGCCAAGTGTTCCACCTGGCCGTGATCGTTGCAGTCCATGAAGAGGTCGTCGGCCGAGTATTCGATCTTGCGATTGTCGTTATCCTCGGTGCCGCGCGCCTTGGCGGCGTGCACGGTGTGGATCTCGTGGTTCAACAGTTGGATCTGCGATGTGTTGCCTTCGACCACCGTGCCTTCCCGCGTCAGCTTTCCCCATGGGTCGAGTTCGATGAGCTGCGTGCCTTCGTGAAAGATCAGGCCGCCGGCTTGAATCGTCATCGGCTTGGCGCCCGGGGCTTGCGACTGGTAGTGTATCTCGACGTCCTGCTTCATGCGCAACTCGTGCGCGGAGGGATCGTAGTAGGCGCCGGTGGCTCTGCCGCTGCCGTTTTGAAACGTGAACGTCGAGGGGCTGTCCGTCTCGGCGCGATAGGTCTCGGTGTTGAACGTGACGGCGGCCGAGTGCACGACCACCGGCGCGCGCTGCGACGAGCCGGACATTGGAAGATTCAGCGTGATCAGCACCTCGCCGGAGGAATAAAGACGATGCTCGGACTTGAAGAACTGGGCGCTGGCCGCATCCACCAGGTCGTAGGTCTGGTCCTTCTTTCCAGGCAGTTTCAGCTTCATGCCCTTGAGGTCGACGCGCGAGGAATCCTTGATTTCGCGGAAGTCCTCGGCCGTGATGTCGGCGCGGATGTGCCCGGTCTTGGTGTCGGTTTCCACCCAGTGCCAGAGTTGGGCGGCGGAATGCAGATCGGCGGGCAGTTCGACCGGCATCGCCGGCGCGTGCGCGGCAGCCGATCTTTTCTTCGCGCGGTAGGTAAGTCCGATGCCGCCGAGGATGGCGGCGATCGCCAGCAGCAGGAGCCAGCGTGGGCCTCGCATAGGGTAGCTTTTACTATAGCGTGTCTGGTGATACTGTTGATGGCATGATTGAAACCGGGCTGGCGGGCAAAGTCGCGATCGTCACTGGCGCGGCGGCGGGCATTGGCAAGGCCACCGCACGGCGCTTCGCCCAGGAAGGCTGCAAGGTGGCTTCCTGGGATGTCAAGGATGCCGAGCCGGAAGCGGGCGGCATGTTTCAAAGGGTGGATGTCGCGAATGCGGCCTCCGTCGAGACCGCGATGGAGGAGACTATCCGCGCCTTGGGGCCGCTGCACGTGGTGGTCAACAACGCCGGCATTCTGCGCGATGGCCAATTGGTCAAATTCAAGGAAGGCTCGGTCACCGGCCTGATGAGTGGCGACCAGTTCGATTCGGTGATCGCGGTGAACCTGCGCGGCGTCTTCGTGGTCACGCGCGCCGCCGCCTCGCGCATGATCCCGGCCGGCGCCGGCGGCGTGATTCTGAACGCCTCGAGCGTGGTCGGCCTGTACGGCAACTTCGGTCAGACCAATTACGTCGCAAGCAAAGCCGGCGTGATCGGGATGACGCGCGTCTGGGCCCGCGAACTGGGCCGCTACCGCATTCGCGTCAATGCCGTGGCGCCAGGCATCATCGACACTGACATGATGAAGGCCGTCCCGGAAATGACGCGCGAGGGCCTGCGCGCGCACACCCCGCTCGGCCGCATGGGTCAACCCGAGGACATCGCCAACGCCTACCTCTGGCTGGCCTCCGACGCGGCTTCGTTCGTTACCGGCGCCGTGCTCAGCGTCGATGGCGGCATCGTGATGGGGACGTAGCGGCGGACGGCGGTTAGCGCTGGAGCGGGCCGACCACGCAGAGGCCGCCGAGAACCAGGCAGAGCAGGCCCAAAGCGATGCGCGGCGCGCGGCGCTAGCTGCCAGAGGCCCTGACGAGGAGGTAGACTCCAGTGAACACGAAGACCACGGCCAAGTCGACGCTCAACCGTCTCGGCGTCAATAGCTTCGGCCTGAGTTCGTAGATCATGGCGCGAATCCAGATTATCCAACTCGTGCATTCGCGTCAAGATCGCAGCGCCTGGTTGGGGTCGATCCCCGCGGCGAGTCGCGCCGGCAGGTAGCTGGCCAGCGCGGCGACGGCGCCGAGGAACACGAGCGCGCCCGCGAAGACCAGCGGATCGGTCGCGCTGACATGCACCAGCGCGGCGGAAATCAACCGCGTGATGGCGGCCGCCGCGACCGCGCCGGTCCCCAGCCCGATCAGGGCGAGCGCCATCCCCTGCCTGACGATCATGGCAACCACGTCGCCGGGGCGCGCGCCGAGCGCGATGCGGATGCCAATCTCATGCCGGCGTTCGGCCACCGCATACGCCATTACGCCATACAGTCCCAGCGCCGCCAGCAGCAGCGCCGCCGCGGCCAGCACGGTCAGCATGGTCGCGGCCATTTTCTGGATGAACAAAGCCGTGTTGATGTTCTCGGTCATCGGCACGGAATCGAAGGCGCCAGCTTCGGGATCGAGCGAACGCACGGCGCGGCGCACCGGCTCGATTGCCTGCAGCGGGTCGCCCGCCGTGCGCACATAGAGACGGATGCCCATGTCTTCGCGCAAAGTCTGGCGGAAAGGCACGTAGAAATACGGCCTGGCGACCTCGTCCAGCGATTCGTACTTGCTGTCCTTGGCCACGCCGACGACGGTGAACCAGCGGCCCCATCCATTCACGCGCTGGCCAATGGGATAGCCGGCGCCGAAGAAGTGGCGCGCGAAGGTTTCGCTGACGATCATCACCGGTGCCGACTGCTCATCGTCGCGATCGGCGAAATCGCGTCCCAGCACCAGAGGAATGCTTAGCAAGTCGAAGTAGCCCGGCGCCACCACGTTGCGCAGGATCTTCATGTTCTCGTTGGGCCCGGGCACGTAGCCTTGCACTTCCAAGGGTTCCCACCACTGGCCGGAAAGGTCGAAAGGAACCGTGTGCGCATACGTAACGGCGGTAACGCCCGGCTGTGCCGCGACGCGTTCGCGCAACCGTTCCATGAATTGTTTCCGCTCCGGGACCGAATACCCGTTCAGATACAGGTGGGAAACCAGCACGTGGTTGGGGTCCAGGCCGGGGTCGATCCGGCTGGCGGCCTGGAAACTGCGGGCGAACAGACCGGCGCCGATCACGACGACCAACGCCAGGGCGACCTCGGAAATCACCAGTAGCCGCTGCGTACGGTGGGAACTGGCGCCGCCCGATCCGGCGCGTCCGCCTTCTTTCAAGGACTCGTTGAGATTGGCGCGCGCCATGTGCCAGGCGGGCGCGATGCCGGAAACGGCGCAGGCGAATAGGCACAGCAGGAACGTGAAGGCCAGCACGCTCGCGTTCATCTCAACGTCGAGCCCGACCGGCAAACCCGATGGCGGAATCATGCCATTCATCGATTGGGCGAACCACGAGGCGGCGGGAATGGCGATCAGGCCGCCCAACAGGGCGAGCACCAGATTCTCGCTGAGCAGTTGCCGCACCAGGCGCCCCCGTCCGGCCCCCACCGCCATGCGCACACTGAACTCTCTCTGGCGGGCCGTCGCCCGCGCCAGCAGCAAGTTCGCGACGTTGGCGCAAACGATCAGCAGCAGAACGCCACAAACCGCCATCAGGATCGTGAGCGGGCCCAGCAAACCTCTCTGCGCCGTAAGATGAGCTTTCCAAATCGGCAGCGCCGTGGCCGTCATTCCCCGGTTGGAATGGGGGTTGGCGGCAGCCATGCGTTGCGCCAGGGCTTGGATCTCGGCGCGGGCCTGTTCCACGGTGACGTTGGGCCGCAGACGGGCGAAGCCCAACATCTGGCGCGTTCCGCGATCGGTCAGCGACCAATCCTGCATCACCCGCAGGCGCGCCCCCATGGTAATCGGAACCCACAGATCGAACGTCACCCCGGTGAGCGAACCGCGAAAGACGGCCGGCGTCACTCCCACCACCGTCAACTGCTGGCGGTTTACACGCAGCGTCTGGCCGATGATGCCTGGGTCGGCGTTGAACCGGCGCTTCCACAGGCGTTCGCTGATCACCGCGACCGGGTAAGCGCCTTGCGCGTCGCCGCTCTCCTCGGGCGTGAACGTCCTGCCCAGGATTGGGCGAACGCCGAGTAGCGCGAAGTAGTTCCCGGTGACCAGTTCGCCCCACCCGCGTTCGGCATGCACGTCCTGTCCGATGCTGAGCGGAACGGCCGGCCGCGTGCCTGCCAGGCCGGCGATCAGCTTGAGATGATCGCGGTAGTCGCGATAATCGGGGTACGAGTTCAGGAGCGAGGCCCCATTCGGGGCCACCGACTCCAGGACCACCAGCTTGTCGGCGCCATCGACCCCGGGAATCGGGTGCAGCAGGACGCTGTCGATCCATCCGAAAACGGTGGAGTTGGCGGCGATGCCGGCAGCCAGCGTCAGCACCGCGATCAGAGTGAAGCCGGGGTTCCGCAGGGCCATGCGGATTCCATAACGGAGATCCTGGACGAGTGTTCGCACGATAGAGCAAAAGGCAATTGTGATGCCAACGCGTAGCCGCGCCGCTACACCGCGCAGCGCGCGCCGGCGCCCGTGGCAGCGTTCGGAATTGGGAAAAGCCGTTCGCGAGCGAACGCGCCACACGATGCGGAGCGCCGTGCGCCGCGGCACAATCGGCGTTCCCGCTCAGGAGCAGCCCAGCGCAAACGCCAGTGCCGCGCACACCTGGTGCATCCGCTCGGCGCTCAGGCCTCCGACGCGCCGCCCCAACCGCGCCTGGGCCACGGTGACGGCGTTGTGCAGGTTCACCGCGCAGCGATTCTTCATCCCGTCGTCGATATCCAGAATCACCTCGGAAGGCACGCCGCGAATGGTCGAGGTGATGGGTGCCACGGTCGCGGTCGACAGGTGGCCGATCGAACTGTCGCGTGTGAGTATCAGCACCGGCCGCTGCTTGTCGGGTGGCGCGAAGCGGCAGAGGCGGATCTCGCCCCGGCTCATAGCCCCGGCCACGCCGCGGCATCCTCCCAGATGCGGAACTCGTCCTCGCGCTGCGGCCGGGCCAGGTAGCCGCGCCGGTCCTGCTCCTCCAGTTCCAACTCGTGCAGGCGCCGCAGGTGCTCTGCGAGAGCGTGGCGGATCAACGCCGATCGATTCACTTTGCGCTCCTTCGCCGCGGCGTCGGCCGCTTTCAGTAGCTTCGCGTCCAGCACGACTTGTATGATCATCGGTGTGGGCTCTATTCCACAGTATAGTCCACATGATGAACGAGCCGACGGGCAAGCTAACGTATGCCCCACCATCGGCTAGACTGGAGTTGCTTATGGACCTCGCCGGGATTCAACAGGAATTGCGCAACCAGAAGCTGGATGGCTGGTTGTTCTTCGATCATCACCAGCGCGACCCGCTGGCGTACCGCGTGCTCGGCCTGGCGCCGCGCATGGCGACGCGTCGCTGGTATTACCTGATCCCCGCCGTGGGCGAGCCGCGCGGCCTCGAACACCGTATCGAGCGCGGCATGACCGCCGGCACGCCGGGCGAGAAACTGCTCTACTCCGGCTGGAGCGAGCAGGTGGACTGCCTGCGCCGGATGACGGCCGGGATGAAGCGGGTGGCGATGCAATACTCGCCGCTGTGCGCGATTCCGTATGTGTCGATGGTGGACGCGGGGACCGTCGAACTCGTCCGCAGCCTCGGCGTCGAGGTCGTCACTTCGGCTGAGTTGATTCAGGTCTTCGAGGCGCGCTGGACCGCGCCGCAGCTCGCTTCGCACCTGGAAGCCGGGCGCAGGGTGGATAAGGTGCGCGCCGAGGCTTTCGCTCTAATTCGGGAGCGCACCCGCGCCGGCGCGCCGCTCAGCGAAGTCGAGGTGAAGAACTTCATTCGCGAGCGCTTCGCCCAAGCGGGCCTGGTGACCGATCACGGCCCCATCGTGGGCGTGAACGCCAATTCGTCGGATCAACATTACGAACCGACCGGGGAAACGACCGCGCCGATTCGCTCCGGCGATTGGGTGCTGCTCGATATGTGGGCCAAGCTCGACCAGCCGGACGCCGTCTACTACGACATCACCTGGACGGCCTTCTGCGGCGACCGGCCGCCGGAGGAGATGCGCAAAGTCTTCGCCGTGGTGACGGGCGCGCGCGACGCGGCCATCGCCTGCGTCCAGCAGGCGGTCGCGGCCAAACGCGATCTGCGCGGCTATCAGGTGGACGACGCCGCGCGCGCCGTGATCGCCAACGCGGGCTACGGAGAGTTCTTCGTGCACCGCACCGGCCACTCGATCGGCGTCGAAGTGCACGGCAACGGCGCCAACATGGACAACCTCGAGAACCACGACGAGCGGCGCGTGATTCCCTGGACCTGCTTTTCGATCGAGCCCGGCATCTACCTGCCGCATTTCGGCGTGCGCTCGGAGATCGATATGTTCGTGGGCGACGACGACGCGCGCGTCACCGGCGAAATTCAGCGGGAAATACAGTTGCTCTAGACGGGCGGCGGTCCTCTATTTCGGCCGCGTCAGTTCCTGGTTCGGCTTGAATTCGCCGCCACGCACAAGGATGCCGAGCACTTCCTTCGAGCGCGCCTCGTAGGCGCCGATCTTATCGGGCGTCAAATTGTTGTGGTTCGAATCGACCATCGGAATCGCTTCCTTCGGGCCGGGGACTTGATTGAGGGCGATCCAGACGCCCACCGGCGGCACGATGATGTCGATGAAGCCCATTGCGGCCACCACCGGGGCTTTGATGCGGGAGGCGAAATTGACGGTGTCGAAATAGAGCGCCGTCTGCATGGCTTGGCGGTTGTCCGAAGGCCATTTCGGGTAGCCCGGCTTGCGGCCGTGCAGATCGCCGTTCGAATCGGCGCCGGCGGGTTCGTTTACCATCACCGCCGTCACCTTCGGATTCAGGCCGGCGGCGACCAGGCTCTGTTGGCCGCCCATGCTCGTGCCCATCGCGACAATCGTCTTGCCGTCCCAATCCGGCCGGCTCGCAATGTAATCGATCGCGCGCGAGTCGCGCAGATACATGTTGAGGAAGTACGACCTTTCCCGGTCGCCGTTGCCGATAGCCGGATATTCGGGGGTGACTCCGGTCGCCTCGCTGGGCGCGAGGTCGTGCGAATCCACATTAAAGGTCAGCCAGCCTTCCGCCGCGCGATCGGTGACGGTGCCGGGCTGGAGGGCATGTACGCCAGCCCATTCGTAAATCACCAGGGCGGGGAACTTCCCTTCCTTGGCTGGCTTGGCCAGGTAGCCCTGCGCGTGCGAGCCGACGCTCGCGAGCTTGATCGTGTACAACTGCACGCCGGGTTTGTCCGTCGCCGTCGGTGTGATCTCGGGGTTGATCGGGATCGCGGCCAGCGCCTTCAGCTTGGCGTCCCAAAACTCGTCGAAGTCGCCCGGGCGAGCCACCGATGGTTGCAGCCGCCAGGGCACTACGGCCGCGCCGAGATGGATGGGGACGGCCTTGGCTGCGGCGCCCGCCGACTCGGCTGGCGGCGCTGGCGACGTGCTGGCCGCGATTTCGACATAGAGCATCGCCGGCTCGTCGATGGCGGTCGTCAATGTGGTGCTGCCGGAGGAGAGGTCAAGGAAGCCGGTTGCGATGTTGTCCGCGTTGTTCTTCCTGATGATGTAGTTGTACTGCGCCCTGGCGGCGGTTGCGCCTTTCGGCAGTGCCACCGTCCAGCCGGCCGTCTCCCCCAGCGCATAAATGCCATTCGCGTGGAACGGCGTGCACACCAGATCCTGGCCGATGGCCGGCAGCGCGGCGAGAAATAGCCCAATAGCGACGGCTAGGCCTGCGGCGGACGAGCCGCGGAGGCGAACGGAAAAAACGCGACGATTCATGATGGGGGACGGCGGTTGCCGAGCCATCAGGATATCATCTGTCGAAGTGTCGAACGCGGATTCCCCCGGGCCGTATTCCGTCCGTAAGCAGGCGTGATAGGAACCAACGGTCCTGCCACGTAACCAACCGCCGCCCGTGTCAGCGCACCTGTTGGGTGCGACTCCCTATGGTCGCGGCTCTGAAAGCGAATCGGAGCCGCGACCATAGGGAGCGGTCGTAGGTGGCGCGCGCTTACGGACGGATTACGGCCCGGCCTTCGCCGCGCGGCTGTGCCAAGGCTTCCGCCGCCAATATCATTGCGGTTGGGATTGCTCCCGTGCGACCGCAACAGGACGTTGACGCCAACCACCTGCCAGACCCACCGAAGCCCGGCCAGCCTGGACGACGGCCGGAGAATCCTGTATCCGGATATCACTAACGAACTGGCCGATTCGAACCGTGGGCGGTCCGCCGTTGGGAGCGCCGCAGAAGCAAAAAGCGGGCGGACAGCGCCGGTGCGCTCGTCCGCCCGCCTCAAGGTAACGCGGGATCGACTAGAAACGCGAGGCCAGCGGCCGCAGCGGCGTGGGGAAACGCACCGGCGCGGCGTCGCGGTCCATCGGCTTCTCGAGGACCAGCGAACGCAAGCCGGGCATGCCTGCGGAGGCGCCGCGATGGCCCTTATCGGAAATCGGCAGTTGGCCGGTGGTCAGGTTCTTCAAGCCGAATAGCGCCAGCTCGAAGCGGTCCTTCACGCCCACCTTCTGGAACAGCCTCGACAGGTACACCTTTACGGTGCCTTCGGAGATCATCAGCGTCGTCGCAATCTCCTTATTCTTAAGACCTTGCGATAGCAGGCTCACCAGTTGCCCTTCGCGCTGGGTCAACGCCACGCGGCGCGCGCACAGGAAACTGTCGGTGAGGGCCTTCTCGAACCACAGTTCGCCGCCCTGAACCTTCTGCAGGCACTTGACTTGCAGGTCGGTGGCCAACGTCTTCCGCAGGATGCCGCGGACGCCCAACCCCATCGCCTGGAAGGCCAGTTCGGTTGAGATCGAATTCACCCAGAGCACGATCTTAATGCTCTGCATGGCATGCTGCATTTCACTGAGCACGGCGAAAGTGATCTCCGGCGTCAGGTCCATGAGCACCAGGTCGGGTACGCCCTGGGACATTTGCTCTACCAGGCCCGCCACGGTGTTGCAACTCGGCAGCAGTTCAAAGGTATCGACCTGACACAAGACCGATTCGAGTCCCTTGGCCAGGATGGGTTCATCGCTATATAAGAGAATTCGCGTCATTATTCCTCACCTCGATGAACAGTCCGTGTCGTGCGATTTAGCCGACTTCAGATTTTTCTGTATCCAGTACTGTTCAACCAGAATTGTGGGGCTATTTACTTCGGTTGTCAATGGCATTCAGCAATAAATCCACACAAAAATGTAGCATTAACTGTGTTTTTGTCAGGAAATTCCTGGAATCGTTACAGTCAAACCTCTTAGATTCAGTATGATAGCACATTAACAGAGGTTAACAGGGAGGCCGGAAGCTAGCGGTAAAGTCTCCGGCTAGTGCCGTATACTAACCCTATCATTGGTCTTACTGCGCGTTAACCGTCGTTGGCGACGGTCAAGAAACTGCCTGGATGGCCACAGACAGTCCCAAGGCGGCTAGGGACCCGAGCCCTAATAACCTTCGAATACAGATGCATATAGCCCTTTTACGATATTGATGGCAGGACAATTAGCGCGCTACCCTCGCGAGTATCGAAGCAAAGCGCATGAGGAATATCAACCGGCGCGAGAGCCCGCGGATTGAAATCCAACTCCGGTGCCATGTCACGTCACCGGCGCTTTGGCTGCGCAGTGATTTGTCTACCGAAAACATCAGTCGCAGCGGCGTCCTGGTAGCTTGGCGCGGAGGCGGCGAGACGCAGCCGATGCCTTCGCTGGGACAGATTCTGACGCTTGAGTTGGAACTGCCGGCGAACCATGGTTTTGGGCAGAAGTGCATTCATTGCCAGGGGACGGTGTTACGAGTCTTGGACTCGGGACGCGGGTACCCGCAAGTGGCGTTGCGCGTGAATTACATGGATTTCCGGGCGTTTCACGACCGGTTGCACGCGACGGAGGATGTACAGTCTCCGGCTTGGATGGCTTGACGTTAATGGATACGGCCGATTCCAAATTCGTGATTAAGCTGCTGCCGAACCTGGCGGACGTGGCGTTTCTGATGCCGCTGGTGTTTCTGTTCGCGCGTATGAACGGGTTTTATACGTTGCTCGCCGATGGCGACACGGGCTGGCACATTCGCACCGGCCAATGGATTCTTGCCAACCACGCGGTGCCGTACCGCGACATGTTCTCCTATTCGAAGCCGGGTGGCGTCTGGTTTGCCTGGGAGTGGTTGTCGGACGTGATCTTTGCCACGCTGCAGGGAATCGGCGGTCTGGCTGCGGTCGCGTTGTTCGCGGCGCTGCTTCTGGCGGCCATCTTCACGCTGGTGTTCCTTGTGGCTCGGCGCAAGTCGAACGCCGTGCTCGCGATCGCCGTCACGGTGCTGGCGATTGCGTCGTCGTCGATTCACTGGCTGGCGCGGCCGCACCTCTTTACGATTTTGTTCGCGCTCGTCTTCCTGAACGCGCTCGACCGCGTACGGGAGGGCCGCACACGCGTTGCCGGGATTCCATGGTTGGCGCTGCTGCCGGTGCTGATGGTGCTCTGGACGAACCTGCACGGCGGATTCCCGGTGGGCGTGTTGATGATCGCGGTTTTCGGGGCGGCCGAGCTGCTGCAGCTTCTGCTGACCGCTCAGCCGGAGGGCCGTGCGGCGGGATTGGCACGGGCCGGGTGGTTCTTTGCCAGCGCGGCGGCGTGCGCGGTGGCGACTCTGCTGAATCCCTACACGTATCACCTGCACCAGCACCTGTGGGAGTATCTGAGCGATTCGTATATACGCGATCACATCGCCGAGTTCTTTTCGCTGAGTTTTCACAGCCCGATGGCGATCTACTTCGAGGTCATGCTGGTGGGCGCTGTGCTCGCCGCGGCTTGGTATTTGCGCCGCGGCAGTTACGCGGAGCCCCTGCTGCTCGTGGCGCTGGCTCACGAAGGACTGGTCGCTGCGCGGCATATTCCGATCTTCATCGTCGTGGCGGCGCCCATGGTGGCAGCCGTCGCGGCGGCCGGCCTGCGGCACCTGCCAGGCGCTCCGGTAGCGGGGTGGCTGCGGCAGGCGGCGGTGCGGGTCAACCGCATCGTGCGGGACTCGAGCGAGACCGACGTGATTGCGCGCTGGCATCCGGTGAGCCTGGCGGGCGTGGCGTTGCTGATGGCGCTGGTCTATGCCCCCAACCCGCCGCAGACGTTCCGGGCCGAGTTCGATCCGAAGAACTTCCCCGCCGGCGCCCTGAGCTCGCTGCGGCAGTATCCGGATGCGCGCGTCTTCACCCCCGATCAATGGGGCGACTATCTGATTTATCGCCTGTATCCGCGAATCCGAGTGTTCGTCGATGGGCGCAGCGATTACTACGGCGACGATTTCGAGTCCAAGACGATCGAAACCGTCAACGCAAACTACGACTGGGAGAAGACACTAACCCGGTTCGGAGTAGACACAGTTTTAATGCCTCCCGGCTCGCCACTGACCTGCGTGTTGAAGGAATCGCGTCAGTGGCGGGTAGTATATGACGATGGCGTGGCGCTGGTGTTCCGGCCGGCCAGCCAAGCGTTGGGGAATCGAGCTTCCGCCGCCATAGGGGACGGATCGAGCCGTGACCGAGAGGTCACGAATACAGCCACCCGCGATCCAGCGATCGCGAAACTTGGATCCAAGACTTAGGAGCGAATCGAAATGACTTTTCTGCGTAACTTCTGGAACGACGAACAAGGCCAGGACTTGATTGAATACACACTGTTGATTGCGTTCGTGGCACTGGCCTCGGCCGCTCTCTTCATCGGCGCTGGCAAGAGCGTGACGACCATCTGGACGATCACCAACAACCAGTTGTCGGCGGCGGCCGCTTCCGCCAGCTAAATGTCCCGTCTGAGTGCGTCGCACGCCCCTTGCGGGCGGGCGCGCTCATTAAGCCGGCCAAGGATGCCGGTTGGGATAGTGATACACTTGTCGAGATGGCCGCAGCGCGGTGCGAAAGAGCCAAGCCCAATGCGCTGCGGTCGTCTCTCTTGTTTGAGTTTGCGATCAGGCCGCCGGACTTGGGAGGCGGCAGCGAGGTCCCGTAAGCTAGATCTTAGAGTGATCGGCAGCGGGAAGGAAAAATGAATAAGAGAATGGTCGGGGCTTTGGTCTTTGCAACCCTGGTGGCCTTGGTCACTGGCGTGCTTTTTTATGAGGTCTGGATGAGCCACCAGCAGCAGCAGCCGTCGGCTGCTGCGCCGGCTACGACTAGGATTGCGGTCGCTGCCAAAGACCTTGAAGTCGGCTCGGTCATCAAGGAAGACGACGTAAAGCTGGAGGATTGGCCCGGCTCCGTTCCCGAAGGCGCCACCACCCGTACCCAGGAACTCTTGGGGCGCGGCGTCATCACACCCATTATTGCCAAGGAACCTGTGGTCGAGAAACGCCTGGCTCCCAAAGGCGCCGGCGGCGGATTCTCGGTACTCATCCCGCCCGGATTGCGTGCGATCCCATTGCGCGTGAACGAGGTGGCTGGAGTCGCCGGGTTCGTGGTCCCTGGCATGCACGTGGATGTGCTGATTTCCGGCACCGCTCCCGGCGGCGACAACCGCCAGGGGACGATGATCAAGACGCTGCTGCAGAACGTCGAGGTGCTCTCGGCCGGCCAGGACTTCAAGAAGGACCCCGAGGGGAAGCCGGTGGTCGTGCAGGTGATTACCGTGCTGGCGACACCCGAACAGGCCGAGATATTGAGCTTGGCATCGGCGCAGACCACCGTGCAACTCGCCCTGCGCAACCCGTTGGACAAGGCTGTCGCCAAGACTGCGGGAACCGCGGTGGCACGACTGTTCTATGGCGGAACGGGAATGCCGCCGGCGCCCAATCTTGGGGAGGAACGCCCCGCACCGCGTCCCGTACGGGACGTAGTCGCCCCACCGGCGCCGAAGAAGGATCCGCCCTTCGTGATGGAGGTCATTTCCGGCACGAGTAAGAAAGAACTCAAGTTCGAGAATGCCGGGGAGGCTAAGTAAGTGACACGCACGCGTGGAATTTCCATTTGCCTGCTCGCCGCCTGCATGGCACCCGCAGTGGTGCTTTCGGGAGCCGATCCCATCCAGACCGTCCAGGCGCCCGCCACGGCTGGCACGCCGCGATCCGGCGTCGATGGCAAGCTGCAAGCGACGGTCGGTAAGAGTCTGATCATCGACAGCCCGCTCAGAATCGACAAAATCTCGGTCGCCAACGGCGATCTGATCGAAGCCGTTCCGATCAATCCGCAGGAGGTGCTGATCAACGGCAAGGCTGTCGGCGAGACCTCGATCATCATCTGGCAGCATGAAGGCCGCCGCTTGGTTTACGATCTGACGGTACGTATGAACCCGGTCAAGCTGGATGCGGTGCGGCAGCAGATCCTGCGCGACTTTCCCAACGACGACATCAACATCAGTCTCGACAACGACGTCGTCTTCGTGCGCGGCTCGATGAAGGATTTGTTGAGCGCCAATCGGGTGATGGAGATCGCCTCCACGCTGGGCGGCAAGCCGCCGGTCAACCTGTTGCGCGTGGCAGTGGCCCCCGCTCCGCCCGAAGTGCTCTTGAAGGTGAAGTTCGCGACGATCGATATCACCGCCGAGCGCGACCTGGGCTTCGCCCTCCTCAGCAATGCATTCGGTCAACAGACCAACATTACTGCTTCGCAAGGCGGAGTCTCGCCGGCCGTCACGGCCTCTACGTCGAACACCACTTCGAGCACTGGCGGCGCCGTGACTGCGGGCATGAATAGCGCCGCAACCCTCTCTGGCGTGGCGCAGATCCTACTCTTCCGCAAGGATATCAACCTGGGTGCCGCCATCCAGGCATACGAGAAGAAGAACCTGGCGGAGATACTGGCCGAGCCGAACCTGTTGACCACCGATGGCCAGGAGGCGAGTTTCGTCTCCGGCGGGTCGTTCCCTATTCCCGTCGTGCAGGGAGGGGCATCTTCGGGTGCCGTGACCATCATGTACGAGGAGTATGGGGTCAAGCTGAAGTTTCTGCCGGTCATCACGCCGCGCAATACCATCCGCATGCGGGTCGCTCCGGAGTACAGCGTGATCGATTCCTCGACCAGCGTGACCATTGACGGCTTCTCGATTCCGGGCCTGAAAACGCAGAAGACCGAGTCCACCGTGGAACTCGAGAGTGGGCAGAGCCTGGTCATCGCCGGCCTGATGGACCGCACGTTGAGCAACAACCTGTCGAAGATCCCCGGACTGTCGAACATCCCTCTGCTGGGAAAGCTATTCCAGAGCAAGGTGTGGACGAAGGAGAACTCCGAGCTGCTGGTGATCGTGACGCCGGAACTCGTCCGGCCGACCAAGGTGGGCCAGCCGGTGCCGGAGTTGAGCTGGCAGGAGCCGTTCAATAAGCCGATTTCGCCCACGTTGCAGCAACCGGGACTCGACAAGACCGGGCCCCCGGCCGATCTTACCGTGGCGCCGATGGCTTATGAGGAAATGCTCGAACAGCTCAAGAAGGAAGCCACCACGGGGGCCAAAGGAGGCAGCGCGCCATCCCTCGCCGCGCCCGTGCAGCCAATGACTTCGGAACAACCCCTAAGCCAGACCCCAGCGTCGGCGGCGCCAGCAGCCGCGCCGGCCCCGGCGAAGCCATAGCGGAGACCCCGGGAAGCGAACATGTACCCTCTTACCATCGGTCTGGCGATCGAGAATCGTGATCTGTGGGAACAGGCGCAGGCCTGCCTGGCCGAGTTGCCGTTTCGCATCATCGTCGAACATCAGGACGTTGGCGACGTCAGCAATTTTCTCGACCGGCTGGAGCGGATGCGCCCCGACGTCGTCCTGGTCGATATCAGCGGCTGGAAGGAGCCGCTCGAGGGCCTCGTCTCGTCGATCCGCGCCGTGACCGGGGATCCGATGATCATCGCGCTCAATACGTCGGCGGACCCCGACGCCATTCTGTCTTCGCTGCGCGCCGGCATCAACGAGTATCTTTATCCGCCCTTGCGGGAGCCGCTGCGCAAGGCGCTCGAACGGCGCTCGGCGGAGCGCAGCCGGCGGCGCGACGGCGGCACCAAAGGGGCTGGCAAGGCGTTCGGCTTCTTCTCGGCCAAGGGTGGCTGCGGCGCCACCACCATCGTCTGTCACGTGGCCGCCGAACTGGGCCGGCAGAACCAGAAGGTGCTGCTGGCCGATCTGGATCTGGACGCCGGCATGGTCGGGTTCATTACCAAGACGAGCTCCGTGTACTCGATCCTCGACGCCATCACCAACCTGCACCGGTTGGATATTCACTACTGGAAGGCGCTCGTTTCGACCGGCATCCCGGGCGTCGAGATCATCGCCTCGCCCCTGGCGTTAGCCTCCAAGATGCGGCCCACCGAAGAGCAGGTGCGCCACGTGCTGGCCTTCGCCAAGCCGCACTACGATTGGACGCTGGTCGACCTGGGCCGCAGCCTGGGCCCGATTTGCCTGGCGGCCCTGGAGGAATGCGACGAGGCGTATCTGGTGACCACGCTCGAGGTGCCGGCCCTGCACCAGACCAAGCAGATTACCCAGACTTTGCTCGATAGCGGATTCGGCAAGCAGAAGATCAAGCTCATCCTCAATCGCGCGCCGAAACGCCTCGACATCACGCCCAGCGAACTCGAGAAGATGCTCGGCCTGCCGATCTTCTTCATGGTTCCCAACGACTACCCGGAACTCTACGAGACGTACGCGGAGGGCCGCATGCTGAACCGCACGGGCGATTTGGGCAGGCAGATTTCGAAGCTGGCCTTGAAGCTGGCCAACATCGAGGAAGAGAAGAAACCCAAGGGCTTTGGGTTGTTCGGTCGATAGAAAGAAGGAAGTGTCATGGCCTCTTTGACGGATTTGCCGGCGCGGCAGGGAGATAATCGGGAAGCTGGCTGGGTAAACCGGCTCTTCACGCGTGAGGGCTCGACTCCGGAGTACCAGGAGTTGAAGTTCACGCTCCATCGCAAACTGCTCGATCGCATCAACCTCGAAGCTTTGTCCTCGATGGCGGGCGACCGGGTCCGGGCCGAGATTCGGGTGGCGGTGGCCAAGCTGGTCGAGGAAGAGAAGACACCGCTCAGCCTGGTCGAGAAGGACCGCGTCATCGAAGAGATTCTGGACGAGGTCTTCGGACTGGGGCCGCTCGAGCCCCTGCTGCAGGATCCGACCATCAGCGATATTCTGGTGACCACTCCCAAGCTGGTATACGTGGAGCGGGCCGGCAAGTTGTATCGTACGCCGGTCGAGTTCAAGGACGACGCCCACCTGCTGCGCATCATCGAGAAAGTCGTGTCCCGAGTCGGGCGCCGCGTCGATGAGAGCTCGCCGCTGGTCGACGCCCGCCTGCCGGACGGCTCGCGCGTCAACGCCGCCATCCCGCCGGTAGCCGTCGATGGCCCGCTGCTTTGCATCCGCCGTTTCGGCCGCCATGGGCTGAAGGGCGAGGACCTGGTCACCAAGCTGTCGCTCACCGAAGGCATGCTGGAGCTGCTCAAGAGTTGCGTGAAAGCGCGCCTCAATATCCTGATCAGCGGCGGAACCGGCGCCGGTAAGACGACCCTGCTCAACGCCCTGTCCAGCTACATTCCCGAGGACGAGCGCATCGTGACCATCGAGGATGCCGCCGAGTTGCGGTTGCAGCAGACCCACGTCGCGCGCATGGAAACCCGCCCCGCCAACGTCGAGGGCCAGGGCGCCATTCACATCCGCCAGTTGGTCATCAACGCCCTCCGTATGCGGCCCGACCGCATCATCGTTGGCGAGGTCCGCGCCGAGGAAGCCCTCGACATGTTGCAGGCCATGAACACGGGTCACGACGGATCGCTGACCACCATCCACGCCAACACCCCTCGCGATGCCCTCGGCCGCCTGGAGGTCATGGTGGGCATGGCCAACGCCAATATGGGTATCCGCTCGGTCCGCCAGCAGATTGCCGCGGCCGTCAACGTGTTCGTCCAGATCTCGCGTTTCAGCGACGGCAGCCGTCGCGTCACGCACGTCACCGAAGTCGTGGGCATGGAGCAGGACATCATCACCTTGCAGGATATCTTCCTGTTCGAGAAGACGGGCATCTCGGAAAGCGGCAAGGTGTTGGGGCGCTTCCGCGCTACCGGAATCCGGCCCAAGTTTTACGAGCGTCTCAAGGCGTCCGGCATCACGCTGCCGCAGCAGATGTTCCAGACGGTGGTGGAGATTAGTTAAATGTTCGTCATGCTGATCGCAGCCTGCGTGCTGATGTTCGGGCTGGTCCTGATCGCGTTCAAAGTCGGCTACCAGTTCATCGAGTCGCGGCAGAAGAAGCAGGTGATCGACATGCTGCACACCGCGGCCGGCGAGCCGGTCGCGGCGATCAGCAACCTGTTGCGCGAAATCGATAACGACAAGCCGCACGGACTCAGGGCGCGCATCAAGGCATTCGGGTTCTCCAAACACGCCCAACGGCAGATTCAGCAAGCGGGCCTGCCGTGGTCGGCGACCCACCTGTTGGGGGCGATGGCGCTGCTCGGCATTCCCGGCCTGGGGATTGGCGCCCTGATCGGGTTTCTGGGCAGCCGCTGGTTGACGGCCATCGGTGTCGGGTTCGTATTCGGGTTCCTGCCCTATTTTTACGTCCGCAAGAAACGCAGGAAACGCCTCAACACCTTGGAAGAACAACTGCCCGAGTCGCTCGATTTTCTGTCGCGCTCGATGCGGGCCGGCCACGCTTTCACGATTACCCTGCAGATGGTGGGCGAGGAGATCGCCGACCCCCTCGGGCAGGAGTTCCGCACCCTGTTCAACGAGCAGAACCTGGGCGCGACGCTCGAAGGGGCCTTGCGCAACTTCGCCGAGCGCGTTCCGTTGCTGGACGTGCGGTTCTTCACTTCTTCGGTGCTGCTGCAGAGACAGACGGGCGGCAACCTGGCCGAGATCCTGACCCGGCTGGCCTACGTCATTCGCGAGCGGTTCCGGCTCAAGGGCCAGGTCCGGGCGGCCAGCGCCCATGGCCGGCTCACCGCCACGATTCTGGTCATGTTACCTATTTGCCTTTGCCTCGGGTTGCTGCTGGTGGCGCCCGGATACATGCAGGGCATGGCCGCCGACCCTCTCGGCAGATGGCTGATTGGCTCCGCCATATTCCTGCAACTGCTCGGCAACTTCTTCATCCGGAAGATTATCAACATCAAGGTTTGATATGCATCCGCTCTTACTGGCGATTTCCGCGTCTCTGATGACCCTGCTTCTGATGGGCTGGCTCAGTTACCGGCTGTTCTACAAGCCGAATAAATATCTGCGCCAACTCGGCAATCCGGTCATCCTGGACAATCCGCGCGCTCCCGGCGACGTCTCCGCCGAAGCGCCGCGCCCGAACACGGTGGTCACATTCCTGCAAACCATCGGCACCAAGATGCCGACTTCCGACCAGGAGTCAGCCACTTTGCGGGCCACCCTGATCCGTGGCGGGTTCCGCTCGGAGAGCGCCGTGCCGGTGTTCTACGGCGTGCGCGTCATCTCCACCGTGGCGTTGCTGATTCTCTCCTTCATGATCGTCGCCCGGATGAACGCGAACAACCAGATGATGCGGCTGGCACTGCTGGTGTGCGGGGCCATGGCGGGATGGATCCTACCCAAGTTCTTCCTCGATAAGAAGGTGAAGAAACGCCAGGAAGTCTTGCGGCTTTCGCTGCCGGACATGCTCGACATGCTGGTGGTGTCGGTCGAAGCCGGGTTGGGGCTGGATCAGGCGATGCAGCACGTGGCGCGCGAACTCGGTCTGGCACATCCCGAGTTGTGCGAAGAGCTTTCGCTGGTCACGCTCGAAATGCGGGCCGGCAAGCGGCGGGCCGACGCTCTGCGGAACTTCGCCGAAAGGACTGGCGAGCCGGAGATTCGCAAGCTGATGGCCATCCTGATTCAAAACGACCGGTTCGGCACCAGCATGGGCGAGAGTCTGCGCAATCACTCCGATTTCATGCGCACCCGCCGCCGCCAGGAAGCCGAGGAGCGCGCTGGCAAGGTGGGCGTCAAGCTGGTGTTCCCGATTTTCTTTTGCATCCTGCCATCGATGCTGTTGGTGGCCGTGGGGCCGGCACTACTGCAAATTGTTCATGGCTTCTCAAGCATGAACGTACCGCACTAAAGAATAAGTGCAGCTCAGATACACTAACGAATAGGAAGGTTGGACCATGACGACAAATACTCTCATCCAGGGCGTGCTGTGGCTGGTGGCCGGAGCGGCCGTGTTGCTGTTTGTGCGGCGGCGCCGGGCGCGCCGCTCCCGCTAGAGCGAATCAGCGCTGGGCCAGCCTTCGAGCCTCGGAAAACAGGTTGCGGAGGCTGGCGCACAACGGCCAGGTTCATGCGTCGCCCATGCTTGAGGCATGGCATGGCGACGGCTGTCCCGTGGCGTGGCGCCGGGCGTCCTGTCGGCTACGCGCGCTGACGTGCAACCAACGGGGTTGCGCGTTCTCTCCACCACCTAGAGGCGCAGGTGACGTCGATTTCCCAACTGCTTCAATGGCAAAACCCCGACGGTGGATGGCCTTACCGGCACGGCGGTTCCTGGACCGAGCCCACCGTCTATGCCGTGCTCGCCCTCGCGGCGGCTGGCGACCCGGCCGCCGTCGAGCGCGGACTTCAGTGGATTCGCCTCTCGCAGCGCGAGGATGGAGGGTGGCAAGCCCGTCCCGGCGTGGGCGGGACGTGTTGGGCCACCGCGCTGGCCGCGCTCGTCCCAGCCGAGCGCCTGGGAGCGGATCGCCATCGGCGGGCCGTTGCCTGGCTATCGGCGGGCGAGGGGATGGAGTCGACCGCGCTATACCGGTTTCGCCAGTGGCTGCTGGGCGCCCGGCTCCCTGCCGGAGCCGCCGCCGCAGGATGGCCTTGGGTGCCGGGTAGTGCGGCGTGGGTGGCTCCGACCGCACTGGCAATTCTGGCGCTCGATCGCGAAAACCGGTTGCATCCCGAGCCAGGCCTGGCATCGCGGGTCGCGGCGGGCCGGCGGTTCCTGTTCGCTCGCATGTGCAAGGGCGGAGGGTGGAATCACGGATCGAGCAGGGCGATGGGCTACGAATCGGGCGCTTACCCCGAAACCACCGGACTGGCGCTCACCGGCCTCCGCGGCTGTCGTGGGCCGGAAACGGAGCAGTCTCTCGCCGTCGCCCTGCGGTTTCTCGAACAGTGCCGCTCCGCCGATGCCCTGAACTGGCTGCGGCTCGGGCTGATGGCTCATGGCCGATTGCCCGATGGTTATCGACCGCCGCCCGGCATCGCGTACCGGAGCGTGCCGGAGGTCGCCACCAGCATGCTGGTGGATGGAGCGGCTGCCGGCGCGAGCGCGTTCTGGGTTTGAACGATGAGCGAAAAAATCACAAGGCGCGATTGGCTGGCGGGCTCGGCGGCGGTGGCGCTCGCGGCGAGCGGCTGTGCCCGGCCCTCTCGCCTCGTGCCATCCCAGACCACGATCGTGCGCGCTCCCGCCTATGACCAGCGTCTCTACGATATCGTCCGCCGGCTGATCGCCGTGCACCGCCTGCCGGTCCAGGGCCGGTCCGTGGTGCTCAAGCCGAACCTCGTCGAGTTCGAGCCCGGAACCACTATCAACACGCATCCATTGCTGGTTCACGCAGCCTGCGAGGCCTTTCGCGCCCTGGGTGCCTCTCAGGTGACGATCGCCGAAGGCCCAGGGCACCGCCGCGATACGCTGGATCTGGCCGAGGCTGCCGGCTACTTCCGGATTATCCCCGGATTTGAGGACAGCTTCGTCGATCTCAATCTGGATGAGGTGACGCTGGTCGATTTGCCGCGGCGTTTCTCGAAGCTCCGCCGCGTCTACCTGCCCAATACGGTGCTCGGGGCGGCGCTGTTCGTGTCCATGCCAAAGATGAAAACCCATCACTGGGTCGGCGCCACTCTTTCGATGAAGAACCTGTTCGGCGTGGTTCCCGGCGGCGTCTATGGGTGGCCGAAGAACGTGCTGCACTGGGCCGGCATTCCCCAATCGATCGCCGATTTGCACAGCGTGCTGCCGCGGGCATTTACGCTGGTGGACGGCATCGTCGGCATGGAGGGCAACGGCCCCATTCAGGGCGTTCCCAAAGCCATGGGTGTGCTGGTGGCCGGCACCGACCCGGTGGCCGTCGACGCCACCTGCTGCCGCCTCATGCGAATCGACCCGTCGCTCATGGACTACATGCAACTGGCCGCCGGCGACCCGGCTCGATTGGCCGAGCCCAATATTCGCCAGGCCGGCGAGTCCATTGCTTCGCTCGCCCAGCCATTTGCGCTCTTGCCCCAGTTCCATAGCCTTCGCTTGTAGGGCGGCGCATCAACGCGCGCCCGTAGTGCGAGGTCCGATGGCTGGTCGACTGTTGAGCCTCTCCGGAGCACTTCACCCAAGCCATGGAACCTGCCGAGCCGGCGAGTCTCCGGTTCTCTGGCGCCTGCAACGGCCCCACCATCGACTGCTGAGTTCCGGAGTTGGATAGCTGACTCGCACCCGTTCCGCGGCCCGTGCGCTCGAAATCCAACTTCGGCGAAGCGCGAGTTCCGCGATGGAACCGGCCAGGAACGGAGCCGGCATTCAGCGAAACGGCAGCAAACTCGCAAGTCGGACTGAGCAGGTAATCGCGCAGCCGCGATGCCACGCGACCGCCTTGCCTACCGCGTGCAGCAGATCTGGCTCGCCACCAGATTCGACGGCGTGACGGGGGACTCGCTGGCGAAGTAATTCGCCTCGCCCAGGAGTTTGTAGACATCGCCCGCAATGCCGGCCGCCAGCGGGCCTATCGCCGGGCGTCCGCCGGTGAGCAGCACGACCACCACCAGCCTTTTCCCACCCATGTCGTTGAACGAGCCAAACCAGCCGAGGTGGGTGTGGGTTTCAGTGCAGGTTCCGGTCTTTCCGGCAATGGGGCCGTCTTCTTTGGCCCGGTGCGCGGTGCCGAACTCGACCGCCCCTCGCATCCCCGGCATAACCATGGGGATCAGCGGGCCGATGTCCAACCGCCGTTTCACTCGCGGCACAAAGCTGCGCACGTCGGCCTCGGACTGCGGATACTGCAAGTAATAGAGCGTACCGCCATTCGAGACCGCCGCCATCAGCGCCGCCAGTTGCAGCGGTGTCTGCCGGATTTCCTCGCCGAAACTGGTCAGCATTCCCACGCCGCCGTTCCTGGGCGGAGCGGTGGGGAAGGAGCCGGGCTGCTCGCCCGGAATGTTCAAACCGGCCTTCTCGCCATAGCCGAACAGGTGCGCATAGTAGGTGACCTTATCGAAGCCCAGCTTCTGGCCCACGGTGGCGAAATAGTAGTTGTAGGAATGCGCCAGTGAGTAGGTCAGGTCTACCCGCATCCCGCCCAGCCGGAGCCGTGCGTTGGGATCGATGATCCTCTCGCTCAAGCCGGCCAGCGCGACCGCAACCTTGATGGTGGAGCACGGCTGAAAGCCCTCGCCCAGCGCCATCCTCTGGTTCACCATGCTGAGAATCCTGCCGTTAGCCGGATCCACCGCCACCACTGAGCCGTTATAGGAACCCAGCGCCTCGACCGCGGCCCGGCGAACCGTCGCGTCTTCCCCATCCACCCGGTCGCCTTCCGTCGAATCCGCGAAGGTCGGCTTGTCCCACGGGCCGCCGGCGATTATCGGAGCCCCCGGCACGCTGGCCCGGCGCCCCACCACGTGCCGCACTACGGCTGAATGCGATACCGCGGAGACATGGTGCGCCATGTTCCGGTGCCTGGGCGGAGTGGTGACGGTGGTCGTGGTGGCAAAACTCAAACCACAAATCGAGGACAATAGAAATGCGACTTTCGCCGCCGGACGGTACATACGTGACTGTTCCCCTTTCATAGCAGAACCACGCGCGAAAGGACGAGGACGGAATGCGCCAGAGCAGCGCGACGAACCATCCGGCCGGAGCTGCCGGATATCATGATTGTCCGCTGTTTGCGAGCCGTACGTCAAGCGTTTTCGCTCGAATTTGAACACTGGTCGAAATTACCTTCACTGAATCATTCGACGGAGACGCCCAATAACTTTAGACGTTACGCGGAGCTATCGAGAGATGCTAGACACTTTGCGGAATGAGATAGTACAGTGCCGGCGCTGCCCGCGCCTGCTGGCGCATTGCGCCCACGTCGCGGAAATCAAGCGGCGCGCCTTTCGCGATCAGCCGTACTGGGGCAGGCCGGTGCCTGCATTCGGCGACCCAGCGGCCCGCATTCTCATCCTGGGCCTGGCTCCCGGCGCACATGGCGCTAATCGCACCGGCCGCATGTTCACCGGCGATCGCTCGGGCGACTGGCTCTACCGCGCTTTGTACCAGACTGGCCTGGCGTCGCAGCCCACCAGCGTCTCCCGCGACGACGGCCAGCAACTGCGCGGTGTGTACATCACGGCCTCGGCGCGATGCGCTCCACCCGGCAACAAGCCCACGCCCGAGGAGATTCGCAACTGCCGCCCCTATCTCGAACGCGAATTGGAGTTGCTCGGGCGCTTGCGAGTGGTCGTTGCGCTGGGCCGGATCGCATTCGACAATTACCTGGACCTGCTCAAGACGCGCGGCCAAATCTGCAGCCGCTCCGCGTTCGTCTTCGGCCACAACCGCCAGTTCCCGACCGGCGCCGGCCTGCCGGTGCTGCTGAGTTCCTACCATCCGAGCCAGCAGAACACCTCTACCGGCAAGCTGACGGAACCGATGTTGCTGGACGTCTTCCGCACCGCGAAGGAACTGGCCGGGCTCTAGACCAGGCCAGCCCGGAAAAATGGCCGCGCCGGCTCCCCCTTGCCCGCCATGCGAAATCGAGGTACTCTGCGGCTGGGGTGAGGCGATGCCGATCTCGAAGCGCGCAATCGCAGTTCTGGCGTGCCTTCCGCCGCTGGCGGCGTACGGGCAACAGCGGCAGGTCTCCGGCCCCGTGGCGGGGTATGTTTTCGATGGCGCGGCGCTGCGGCCGATCACGGGCGTGATGGGCGGCGCCACGCTGGGCGACGCGCTTGGCCTGGGCCTCGCGGCGAGCGCCGCCGTGGTTTCTCCGCAACTCGATTCCGCCATCGCAACGGCAAAGGATGGCTCGCTGCACCTGTTTCAACTGAGCGGGCTCAGCGCCACCGAAGTCGCCTGGAACAGCGTGCCCAGCAGGGCGCAACGCGTCGTGTACAGCCCATCCGGCACCGCTGCCGCCATATACGCTGCGGGCCGCGTGCAGGTGGTGAGCGGCTTGCCGAACGCGCCCGTCGCAGCGTTCACGGTCGAGCTCGGTTCCGCGCCCGGGAAGCCGGCGCGCCAGCCCGCTAGCGCCGCGCCCGAAGCCATGGCGCTCAGCGACGATGCGGCCTGGCTGCTGGTGGCGGGCGATGGCCGGCTGCGTTTGCTGGGCGCCTCCGGCTCGAGCAGCGTGCTGCTCGAGCCGGAGGCGCGCACGGTTGCCGTTGCATTCGCGCCCAGTGGCCACGCCGCGGCGGTCTTGAGCGGAGCGGGCCCATGGCTGGACGTGTACCCCGATGTCGCGGCCGCTCCCGCCGACCGCATCGCCGCGCCCGGTCTCGCCGAACCCGCGGGCCTTGCCTTTTCCGCCGACGGCAAGCTCGTTCTCGCGGCCGCGCGCGACGGCCGATCCGTCACGATTTTCGATCTCGCTGACGGTCCCACCACGCTCGCTTGCGCCTGCGCTCCCACCGGAGTCGCGCGCATGGGAAAGCTGTTTCGTCTGACCGATGCCGGCGCCGGCCCGGTCTGGTTGGTGGATACCGGCGTCAACCCGGCTCGCATCGTGTTCGTGCCGGCCCGCGCGAACCCGTAGGCGGCTCTACGCGCCGATGGCCGCGTGCAGCAGGAAGAACGCCATCCATGCGATCAGCGCCGCCATCGGAATCGTGAGCACCCAGGCCCACATAATGTTGGCGGCGATGCCCCAGCGCACCGCCTTCAGCCGCTGAATGCTGCCCACGCCCGCGATGGCGCCGGCGATGGCGTGCGTGGTCGAAACCGGCAGTCCCATGCTCGTGGCCAGCAGCACCGCGCCCGCCGCGCCGGTTTCGGCGCAGAATCCGCTGCGCGGTTTCAGCCGCGTCAGCCGCGTGCCCATGGTGCGCACGATCCGCCAGCCGCCGCTCAGCGTGCCCAACGCGATGGCGGCATGGGCGGCCAGAATTACCCATATGTGGATCTCGAAGTCCTTCTGGAATCCGCTCGCCACCAGTACGCCGGTAACTATCCCCATCGTCTTCTGCGCGTCGTTGGAGCCGTGGGAGAGGCTGAAAGAAGCCGCCGAGATCAATTGCAGCCGGCGAAACCAGGAATCCATCTTGCTCGGCGTCGCGCGCCGGAACAGCCAGTACACGCCAACCATCAACGCATACGCCGACACCATCCCGATCAGCGGCGCGACAAAAATGAAGAGGACCGTCAGACTCCACTTACCGGCGATCAGCCCTTCGAAACTGTGGGCGACACCGCGCACGATGCTGGCGTGCGCCACCGCCGCCCCCGCATAGCCGCCGATCAGCGCGTGCGACGAACTGGTGGGCAGCGCCAGCCACCACGTGATCAGGTCCCAAATCACGGCCCCCGCCAGGCCGGCCATGATGACGTAGGGGGTCACCAGGTCCAGGTTCACAAATCCCTTGCCCACCGTTTTCGCCACTGCCGTACCAAACAGAAACGCCGCCACGAAATTGAAAAACGCCGCCCACAATACCGCCTGCCCCGGAGACAACACGCGCGTGGCCACGATGGTGGCAATCGAATTGGCCGCGTCGTGGAAGCCGTTGATGTAGTCGAAGGCCAGCGCGATGGCGATGATAAGAACGGCCAGTTGAACGGGACTCATCGCTAGCTGTTCTTGACCACCACGTTCTGCAATACGTCGGCCACGTCCTCGCAACTGTCGATGGTCTCTTCGAAGAAGTCGTACACTTCCTTGAGCTTGATCAGCTTGATGGGGTCTTTCTCTTTATTGAACAAATCCGCCACCGCGCTGCGGCCGATCAGGTCGCCCTCGTTCTCCAGGCGGTTGATCTCGATGCAGTGCTCCATCATCGGCTTGCGCGCCGCCAGCGCCTCGAAGGCGCTGTGCATCGCCTTGGCGCAGTTGCGCACGATCTCCGCCAGCACGATCATGGCCGGCGGAATCGGATCGATGTGGTACGACAGCAACCGGTGCGAGGTGTCCTCCAGGCCGTCCAGCACGTTATCGAGCGAGGAAGAAATATTGTGGATGTCCTCCGGGTCGAGCGGCGTGATGAAGGTCTGATTGAGGCGCGTGAAAATCTCGTGGATCAGCTCGTCGCCGCGGTGCTCCAGCACGTTGATTTCCATGGCGAACGCGTCGAGCGTGGAATTGCCGGCGCGCACACCGTCCAGCAGCAGACGCGCCGCCTCGGAGATAATGTCCGCCTGCTTCAGGAACAGGCCGTAAAACTTCTCTTCGCGTGGCAGGAGTCTCATATTGAGAGGGGATTAGAGGCAACCCCATCTTAATTCCATTGCAACAACCAGGTCAATGTTGGGTTACAGGCCGGTTACTGCGCCAGCGGGCCGGACGCTGCGGAGGAACTTGAATCCCTCCGGTACGAACTGGAATCAAACGGTTCGATAGGTATGGTCCTGCAACGGAAAGGAGAATGTTCGTGGAGCGTTTTGTAAGGCTTTTCTTGACGATCGCGATCGGCGCTGTGGGCGCTTTGGCGCAGCCTGCGGTGGACAATTCGACGATCACCGGCCAGTGGTCAGGCTCTATGGGCGGCTTGCCGGTCGCCAGGTTGGTGGTGCAGGAAAACAACCGGAAACTCACCGGCGCCGTGTTGTACTTCTTTGTTCGCCGCGACCCCGGAGTGCCGCCGGTTGCCTCAGCGAGGTTTCCCGAACCCATGCTCAATCCGAGCTTCGACGGCAAGGCTCTCACTTTTCAATTGAACCATCGCTATGCCCACCCACCGAGCACACTGAACGATCCGCCGGTGAGTTTCCGCCTCGAAATTACCGGCTCCGGCGAGGCCAAATTGTCTAACCCCGAAGGCCCAGCGCTAGCGATGACCAGGGAGAAGTACCCGTAGAAGGGTGCGCGCTGGCACCTAGAAATCCGTGACGATGGGAAACGGCCCGGCGGGGGGATCTTCGGCGCCGGGCCCGTCGAGTTTGAGAAAACGCGTGTCGAGCAGACGGCTGGTATCGATGTTGCCCATGGCGGAGAGGATGTTCTCCTTCAGGTGCGGATATTCGCGTTCCAGATTGGCGAACAGGCCGCGCAGCGAACTCCGTACGTTGCCGGTGCGTTGCGCGCAGGCGCAGGGCACCAGCGGCACCCCGCGCGCGGCCGAGAAAGCGCGCGTGACGTCTTCGGTGACGAACACGAGCGGGCGGATCAGGCGGAAATCGCGTTCACGCGACCAGGTGACCGGCGGCAGCGCGCTCAGCCGCCCGGTGAACATGGTGTTGCGGAGGAGGGACTCGCAGAAATCGTCGGCGGTGTGGCCGAAGGCGATTACGTTCGAGCCCAGATTGCGCGCCACCTCGTAGACCGCGCGGCGGCGGTAGCGGCTGCACAGGTCGCAGCCGTGCTCGGGCTGATCGGCGAGGAGCTTGAGCGACGGGGCGTCGCGGAAATAGGTCCACGCGACACCGCGCTCGCGCAGGTATTCGCCCAGCGGCTCGATGGGGCGCAGGAACTTGCCCTGTTCGATGGTGAACGCGCAGACGGAAAACTGGATGGGCGCGCGCTTGGCGAGCAACAGCAGCGCTTCGAGCAGCGTGGCCGAATCCTTGCCGCCCGATAGCGCCACGGCGACCCGGTCGCCATCGCGAATCATGCGGAAGCGATGAATGGCCTCCCCTACCTTGCGCAGCAGCGTTTTTTCCAGATCCACTGCTTCGATTATAGCGGCGCCCCGGCTGGCCCCTCGGGCGGTGCCAGTTCCACCGCGCACGCCATCAGGTCCACGGGAGCGAACGGCTTGCGCAGCATGCGGCAGCGGTGGAAGCGGTCCGCCAGCGCGGGATCGGGAAATGCGGCAATATACAGGAGCGGCAGCGTCCCGGCAAAATCGAGAAAGCGCGCCGGCTGGTTGGTGATCAGCAGGGCCACGGCGGTTTCGCCGGCCCGCAGTATCTGCAAGGCGCCATCCCCGTCGGCCTCGACCACCAAGCGGCCGCCGCGCTTGAGAATGCCGCCGACGAACCGCTGAATCAGCGGGTCCTCCACGATCAGCACAAGCCCGCGTCCGGTCTGCGACTGCATCTATGGCCCAACCGGCCCGGAAAAGAAAGCCATATTTGGGTTCCGAAGTCCTATTGTGCGCTACCCTACCGATAACTCACAATCCCCACTGATGAGGTCGCTTTACCTAGGCCACTAGTATTCCAGTCGCCAGCAAGTCGCACCAGCGGCCGAAAACCCGCTCCGCCAGGACTGCCAGACGCGCGGCATTCCGCGCCGGATCGATCGGTGTGCGCAGTTCGCGCACATCCCCGCGGTTCGCGTCCTGTGCGCACCAATCCTCGATCATCTCCGGCGTGACTTCCAGGTGAAACTGGAGGGCATAGGCGTTCGCTCCGGCGCGAAACGCCTGGTGGCGGCAGGCGGCCGAAGAGGCCAGCCAGGTCGCGCCCGGTGGCAAATCGAACGTCTCCCCGTGCCATTGCAGCACCGTTTCTCTCGGGGCCGCGCCGGCAAATAGCGGATCGGCCGCGCCTTCGCCGGTCAGCTCGATCTCGAACCAGCCGATCTCCTTCACCGGGTTCGGATACACGCGCGCCCCCAGCGCCTTGGCGATCAACTGCGCGCCCAGGCAAATGCCCAGCACCGGCCGGCCGGCCGCGACCGCCTCCGCGATCCAGCCCGCCTCCCGCTCCAGGTACTCGAGCGGGTCGTTCACCGACATGGGCCCGCCCATGAAGATCAGGCCGTCGTAGCGCGCCGGATCGGGCGCGGCGGCGCCGGGTTGGTAGAGGTCGGCATAATCGATACCGATGCCGCGGCGCTCGAGTTCGGTCCCGATGCGGCCGGGATGCTCGAAGGGAATGTGGCGAAAGGCGAGAACGCGCATAACCTGGCGAAAACGATTGCGGGCTTACTTGTTCTGGGCTACCTGAAAGTGGCTCAGGCTGGCGGCATACCGCTCCACTCCGCGCACAATCGCTTCGGCGACTTTCTGCCGGTACTCGGGCTTGCGCAGCAGGGCTTCCTCTTTCGGATTGGTGACGAATCCGATTTCGGCCAGCACCGACGGCATGGTGGCGCCGATCAGCACCACGAACGGAGCGCGCCGCACGCCGCGATCCGGCTGGCCCGGGAAGCCGTGCGAGTACAGCGCGAACAGCGACGTCTGGATGTTGCCGGCCAGGTCCCTGGATTCCTCCGCCTTGTCGTGCAGGGTGATCTGCCGGATCAGGTCGCGCAACTCGGAAATCGTCTCGAGCGAACTCGCGTTTTCCCGCGCCGCCACCGCCATCGCGTCCTTGGCCTCGGTGAAGTTCAGGTAGTAGGTTTCGACGCCGGAGGCGGCCGGCACGGTCGAGGCGTTGGCGTGAATCGAGAGGAACAGATCGGCCTTCTTCTCGTTGGCCAGCGCCGTGCGCGCCTCGAGCGGGATGAAGACGTCGGTCGAGCGCGTGTAAATCACCTCCGCGTGCAGGCGATCCTCGATCAGCGCGCCGGCCCGCAGCGCGACGTCGAGCACCAGGTCCTTTTCGAGCAATCCCTTAACGCCGGCCGTGCCCTGGTCGTGGCCGCCATGGCCGGGGTCGATCACCACCCGGTTCAATTTCAGGCCGAGCGCGCGGATCAGGGACGTTTCGCCGGCGGCCGTGCGGTGTGCGGCTTTACCCACTTCCTGCCCTGCGTCCGCGAGCGGAGCCGCGGGTTTCAACGTGATCGCGGGAGCGGCAGCGGCCCTGGCCAGTACGGGAGGCTTCGGCGGATCTGGCGCGACTGTCCTCGCCTGCAGCGGTGGATTCGGCGTTGGCACCAGCGCGGCGGCTCTCGCCTGCTGCTCCACCGGCATCGGCGGCATCGGCACGGCGGCCCTCGCCAGCAGCGGCAAATACATGACCGGAGGCGCAGCCCTGGCCAGCACCGGTGGCGCGGGCAGCAGCGGCGTGGGAGCCAACGCTGCCGGTGCGGCGGCTGGCGGCGCATGGAAAGCGCGGATGGTAACCTGCGGCTTGGCCGGTTCCGGTTTTCGCAACTCCTGTTCCGGCGCCGATAGCCTGGTGGGAGTGGCCGGCGCCGAGGCGCCGCGCAGCTCGATCATCAGCCGCCCCGGATTGGCGAGTTGCGTGGTCGTCACGTGTACGTCGCTCGCCAGCTCGATCACCACGCGCGTCGTCCCCGGACTGGTCTCCGCCACCCGTATGCGCTTCACCACGGCGTCGGAAACGTCTTCCGCGAAATAGCGCACGCCCAGCGCATTGCGCGCGTTCACGATGTCGAAATAGATCCGCTCCGGGTTGTGCAGACGATCCGAACGGTAGTGGAAATTGCCCGCCACTTCCACCGCCACGCGCGTCGCATTGCCCACCGGCCAGTGCCGCACGGCGGTCACCGAGGCCGCAAGCGCAGTTCCGGGCTGCGCCACCAGGGCGCCCAGAAGAACCGGAAGCACGGCCAATCGTCTCATCTTCACATCCCGCTACTGCGAAACGTAATGCAGCGAGCCGTCGTCGCCAACCACCGCCTGCACGTGCGTCGTATCGTCCACCCGGACCGGTGCCGGCGCTGCCGCCGCCGGCGGCTGCGGTTTCTCCGCAGCGGCCGGAGCCGCTTCGCGCAAATGGTGCGCGACCAATCTCAAATAGTTCTGCGTCTCCGGGTAGGGCGGCACCGTGCCGTACTTCGCCACCGCGCCTTCCCCTGCGTTGTAGGCGGCCAGCGCCAGCGGGTAATCGCCGCCGTAAAGATCCAGCAGATACCGCAGGTACTTGGCCCCGCCCTGAATGTTGTCGGCCGGATCGAAGACGTCCGACACGCCGAATCGCCGCGCCGTCGCCGGAATCAACTGCATCAGGCCTTGCGCGCCCTTTGGGGACACCGCCGTAGGATTGTAATTGCTCTCCACTTTGATAACGGAATGAAGCAGCGCGGCCGGCAGCGAGTGCTGGGCGGCGGCGCGTTCCACCGCTTCCGCGATGGCCGCGGTCGTAACCGCCGGCGCCGGCTGGACACTCGGCGCCGCAACGGGGTCCACGCGCCTGGACGCCTTATCCGGCGCGCCGCGTCCGGTTGTCGTCACCACGCTTCTCACCAGCCTCCCCGTGCGCTGGTCGGCGCTCACCACGCTGACCATGCGTTCCGCGGTGCCCGCCGCGGATGGCGAACCCGCCACCGCCAGGGTTGCCGCCGCCGATGCCAGGATAAAACAAAGACACCGCAAAATGTTCCCTCTCAGTATATGACAAAAGGGCTTATTCGGGAAGCCCTTATTCCAGATGTTATCATTTCCCTGTACGCCAGTTCAGTATTGAGCCAATTGGCGTTACCGGACTTACGCATTACCGGCGCCTGCAATGGGCCAGACATGACCAGCGACCTGCACCCGCACTACATCGAGTTCCGCCACGTCTATAAGACGTTCGACCGGCCGGTTTTGGCCGATGCGAGTTTCTACGTCAATGCCGGCGAAACCGTGGCCATTATCGGGCGCAGCGGCGTCGGTAAGTCCGTAACGCTTTCGCATATCATGGGTTTCCTCAAACCGGACGCCGGGCGCGTGATCGTGGCTCACGAAGATATTACCGACATGGACGAGCCCGAATTGCGGCGCATCCGCAAGAAGGTGACCATGGTCTTCCAATCCGGCGCCCTGTTCGATTCCTTGACCGTGGCCGAAAACGTGCTCTTTTCGCTCGAACTGCGCGACGATTACGACGAGCAGAACAAGGAAGACGTGGTCGACGGTCTGCTCGCCATGGTCGACATCGCCGAAGCGCGCAACGTCTATCCCGCCGATCTTTCCACCGGCTACAAGCGGGCCGTCGCCATCGCGCGCGCCATCGCCGCGCAGCCGCAATGCATTCTCTACGACGAGCCCACCACCATGGTNNNACCGCCGTCGTCTACTTCGGCCCGGTCGCCGGACTGGCGCAATCCACGCACCCTTGCATCCAGGAGTTTTTGGAGATGGACCGCGTCGAGCGCGTATAGCGCCGGATAGCCATTGAGCCTGAATCTCGATCTCGAACCTCATTGTTGTATTTGGGCGCGGCTTCAGCCATGTTCCTGGCCCGTTGGCTTGGCAACGATCGGAATGAAAACAACCGGCTTGCCAAATGGAACGCCCATCGTTTTCGAGCGTGCCGCCGCGGAAGCTGAGCCTGGCGTCGAGAAAACCCGCGCGGCGCACACTCACCCAATCGACGTAATCGGCGGACGCCGCCAAATCCTGTATGCCTATCCGACTCGGAAGCGCCGATGACACCTCATTGAGCGCGCCGCCTCCGAGGCCCAGCCTGCCGCCTCAAGAACCCGCGCGGCGCACACTCTCCCAATCGACATAATCGGCGGACGCAGTTAAACCCTATATAGCTATCGGACTCGGAAGCGCCGATGA
>PMKM01000186.1:6123-12993 GCA_003157745.1 Bryobacterales bacterium | reverse complement strand
GCCGATGACTCCTCATTTCGTGTTGCTTGCCCGCCGGGGTTCGCGACGATCCAAATGAAAAAACGACTTGCCAACTGGGACGCCCAGTGTTTTCGCCGGCACCGCCGCGGCAATGCCGGCCGTACCTCGTGTCTTACCGCGCGCGCCTGGACTCGGATTCCACCTGCTTGAACCCCGCCGGCACTTCGAACAAGGAGGGGTCGACCGGGCCGGATGAGAAGCCGCTCATCTCGATGGTCATGTCGATCAGCGAACCGGAAGCTGTCCCGCCGGCTTGCCCGCCCTCGTCTTGCGATGTCTGTTTCTTGCGGCCCAGGCCGAAGCGCCCGCCCAACACGCCGCCGAGCCCGGACTGTTGCCGCTGCTGGTCCTGCTGCGGCTGCGCGCCCGACTGGTCGGAGGCGCCTGTACCGGCCGGCTGGCCGGCAGCTCCCATGGAAACCGTCTCGAACACCGGCATACCGTCGAGCTTGCTGATCTCCTTAGCGACCTCGGCCATGCCTTCGGTCACCTGCGGATTCGCCATGAACATGTTGCCGCCCGGAGCCCAGTTCAGTTTCTCGGCCATGCGGTGTTCGAAGCGGCGGAACTCGTCGTATCCAGCGGCGGCCGGGGCCACCCAGAGATCGGTCGTAATCGCCATCCCGCCCTGCTGGCCGGACTGCTGATCGGTGCCCACCATCTCCATCTTCAGGATGAACTCGGTCGAGTTCATGCCGGCGATCTCCTTGCGGTTCCCCGTCTTGTTGGCGGTAACCTTGAAGGACATCTGGTTGGCGTTGGGGTTCTGCTTCATCTTTTGCTGCATTTGCTCGATCATCGCCCTCATCTGCGCAAAGGTCATCACGGAGTACGTTTTCCGCTGCAAGTCGATTTGCGTGATCGTCTCGGCGTCCAGGTCGACGATGCTGCCATGGCGTTCGCTGCGATGCGCCATCCGGTTGCCCTTCACCGCCATGGTGGCTTCCATCGGCTCGCGGGCGGCCTTGGAGAACACTCCGGCCACCTTCATCATGGATGCGACGGAGCCTCCGGTCACCGCGCTCTTCTCGTGGTAGCTGAAATCGGCGAGTGCAGGCGCCACCGCCAACCCGATCATCCCCGACATCGTTATCAGTTTTCTGAACATGCGTTTCTCCCGAAAGTCTATCGTAGGACACCGAGGGTTGTAATACAAGAACACATATACAGGACGGGCGTTTGGCGCAATTTCTCTTGTCAGAGAACTGTAACAAAAGGCACCCGCCGGTACTGATCGGCGCGGGCGATGCGCGGCGGTATCCGGCGAGAGGCTGCGGCCGGGGAACTTATCTCAGCGCACGGCCAACCCTTTAAAGAAGGTGTAACAGAAGGTCCCATCGGGCTCCGTCGCGCGGTACAGATCCGCGATGCCTTTCTCCCACGTGCGGCGATCGATCAACCCTGCCGCGAGCGCCTGCTCGCGGACTCCCTCCACCATCGCGGTGAACGTGTTTCTGGAGAAACCTTCGACCAGGTCCGGCCGGCTGTTGTCGACATACACCATGCGCGGGCTGACGTGCACGTCGCGGAAACCGGCCTCGGCGAGCAGCGGATAGAGCCGCCGACCCACCAATGCGTCGCCGCCCATCCGCGCTTGCAGTTCCACCAGGCACTCGACGGCGCGCGAGGATTCGGGCGTCTGCGGATGACAGTACCAGGAGCCGTGATCGCCCTCGATCGCCGTGATCGTGCCGCCGCGGCGCAGCACGCGCCGAATAGCTTTGAGAGCCGCCGCCGGATCGGGCAAATGCTCCAGCACGAAGCAGACGAAGACATGGTCGAAGTGCTCATCCGAAAACCGCAGATCGAACAAGTTCGCCACCTGGAACTCGACGTTGCCGTGACCGGCCGCCTCGATCCGCGCGCGGGCTTGAGCGAGAGAGTCCGCCGAGATGTCCACCGAGACAATCCGCGCCCCGAAGCTCCGCCGCGCGAGATGCACCGTCTGCGCCCCGGTCCCGCAGCCGCATTCGAGGACGAGACTCGCCCGGGGATACGCCGTGTCATGGTGCAGCAAATCGCTCAGCGCGTTGGCCTGGTCGGCCAGCCGGTCCGCCTCGCGCGCGGAGTAACCGTGGACGTATTGGGTTTCGGGCATGGGAGTCGTATTTATGATCTCACGCCTGACGGTCGTTTCGCCAGCACTCGGCCGCGGTTCTGACGCCGAGAGGGTAGCACGCTCAAACCGCCTTCCCTCTGGCGGCCTGGCCACGGAGCAGAAACGTCTTCGGGGATGGTCCCTGGCCACAGAGCTTGAACGCACCGAAGTCCTTGTACCAGTCGCCCTCCGGCACCTCCGGTTTCGATTCGATCCAACGACGCAGGCAGTTGAGATCCGCGATGCTGATGGTCCGTTGGTGCATTCTGTCGATCAGGTGCTGGCGCACTCCTTCCGGCAGGTTCGCCCAGCTCTCGATTCGCGGCATCAGTCACCGAAGACCATGCGGCCCATCTGATCGCCCAGGCGTTTGACCTCATCGGGGTCCGTCGCCGCGCGGAAGCGCTCGGCAAGGTCGAAAAACTCCGCCTGTTTGCGCTGTTCGGCCTCGATGCCGCTCTCGATCAGTTCCACCAGCATCCTGTTGGCGCTCAACTTGCGAGCCTTCGCCAGACCGCGAACTTTCGTCGCCACGTTCCCCGGCAAACTGACGCTTTGCCGCACCGTCCTACTTCCCGCTCTCATTACACCATTATGCACCAAACTGGTGTGACTGGAAAATGCTACATGTAAAGCCGATACTGCGCGGTCCGTCGCGATTGGGTAGTGTCTAATAAAGTGCGTTGATGGAAGAACAGCGAGCGGTGGCGCTGGCTGTATACTGGAGGCACGGCATACAGGCGAGACTAGCGCAAGGCGAAGGGTTCCATGCCCACAATGAACCGATTCAAGTTCCTCTATCCAGAATGGCGTGAGGTCGAGCCCCGTGCTTGGCTGGACCATTGGGCGGGCCTTTATGACGGCGGAGATAACGACGAGTATTCTGCCCTGATAGGGAAGCAGGGAAAGCTATCAAGCGAGGATTTCGAGCAGGTCGGACGATGGAAAGAGGGCCTCAAGCCGAACAACGGCAGTTGGAAATCAGGAACGCCGAAGGCTTACGACATTTGGATGCAAGCGAAGGCAGACCCACCTGAGTGCCCGGAGCAGAGCGGCCTCGCTGCGTTTCTTGATCGTTGGTCCGAGAGGAGGTTCGTGGCGGGCAAGAAAGGCGACTTGGTTCTGAACTACAGGTTCGGCCTGTCACGAGCGACCACCTTGCTGCACTTCACTAGCGGGGGCCTGTATCCCATCCTCGATTCAAGGGTCGCGACCGCCATGAACCGCCTTGGTTCACCAGTTGAGGAGACGATTGACGGCTACTTGAATTCCTTCTGCCCTGTGGTCTCCGAACTCGCTGCCGTCTGCGGTGTATCCGGGATACAGGGATTGCGGAAGTTGGATAACGCTCTGTTCAAGTACGGTGCCGAGACTTCGTTTCCGAAGGCGTGAAAATCGGCAGTTCCCGCGAACACACTATTCAGACTCTACCCGCGATTGGCGACGCGGGGCGGTATCATTTGGAAAGTGAAGGTCAGGGACCGGATCTACCGGCTCGAATCCGCCGGCTGGCGGCTGAAGGCGACGAGAGGCAGCCATCGTCAGTACCTGCATCCGCAAAAGGGAATGGTTGTCACCGTGCCAGGCCAGCCAGGCAAGGATGTGCCGATGGGAACGCTCAAGGCGATTCTCCGCAGTGCCGGACTGGAAGGGAAGGAGAGCGATTGATGACGTACACCGTCATTTACGAAAATGGGCCTACTTCCTGGGGTGCGTACGTCCCCGACCTTCCGGGCGTCATTTCGGTTGGCGATTCGCGAGAGGAAGTGGAGCGACTCATCCACGAAGCTATCGAGTTTCATCTTGAAGGCATGCGCGAGGAAGGCAGCGCCATCCCGGCACCATCGAGCTTCGCAGGCGTAGTAGAAATCGATCCAGCCGCTTGACCGAACGCGGCTCGATCTTCCCTATTGCCCTCCGTCCCCGTCGATCCCATCGCGAACCTCGTGTTGCGCGGCTTTGACTTGGGTGAGAAGCGTGCGGTACTCGCGCTGCAGCGTGTTGCGGTAGACGAGCGGGCGCATGCCGGCGGCCTCGGCGCGGCGGTCGAAGGCGCCTTCGGCTTGTTCGATGGCTGCGAGCAGACGCGGACCGGCCGCCTCGCGCACGGCGTGGTCGCAGACGAAACCGAAAGCCATCACCGAGGGTAGCGCTAGCGCGTAGTTATCGGGCAGCCCCACCTGCTCGAACGGGAAGCCGGACGCCCAATCGGTGTGGTAACCCACCCGCATGCTATCCGGGTTGACCGAAACCTGCAAGTGAGTGACACAGTTAGTCACCGGTATTCGATAGCGGCCGCGCAGTAAGTCCGTCAACATGGCGGCCGAGCTGATTTGCGCCGGACTGAGATGAGCATCGGTCTCTCCCTTTTCCGTGCGGGCTTCGAACGAGACTCCCAGGAAACTCTCGTTGAGGTTGAGATACCGGTACTGGTCGTCCGCCCACACCGAGTACCCGGCGTGATTGGCCGCGTCCTGCTCCGCCACCACGCGGAACACGCGGCCGAACCGGTCAATCAAGTAATGATAAGAGCACCTGCCGCCGACATATTCGAGCAGCGATTCCCCAATCCGCTTCAAGGCGCGGTTCTGATTGGCCTCGAAGGGGATTTGCAGACTCTCGGTGGTATGGAAGACGATGCCCACGGGGACCGAGCGCCGCACCGCCCGGCTGGCGGGGCCATTCACCGGGAATGCCAGGTATGAGCGCGGATGGTTGGACACGGTAAACCGGGTGTCGATGTGCAAGCCGTTGCTGAACACCTCCTCGGTTTTGTCCTTCTCCACCATCCAAATCTCGGGCAGGGCGGATGCCGGTGCGGGAACGCGGTGCGCAACGCTGGCCGGTGGCTTCCACGCCTCCGTCGCCGGTACGCGCGCCGCGGCACGCATCACGAGAAACGCCGCGATCAGGGTCAGCGGAACGATCGCCAGCAACAGATAGTGGAAGAACGCCCGCCACGGCCCGCGCCGCGCGCCGTCCCACTGGTCGCGTGGCGTCACGGCCTTGAGAAAACGCAAGCGGGTTACCGGGTCGCCGATGTGGCCGGCGACCAAGGCGATCGATGTCCTTTCGATGCTCCTACCCATCCGTGTTAATGGTATCGGCGGAATCGGCGAATTCTCTTAGGAATTCCAGGTCTTTTATCGTACTCCGGTCGCGAATCCCTCGTTTCGCTGCGTTTTTCCACAAAAAAGTCCGTGAGAGAAACCTAATCTTGGATGTACTACCAAGCCAAACAGGGATTAGCGCCAAGGCCAGAAACGTCACGAAAGGCCGGCGTGAACCGGAGTCGCCTATGTTCAAACGGTGGTTTGGTTTCTCGAATCGGACGGACCGCATGTGGGGCGTTGCCAAGACGATGGAAATGCTCAACAGCCCTCACCTGGCCGGCATGTCGTCGGACGCCAAGCGCGGCGCGCTGCTGATGGCGCTCGATGCGGCGGGGACGAGTGTCGAGAGTCTCATCCAGGATGCCGTCTACCAGCAGCGCCTGCTGGACCAGCAGGAGGAAACGCGCGAGGCCGGGCTGCGGCGGATTGAAGCGGCCAAACTCGAGGAGAACCGCCGGGTGCAGGCGGACCTGGATCGCCTGACGAGCAAGCACCTGCAGAAGTTGCAGGCCAATCTGGACGTGATCGCCCGCCACGAAGACGAGTTTCGCGCCTGGCAAAAAGAAAAGCAATTGGAAGCGCAGCGCATGACGGATGCGGCGGCGTTCTGTGTCCCGCACGCGCATGCGACGCACAGCGCCAATCTGTCGGTGGTGCTGGAGCCGGTGCGCGCGGCGCGAGGATAGGCGGGAGCCGTGTTAATCGCCGGGCTGGGAATTGCATTATTGGTGGCGGCCATGTTTTGCCGGCCGAAGTACAAGCTGCAGCCTTTCCGGCGCGCGGAACTACGGCGCGTGCGGCGATTATCCGAGCAGTTGTTCCGGGAGAATAAGTACCCGTTCGAGTAGGTCGAGAGGATAGGAGAGATCGATGAAGACTCCGCAATCGGATTACACGCAGGCGCTTGGGCTCGACGTCGGGACGAGCCGGATCGTGGTGGCGCGAGACACAGGCAAGCGGTACGAGTATGAGGCGCAGTTGAACGCCTTCCTGACTCTGCCGTATTCCAAGCTGGCGGAGAATCTGCTCCAGCGCGAAGGAATCCTGCACGAAGTGCGGGGCGCGGAAATCGTGGTCGCGGGCAACGACGCGGAGAAGTTCGCGGAGGTTTTCCACGTCGAAACGCGGCGGCCGATGCGGAGGGGCGTCATCAATCCGGACGAGCCGCACTCGCTCGCCNNGCGCCACATCATCACCAAGCTGGTCGGCCCGGCGGCGATCGAGGGGCAGAAGATCTTCTTCAGCGTGCCCGCCGCCATCGAGGGCGAGGAGACCGGCCTGGCCTATCACGAGGCATCGATCCACGAGTTGCTCCGGGAGTTGGGATACGCGCCGACGCCCATTGTGGAGGGCCTGGCGGTGGTGTTCGGCGAATTGAGCGAATGCAATTACAGCGGCATCGGGATCTCCTGCGGCAGCGGCCTGTGCAACGTGTGCCTGGCCGTGTTGTCCGTCCCCGTGATCAGCTTCAGCGTGGCCAAGGCGGGCGATTTCATCGACTCGCAAGCGGCGCTGGTGACCGGGGAAATGGCCACCCGCCTGCGCGTGCAGAAGGAGCAGGGATTCCAACTTAACGGTCTCAACGGCGAGCGGGTGCAGAACGCGCTGACCGTGTACTACCGCGAGGTGATCCGCAAC
>PMKM01000186.1:0-6090 GCA_003157745.1 Bryobacterales bacterium | reverse complement strand
ACGGCGCTCGATTTCAACTGCCCGCAAGCGGCGTAAATATCCAGGCCGCGCGGCTTGCGGATGAAGCAGGGGACGGAGCGGCGCGCGATGGCCTGAAAGCTGGCCACGCGGTCCGCGTCCGGGGTCTCGAAGGGAATCTCCGGGCCCGGGTTCAACGCAATCAGGTTGAGCTTGGCGTCGATGTTCGCCAGCAGCTTGGCCACGCGGCGCGCGTCGGCGTCCGAATCGTTGACGCCCTTCAATAGCACGTATTCGAACGTCAGCTTCTCCCACGGCCGCAGCGGATAGGCGTGGCAGGCTTCCATCAGATCCTTCAAATGATACTTGCGCGTGATGGGCATCAGCTCCGCGCGCGCTTCCTCGGTCGAGGCGTTGAGCGAAATCGCCAGCTTGGGCCGCACCGGCTCGCGGCCGAGTTCGGCGATCTTCGGCACGATGCCGACGGTCGAAACCGTGATGCGGCGCGGGGAGAGCGCGAAGCCATCCGGATCGAGCAGCAGGCGGGTGGCCTTGAGCACGTTCGGCAAATTGAGGAGCGGCTCGCCCTGGCCCATCATGACGATGTTGAGGCGGCGCGGATCGCGCACGCGGTCGAGCCCGTTATCGTGCGCGAGTGTGAGCACCTGGCCGACGATTTCGCCCGCCGTCAGGCTGCGTTCGAGGCCGAGCAGCGCGGTCATACAAAACCTGCAGTCGACCGCGCAACCGGCCTGGCTCGAAATGCAGATGGTGTCGCGCTCGCCTTCGGGCATTAAGACGGTTTCGACCATGCGGCCATCGGCGAGGCGGAGCAGATAGCGCCGCGTGCCATCGGCCGATTCGAAGCGGCGGTCGATTTCCGGCAGTCCAACGGCGAGCCGCTCGCTCAAGCCCTCGCGCAGCGCGGCGGGCAAGGCGCTGATATCGGTCAAATCGGTCGCGCGGCCGCGATAGATCGCTTCGTAAACCTGTTTGGCGCGGTAAGCGGGTTGATCGGAGCCCAGCGCCTCGCGCAATTCGGCGAGGTCCATCCCCACGAGAGACTGCAACATGCGTGCTTCCATTCTACAGGGAGGGCGCAGAAAAGAGGATGTTACCCGTTTGTGCCGGGTTTAGGGGTCGAATGAAGTATGTTACAAGTGCTTCCAAAACGGGGTGAATTTGCCCCGCCTGAAGCGAACTAAGTCACTGAAAACAAACAAAACCGGCAGTCCCAAACGGGGCAAATTCACCCCGTTTGGCCGGTTTGGACACTGCGGCGCCGGACTTGCGCCCGGGCGGGCAGGACGGGGACCCGCCACACCATCACTGTGACATGGACGACGGGCGAAAGGGGTGCGCAATGTGGGGAGCGGATGCGGTAAGTGCTTGTGACGGCGATGGTTGGAGGAATTGAAAACTTCTGGAGGTGGGAGTGAATGGGGTCGGGAGGGCGATGGGGGAGTCAAGTCCAACGCTTTTCCGTTTCATGAAAATGCGTCTCTCTTTTCCGTTTTTCGCATATGCGCTGTCGCGTTGGACGCGAGGTTGACCCTCATGGTAAGTTCATACTCCGGGGACAATTACAATGCATTCGATTATTGCCATCCTCCTTCTATTGTCAGGCGGTCGTCCGGACGCGGGGCAAGTCCAATCGCCGCCCGGCTCCACGAAGCAAGCCTTCGAGGTCGCTTCCGTTCGACGCAGCGGCACCTGCGACCAGAACCACCTTCCCACGCGCACATCTCCCGGTAGGTTGACGCTCACATGTACGACGCTTCTGCATCTTCTGAGCATCAGCAATAATCCGGGCGACGAGTGGTTGAGATCCGGCCGTGTACAAGTCAAGGGCGGGCCGGCGTGGATCGACAAAGACAAGTTCGATGTGGTGGCAAAAGCCGACGGCTTGCCGCCGAAGGCGATGATGGAAGGCCCCATGCTTCGATCGCTTGTCGAAGAGCGATTTGGCGTTAAGTATCACAGGGAAACAGTGGAAGCTCCGGTCTACGAACTGACCCTGGTGCGGGACATTCTTCAGCCGGTGAAGACAGGCAGTTGCGTGGTGTTCGATCCGGACGCCAATCCGGACGCCAGGCCGGGGCCACCGCCGAAAGGCTCAAAGTATTGCGGCGGTCCAAATATCTCCCCGGATGGGATGCTGTGGAAAGTAGACCACTACGGCACCACGATGGACTACTTCGCCTTGTCGCTGTACCAATTTACCGGCCGTCGGGTAGTCAACAGGACTGGGCTGACCGGGCAGTACGACATCGAGTTCAAGGTTGTTCCGCCCACGAGCGGCCCAGGCGGTGTAATGTACCTGAACGGTCAACCGCATGTAGAGGAGGCCGGGCCCCCGCCGGAAGACGCTTCGGCTGGGCCTACCATCTTCGGCGCCCTACGCACGCTCGGCCTGAAGCTCGTCCCCGGCAAGGCGACCTTCCAGGTAATCGTCGTTGACGACGCCAAGCAGCCGGCCGAGAACTGAAGGTGCGTCCCCGCTTCGCCTTCATGGGTAGAATTTGGGGAAAGGGGGCGCTCCGGGCGCTCTCGGCCACCGACGACATCATCATACTGCCGACTTAACCGGCTTACCGGGTTGCTTATTCTGAATTCCGAAGTCGACTTCGGCGAGGTTGCATTTCCACATCGCAAGGCTTTTGGGAAAACAGATCTTGTATCAGGGCACGGCTTGAGCCGTGCCGGAACCGAATGAACTTGACGGGCTTTAGCCCCTGTGCGTCGAACAGGGGCTGAAGCCCCGTAATGACTTTGTCTTTCGGCACGGCTCAAGCCGTGCCCTGATACAAGGCGGCCGAACTTCGGAATTCAGGCTTATTCGTCCCTCAGCGCCCGTGCGGCATCGGTCCGGCAGGCCTGCCGGGCGGGCAGCCCGCAACTGGCGACACAGACCAACGTGAGCAACACTGCCGCGGCGGCAAACACCAGCGGGTCGCGCGGCGTGACGCCGAATAGCAGGGTCTGCAGCACACGGCCCGTCAGCGATGCGATCCCGAGGCCGGCGGCCAATCCGATCAGCGGTGCGCACAAGCCCTGTTTCAGCACCAGCCAGAAGACGTTCGGCGCGGTGGCTCCCAGCGCCAGCCGGACGCCGAATTCCTGCGTCCGTGCGCGCACGCCCTGCGCGATGACTCCGTAGATGCCGACCGTGGCAAGCAGCACAGCGACCAAGGCAAACAGGACCAAGAGTGCAGCCTGAAAACGCGATTGGGAGAATTCGCCATCGACGATGCGGTCCATCGTCGAGACCTGCGCCAAGGCGAGGCCGGGATCCAGTTGGCGTAACTCCGCGCGCGCGGCGGCGGTGATTTCCGCGGGCGCCACGCCGGAGCGGACGACGACGTCAATCAACGGGCTGGGCAGCGTCGAGAATGGCAGGTAGATTTCGGGCGGCACGGCTCGCCGTAACCCATAGGTGCGGATGTCGCGCACAACTCCGACCACGGTGGCCGGTCTCGGCCCGAACCGCAGGACCGCACCCACTGGAGGGATGTTCTGCAAATAACCGCGCACGAAGCTTTCGTTGACCACGACCACGTCGCGCCGGCCATCATCGGCCGCCGTGAGCGCGCGCCCTAGTTTCATACGGAGCCCGAGGGCCTTGAAGTAGTCTCCCATCACCGCGCGGCCGCCCACCCGGTGCTCGGTCTGACCGGAGACGTCAAACTGCACATTGGTCAGCATGTTGAAGGCCAGCGGCAGCGTGTTCGTTACGGCCGCACTGCGTGCTCCGGGAATGCGCTTCAGGCGCTCCACCCATAACTGAGCGAAACGGGCATAATCCGCATCTGTCTTATAACGGCTGTGCGGAAGGGCCACTTGCGCTGTGAAGAGATGGTCGCGATCGAAACCCAGGTCGACGGAGCGCAGGGTGGTGAAACTTTTCACCAGCAGGCCGGCTCCGATCAACAACGTCGCCGTAGTCGCCACCTGCAGGGCGATCAGAACTCCCCGCCAGCGGCCCGCGCCCGGCACCGTGCCGCCCCTGCCGATCCGCAAGCTTCCATCGCCTTGCCGGCTGGTAGCCAGGAGCGCCGGCAGCACGCCGAAAAACGCCGCGCTCACGGTAGCCAGCGCCACGGCAAACAGAAGCACTGCACTCGTGGCGCCGCCCTCGGCCATGCGAGGAAGGGTGCCCGGATAGAGGGCAACCATGCCCCGGCAGAGCGCCCAAGCCGCGCCGAGCCCCACGAGCGCGCCGCAGAAAGAGAGGACCAACGCCTCCGTGAGGAGTTGCCGGACAAGTCTCATCCGCCCAGCTCCCACCGCGGTGCGAATGGCCAGCTCGTGCCGCCGCCCAATGGCTTGCGCGAGAAGCAGATTGGCCACATTCGTACACGCGATCAACAGCAGGCAGACGGCTCCGGCAAACAAGGCCAGCAGCGCCGGACGCACGGCGTGCCCGACCTCGTCGGCAAGGGGGGTAATCCTGACGCCTTGCGGCTTGCTGCCCTCCTCGCTCCCTATGGCGGCCTGCCGCGCCAGCGATTCCAATTCGGAGCGCGCCGTTTCTATCCCTGTACCGTTTCTCAGCCGTCCCACTATGAAGCCGTCATAAACGCGCAACGGCCCTATGGCGAAGTTGGAAATCGGCAGGTACACGCTCGGCGGGTTCGCGGCCGACGTAACCAGGTCGCGAAAATCGGCCGCGAGGATTCCGACCACCCGGAACTGCTTGCCGTCGACAAGGATGCTGCTTCCGATGAGGTTGCGGTCGCCGGCGAACCGCGTCGTCCAATATCCGTAGGTGAGGACCACGGCGTCGTCGGTCCCAGGATGCAACTCTTCGGCAGAAAAAGGCCGGCCCAAGACAAAGTGAGCGCCCAAAACCGGCAGAAATTCGGCGGATACCACTCCCGCGGGGATGCGTTCCGGATCGCCTCCGCTGCCTACCGTGGCGCGCCACGGACGGTAGGTGGCGAACATTTGGAAGCTGCGGCTGCGCGATCGCCACAACTGAACCGTCAATCCATTCGGGAAGCGGCGATCTGCCGCGTCCATTAGGCCGCCGGCGCGGTCGACCGCCCAGACCTGCACCAGTTCCGCGGCATTCGGGTAGGGCAGCGGCTTCAGAAGCGCACTCCAGACAACCTGGAAGATGGCGACGTTTAGGCCGGTTCCCAGGGCGATCGTCAGGAGCGCGACCACCGCCATGAGCGGGCGTTTGCGCCACTGCCGCAGGCAGCCGCGCACATCCTGCCGGAGCTGGTCGAGCCAATACCAGTGATTTGCTTCATGAAACCGTTCTTCGATTGCGGTAAGATTCCCCAGCGCGCGACGCGCGGCGAAGGCGGCTTCTTCCTCGCTGCGGCCTTCCTGCCGAAGCCGATCGGCTTCAATCGCCAGATGCGCGCGAATCTCTTCGGAAAAGTCCTGGTTGCTGCGCCGGCGCTTCCACATGGCTCAGCTCATTCGCCCTTCGGGTTCGAGTACCCGTCCGACGGCGGCCACCAGGCGCCGCCAGGCACCGGTCTCCGCCGTGAGTTGTTTCCTGCCCGCCTTCGTCAGCGTGTAGAAGCGCGCCTTGCGGTTGTTCTCGCTGGTGCCCCATTCGGCGCGGAGCCAGCCCTTGTCTTCGAGGCGCTGGAGGGCAGGATAGAGCGACCCATGGTCGACCAGCAGCACCTCTTCCGACTGTCGCCGAATTGCATGGGCGATTCCCTGTCCGTGGTTCGGACCAAACAGCAGGGTCCGCAGAATGAGCAGATCGAGGGTGCCTTGGAGGAGGGCCATGCGGTCCGAATCCCTTCGTGTCGACAGTCTACCCAAGTATGCGCCCGTCGCGGTACTTTGTCAACACTCGCGCGGCCAGATCCAACCGCAGGGGGCGCGACGCAGGAAGGGCGACGCTCCCGGTTCCGAGCGAACCCGTACGAATCCGAGTGTTGGGGCGCGCAGGGCTTCGTCCCTCCCGGCCTTGTATCAGGGCATCGGCTTCAGCCGTGTTCGCTCGGAAGAAACACAGCGGCCAAAGCCGGTGTTTGCCGTTGGCTGCGGCACCGTCGAAGACAATGGGCGTCCCATTGGGTAAGTCCTTTTCATTTGGACCGTCGCGAACCCAGGCGGGCAAGGAACACGAAATGAGGCGTCATCGGCGCTTCCGAGTCCGAT
>PMKM01000112.1 GCA_003157745.1 Bryobacterales bacterium | reverse complement strand
CCCAGGGCCGGGCCGCTGAATCCGCCGCGGGGCGCCTGGATGAGGTCGTTGTGCTTGCCGGATTGGTCGTAGACAGTGGTGATCCAGCAGTAGGTGTTGGCGCAGAAGGCGTCCTGCGCGGCCGCGTTGGGGTAGCCGCCGGCGTCCGGAACCGGCGATGCGGCGGGCTGGACGACGCCGATGTCCAGCGTCTTGCCGTCGGACTGGCGCAGCACCTGGTAGAGCGGGCCGTCATAGGAGGCGAACAACGCGCGCGTCGTGCTGTGCGCGGCAACGCAGGGGCTGCCGGCGGCGGCGTAGATGTCGCATGTGCCTTTCGGCCTGGAAGGAGGAACATCGATTCCCGCCCCGGCCTGCCCGGCCATCGTCAATGTGGCACTAATCGGCGTCAGCGCCAGAGCGAGCATAAGTCCAAAGTTGGTTCTCGTTTTCATGTCCATCCTATTTGCTTTCTTGATCCGGGGTGAACGCACTAATTCCCCTTGGCCAGTTGCAGGTACAGATCCCTGTCAAAATCTTCCAGTCCGGCGATGCCGTGCAGGTGGTTGACGGAATTCCACGGCAGCCACGTACGGTGCGCTCCAATTCCTCTCGCGCCCGGGCCCATCCGCCAGTATTCCTGCTGCCAGCCGGGATAGACCCCACGAACCGGATCGCGCTCCCCCGTCACCCCCTGCATCGTCTACAGAAGGTACTTTACCGCGATGCAACGTGAAAGAAAACTCACCCAATTCCCGGCCAGACCGGGAGCCAGGCCGCCAACCAAGCCTGGGAGGGGGGCTACGGATGCTGGTCCGATTGCGCGCGAATTGCGCGGCAAGTACGCCGGAGCGCCCGGCAAGTCGCCGCTCTATGGATGACGCAATCGGAATCAAGAACCCGCGACCAGGCCGCCGCGAGTGCGCGCGGAGGATGCGAATGGGGCCGCTACCGCCAGCGAGCAGCTTCTTGCCGGATCAACGCTGCAGTTCGACGGCTTCCCACTCGGAAGAAAACTGCGAACTTGCATCTTCCGCTTCATTGGGAAGGGAAGCGTCGGTGTCGCAAAACTCAGTGGCGAGAAACGCGAGTATGGCAGCGCCAGCGAGCACCCAGGACAGCGGGAAACCGGCGCGCTCGAATCGCCAGATCAGTTCCGTGTTGCCAGCCAGGACAGCGGCAAAACACGCCAGCGCCAGGACGACGCCAATCCAATTAAACATCCGCTGGGCAGCAGACACGAGTAAACCTCCTCAACGGCCATTCCCGTCAATATCAGCTTACACGTTTTTTTTATCGGTCGTGAAAGTTCTTTCACGGCTCATAAAGAAGTCATAAGTGTGACATACCGCCCCGGATCGCGCCGCTGGCCGCGACCGCTGGGTGACGCCGCTGGGAGAGATTCGCCCAGGCGCCAACGGCAGGCCTGGGCCGCTCCCCATCCGCCCAGCCGCAGGCGATTCCTCAGTTCTTCCAGAATGGACCCGAGGGTGGAACTTGCTTGATCGTGATGCTTCCGCAACCCATCCGGAGGGTGATTCGCCGCGCCGCAGTCTGGTTTGCACCGGCGAAGTGAGCGCCCGCGAGGAATCGGTATCGACCCTTGCCAACAAGATCCGAAGAAACGCTGCCCAGCCTGGTTCGCGCGTCGATCGAGTATGGCCCCGGGTCCGGCAGCATCACGATCATGTCGCCGGTGCGGCTGTTCATGTCGATGTCTCCGGTCACGTCGCTCACCCATACATAGCCGGTGTCGTGGCGAACCACCAGGCGCGAGTCGCGCGGCACCAGCACCTTGTATTCAATCGTCACGCCGCGCCTGGTGTTCGGCACCAGGGGCTTGGTGAGAACGATGCGATCCAAGGGAAGGATGGATCGGAAGAGCGGACTGCGGGCCGGCAGGATGGTCGATATCGTCACTTCTTTGTCCGACCGCCGTTCGGTGACAACCCGGACCAGCTCGAAGCGCCGCTCGGCCTCCCGCTTCTCCGCTGGGTCGTAGAAGCGATCGGTCGACTTCGTCACAGCGACCGCGACCGCCGGCTCGTCCCAACCTTCCACGGTCAGATAGCCGTACGAATCGACCAACCGAATGGTGCCGCCAGGCGAGAAGGCCACGCGCTGGGTGTCGGTCGATTCGAACGATTGCCTGGGCCCGTTGGCATGGGCGCCGTCCGCCGCGAACGAGGGCAGCGCGATACCCAGCGCGCCCAGCACAAACGTCACCGCCACTCTTCTTTTCATATTGGTTACCGTGCGTTCTGTTGCGCGCGGGCGGCTTTCACCATGCCGGCGTATCTGCGCGCCAACTCCTGGATCTGTTCTTCCTTCATGACCGGGAGAGCCTCCGGGTTGATCAACTCCGCTCCGATACCCAATGCCGTGGCTCCCGCGAGAATAAAGTTGCCGGCGGTTCGCTGGTTCACGCCGCCGGTGGCAATCATGGGCACCTGAGGAAAGGGCAGCTTCAACGAGCGGATGTACGATGGGCCGCCGAGTGGTCCGCAAGGGAAGATCTTGACGAAGTCCGCGCCGGTCCTCCATGCGGCAATCACATCCGTGGGAGTCATCGCGCCGGGAAATACGACGAGATCGTTCTTCAACGCGAACTCGACGACCTCCGGGACAAGTCCCGTACTGGTCAAAAACGTGGCGCCGGCGTCCAGGCAGCGCCAGGCAGTTTCGGCATCCAAAACCGTTCCCGCGCCGACGGCCATGTCGGGCAGAGTCTTGGCCAGGTGAGAAATCACGTCGAGCGCGCGAGGCACGGTCATGGTGATTTCAGCGATCGGGATACCGGCGCGGTTCACCATTTCCGCGGCGAAACGCGCGCGTTCCGGCGAAGACACGCGAATGCCGGGGATGATGCCGATTTCCTCGATGCGAGCCCGAACTTCCGCTTTCGTCATGAGTACCGCCTTCCGTTGTGAATTCGTCCGGCCTTCGGGCCGCGCGAAGCCGTGTCGCGGATTCCTGGGATCACTGCAGGCTCCTTGTTCCCACCGCCTGGCGAAGCTGCTCGATCGACGTCAGGTACGCGGCCACGGACTGACGGTACGCCAGCTCGATGGCATCGTAATTGCGCTGGGCGACCAGGAACTCGAGCAGCGCCGTGGCGCCGCGCCGGTAGGAGTATTCGCTGATATCGCGACTGAGCTTCGCATCGGCCAGTACGCCGGAGACGTAAATCTTCGCGACGCGGCCGTTCGATTCCACCCCGACATACGCGTCTCTCACGTCCGTAAGTACCTGGCCGCTGGCCGCCTTCTGTTGCTCTTCGGCTTGCCGGATGGCGACGCGTGTTTGCGCGATGTTGCCCTGGTTCCGGTCAAAGATCGCCAGCGGAATACTGAATGACCAGGTGGCGGCGCTGATGCCATTGACGTGCGAGTAATTGGCCGAGACGGTAGGGTCGTGCTTTCCATTGGCCTTAGCCAGCGCATGTTGACTTTGGGCGGCCGTGATACTTAGCACCGCCGCGCGCAGGTCCGGACGATTCTGAAGGGCCTTCGTCTGCAATTCTTCGAGACTAAACGCCAGCGGTTGATATTCGAACTCGCCGGTGACCCCGTAGTCGGCCGGAACGGACTCATAACCGAGCTGTTGTCGAAGATCCGAAAGCGCCTGATCCCGCGCCAGCACGGCCTGTTCGGCATTGGTCTGAAATTGCACCAACTGGAGCTTGATCTGCAGGTAGTCGTTCTGGCTGATGGCGCCGACTTTGTACTGGCGTTCTCCGATGTCCACCGTAGTTTGAAACGCCTTCAAATCCGCGTTCGCAAGGTCAAGTACCGATTCCGCCAGTAGGACGTTATAGAAAAGCTGGCCAACCTGAAACGCAAGGGTGCGTTCGTTATCGAACACTTGCGCGCGAGTCACGGCTGTCGCGTCCTGGGCAGCTTGCAGCCGGCGCTGGCGCTTCTTGCCGCGTTCAATCAAGTAACTCAACCCCAGGTCGCCCTCGGTCGAGCCTTGGAGATATGCCGGAAGCGATTCGCCGGGCAGCTTGGAGATCGGCAGATACTCCCAGTCCGTGAAGATCGTCGGGTTCGGCCGCAGGTTGGCGGTGATTTCGGCGGCCTGGCTCTGTTGGATGGTCGTCCGCGCGGCCTGCAGGGTGTGGTTGTGCTTCAACGCTAAGTCGATAGCCTGATCGAGCGTAATCCTGGCAGGCCCCTGCGCGAACGCCGGGTTCACTTTTAGGCCGCCGAGCACTACCGTGGCAATTACTAAGATTCGATAACGTTTCATAACTACTCTCTCGCGCTGAGTTCTCATTGCTCCTCGAAAGAACCTTCCGGTTCGGGGAGTTGATCGCCATCCCGCGCGATCCATACATAAAACGTCGGCAACAAAACGATGCTCAACAGCAAAGCGGAAATCAGCCCACCGACGATGACGATCGCGAACGGCCGCTGCGAATCGGATCCGATGCCGTGCGACAGCGCCGCGGGCAGCAGCCCCAGAGTCGCCACCAGCATCGTCATCATGATCGGGCGAAGCCGGAGGGCCGCCCCATCGACGGCGGCGTCCACGATCGAGTGCCCCCTCGCCCTGAGTTGGTTGATGTATTCGAGCATGATGACTCCGGTCTGCACCGATACGCCGAACAGCGCCAACATGCCGACTCCGGAAGACACACTGAGGTAGGTCCCTGTCGCCAAAAGAGCCAGGAAGCCCCCGACGGGAGCCAACCCGACGTTCAGCAGAAGGAGCGTCGCCCATTTGAAAGAGCGAAACATCGTGTAGAGAATAATGAAAACGACGAGTATCGTTATCGGGACGATGAGCGCCAGCCGCGCTTCGGCGCGCTTTTCACTTTCGTATTCTCCCGACCAACCGATGGTATAGCCCGGCGGCAACTTCACTTTTTGGCCGATCGCCTTAACCGCGTCTTCGACCGTGGTTCCCAGGTCCCGGCCGCGCACGTTGAAGGTTACTGCCACGTAGCGGCTGTTGCCTTCCCGAAAGATGTCATACGCTCCGTCCTTGACTTCTACGTTAGTCAACTGCGCCAGAGACACCCGCTCGCCGGAAGGAGACAGCAAACGAACTTTCGCGATGGCCCGCTGGGTATTCCGATAGGGCTCCTGGTAACGAACGACGACGTCGTATCTCTGTTCGCCGATCAGCACCTGACTTACCGCGTTACCACCAACAGCCGTTTGGACCGCGTCCTGTATGTCACTCACGTTGATTCCATAGCGGGCGGCCTGGCGGCGATCTATCGTCAGGTTGAGATTTGGCTGACCGAAATCGCGCAGGAGCTTGACATCATGCAAGCCGGGAATGCCCGAAATGACCGCAGTGACTTCTTCGCCCTTCTGCTCGAGGAGTTTCAAATCGTCTCCGAAGATCTTCAGCGCCAAGGATCCTTTGGTGCCTGTCATCATCTCTCCGACGTTGTCTTCAATCGGTTGCGAGAAGTTCCAGATCGCACCCGGGTATCTCTCCAGCGCCTTGTTCATGGCGGCGATCAGTTCCTCCTTGTTCCGATGAAACACGGGGCGCCATTGTTCGTGCGGTTTCAGGTCGACGAAGTACTCGGTGTTGCCGAAGCCGCCAGTGTCGGTGCCGTCGTCGGGACGGCCGACCTCCGATACGACTGTGGTTACCTCCGGGAACGACGCAAGCACATAGCGGGAGTTGGTGGCGAATCTCTCGCCCTCCGAAAGACTGGTGCTGTTGGCCAGGGTGCCTCGCGCCCAGATAGCGCCCTCATCCAGGTGCGGCAGAAATTCCGCGCCAATGACTCCGCTGAATCCCAAATAGATCGTTCCACTCAAGGCCGCAGCGCCGACTAGCGCTGCGAACCAGCGGTGTTGAATCGCCCAGCGCAACCGCCTGCGGTACTGCTCCACCAGGAAGTCCATCACCAGGTTGCGCCGGTCGCGAATCCCATTGCGGAAAAACGTCGCAGCCAAAACGGGCGCGATCAGAATCGAAAACGTCATCGCGCCCAGAAGCGCAAAGGCCACCGTCCAGGCCATGGGACGGAACAACCGGCCCTCAACGCGCTGCAGCGTGAAGATCGGTAGATAGGCGGTGATGATGATGGCGATGGCGTAGAAAACCGGGCGCTGCACCTCATGGCAGGCCTCGCGGATCATCTCCCCAACCGTCTTCGGCGGCCCGGCGAGAGTGTGATGGCGGCTGCGGCTAAGATGCCGGATGATGTTCTCCACCATAACCACCGTTCCATCCACCACCATTCCGAAATCCAGGGCGCCCAGTGAGAGAAGATTGGCCGGAATGTGACTCAGATCCAGCCAGATGGACGCAAACAGCAGAGAAAACGGAATGGTCAGCGCAACGATAAGAGCGGCGCGGGCGTTCAGTAGGAACAGAAGCAGAATGACGCTGACCAGGATCATACCTTCGGTCAGGTTATGCATTACCGTGTGCAGCGTGAAATGAAGAAGATCGCTGCGATCCAGCATGGGCACCACGGTCACTCCGGGAGGCAGGATGCCGTGGTTGAGATCGTAGACTTTCTGGTGGATGGCGGCGAGCGTGGGTTCCTCTTCGGCGCCCTTTCGCATGAGCACGCCGCCCTGGATAACGTCGGGTTCGTCGACGATGCGCCCGTCCTCCATGTGGTTCGCCCGGGCCATGTGACCGAGACGGATCTTGGGACCTTGCACCACGTCGGCGACGTCTTTGACTCGAATGGCCGTACCGGTTTGGCTCTTGACGACGGTGTTCTCGATATCGTGCACGTTGCTGAACAGTCCCAGCGCGCGAACGTTCATCTGTTGCATGCCTTCTTCCACGAAGCTGCCGCCGGCATTGATGTTGTTATTGGCGAGTTGCTGCTCCAGTTGGCCGATACTCAACCCGTAAGACACAAGCTTGTTCGGGTCGGTGCGCACCTGGTACTCGCGTACCGTCCCGCCGAAGTCGGACACATCCACCACGTTGGGGACGGACTTGAACTGTTTGAGCAGAACCCAGTCCTCGATGGACCGCAACTCCATCAGGTCATATCGCGGATTGGTGCTTCTTAGCGTATACCAGTAGATCTGTCCCGTCGTGCTCCAGTCCGTTCCGATTTGCGGCTGAAGGTTCTGTCCGCTGGGAAGGTTGACCTGAGTCAGCCTCTCCAACACCTTCTGGCGGTTCCAATCGTTGACGGAGCTGTCGTCGAAGATCATGATCACGTACGACAGGCCGAAAATCGATTCGGAGCGCAAGAACGTCATGTGTGGCATCCCGGCCATTTGGATCTCGATCGGAATTGTCACCTGCTGTTCCACTTCCTCAGCCGAGCGGCCGGCCCACTGGGTGATGATGGTCACATAGTTGTCGGCGATATCCGGGTAAGCCTCCACCGGAAGGTTGTGGAACGAGATAGCCCCCCATCCCAGCAACAGAACGGCGATCGCCAGTACCACAAACTTGTTGTTGAGCGCGAAGTCCACAAGAGCGCGTATCATTTGCTGTTTCCTGTCCTATGGCAGCCGTACGGGCAATAGTCTCGGAGCGTCGACATCACGGTGACGATCACTGCGCGAGCACGTGGTCCAGAACCAACGCGTTCGTAACCACGTGCTGTCCCGGCGCCAGACCCGACTTGACCTCTTGCAGATCCGTGTGGTCCTGCAGGACGTCTCCACTGACGATTTCCACGCGCCGGAATTTATTCTCCGGACCGGGCACGAAGACGAAGTCGTGATCGTGCATGTGCAGGATCGCCGACGCCGGGATGATCGTGTGCATCTCTTTGGTCTGGCCATGGAATGTGGCTGTCGCGAACATGCCTAACCGCATAATTCCGGGGTTTCGGACTTCTATTCGGACCTTGGCCGTGCGGAGGTTCGGATCCAGAATCGGCAGAATGTTATTCACACGCCCCTGGAACGCGCGATTTGGATACGCGTTCAGCTTGATCTCTGCCGTGTCGCCGATGCGGACCGAAGCCAGGTCGTTCTCGTAAACGTCGCACACAATCCAGGTTGTCGAGAGATCCGAGATCGTAAACGGCGGCGGCGTGTTGTAAGCCTGGACGAGAGATCCGGCGGCAACTTCCTGATCGGTAATCACCCCGGAGACCGGAGCTTCGATATCCACGGTAGAGTTCATCTTCTGTGGATCGTTGCCCAATAGCCGTAAGTGCTCAGCCGCCGTGTCCACGGCGACCTTGGCCTTGTCTTCGGCGTCCTGCGCGACTTGCATGTCGTTCAACGCCATTGCGCCGTGCTCATACAGATCCTTGGTCCGCTCCAGTTGCGCGTGCGCAAGGGTCTCGTCGGCGACTGCCATTTTGTAAGTCGAATAGCCGCCCGATACGTCGTCGCTTCGAACCGTCATCAGCACCTGGCCCTTCTGTACGGTTTCTCCGAGGCGCGTGTGGATGGCCAAGATGCGCCCCGAGGCGAGAGACACGACCGGGACGTTGCGGGAAACGTCCGGACTAACTGTCCCCGTGACGGCCAACTCGGCGGCCGTAGGCTTTTCGACCGCCGCCACCACCGGAAACTGCTCCGGATGGTCCACCGAGAACAAAGCCGCGTCCGCAAACGGAATCACTTTGGCGGGTGGGGGTGCACCGTCCGGCGTGTCTCCCTTGACGTTGCCGCAGGCCTGCAGGATTATCAGGGCGGGGATTAAGACTATTAGAAGACTAAGGTCGACAACTTTCAGTGTCATCAGAGAGCTCCATTCTGCCGGAAACGCGCCAATCCTGGCTGCCCGAGTGCGAATAACTCGGAAAGACTCGCGTATTTCATGGGTTAAGGATAGGACATGTGACATAAGGAAGGCATGAGGAACGGGAATCAAAAACGCTATTCGTCCTATACAAGGTGCCTATCGCGGGACGCCATATCTCTTGCCGAATGCCGGTAGCACGTTGCGACACGTGGGGGCGGCAAGACGGAAGACATAAAGAGCTTGTAAGCACTGTGAATTAGAGGGGCTCTCGGAAACGATAACCGAAGTAAGGTTCCGTGAGGAGATACTCGGGAGACGACGGATCGTCCTCCACTTTCTTACGCAGTTGATGCACGAACGTTCGCAGGTACTCCACTTCCTGACCGTACTCCGCGCCCCAAACCGCTTGCAGGAGTTTGGCATGAGTCAGCGGCACACCGGGGCGGTTCATCAGGTATTGCAGTAGATCGAACTCTTTCGGCGTCAAGCGCAGAAGGGAAGCCGCCTTGCGGACGGTTCGGCGCGTAGGGTCTAGTTCGATGTCACCGATCAGGATGGGCATGCCCGGATCGATCCCGGTCGTCGCGGAGCGCCGGACTGCGGACCGCAGGCGGGCCGCGAGCTCCGAGATGGAAAAGGGCTTTGTGATGTAGTCATCCGCCCCGGCGTCGAGCGCCTCGATCTTATCCGCTTCCCGATCCCGCACTGTCAACATCAGAATCTGCAGCCCGGGATCTCTTCGGCGCATTTCGCGGCATGTCGCAATCCCGCCCGCGCCCGGCATATTGACGTCCAGTAAGATCGCCTGGAACCGGTGCGTTTCGATCGTCTTGATGGCCTGCTCGCCATTCGAAGACTCGCAAACCTGGAAGCCTAGTGCGTCGAGCGTTCGCTTCAGTACCCGGCGCAGATCCGGATCGTCGTCGGTAACCAGTATATTTCCGTTGGCAGCGAGCATAGTTCGCACCTAGTATGTGTCGGCCGCCGGGAGTGCCAGAGAGAATGAGGTTCCGTAGTTCGCTTCTCCTTCGGCCCACACGCTCCCGCAATGCGCATCGACTATCTTCTTGACGATCGAAAGGCCAAGACCGGTTCCGGCGGGAAGATAATGGGTGTCGGGCGCCCGGTAGAATCGCTCAAAGATGCGTTCGCTATCCGATGAAGTGACCACGACGCCTTTGGTCCTTATCGTCAGGACCGTCTCCGAGTTCTTAGCCGCGACGCGGATGTCGATTGGCGATCCCGGCTCGGAGTACTTGACCGCGTTATCGAATAGCTGTGCGATCGCGGTGAGGATCAACTCCCTATCGGCGAGGACGAGCGCATCCCGCGTGGGGCCGGAAACGTGAAAACGATCCCGATCCGCCGGCGACTCGAATTTCCGCAGTACCGCATCTATCAGGACCGAGAAAGGCAACGGCTCCCGTTGGGGCTTGAATTCCGCGTTATCGAGCATCGCGGTCCTCAGCAGGCGCGAGGCGAGGCGATCGAGCTTGTCCGCCTGCTGGTCGATCGTCGTAACAAGCTCCGTCTGCAACTCCGACAAGCCGCCCACCGCAAGCAGCCCGGAGCTGGCCGTGCGGGCCACCGCCAATGGCGTCTTGAATTCGTGCGCCAGGGCGTCGAGAACGGCCGTGCGCAGTTGCTCGGTTTGACGGGCGGCCTGCGCACGGTACTCTCTCTGTAGCGTGCGGGCGCGCTCGAGCGCAATCCCGCCGAGCGAGGCCAGCGCCGTGGCGGCCAGCTTCGTCATTTCCGTGTCGATCAGCGCCAACCCGCCCACCGGCCGCACACCGACGCACACCACGCAATACCAGCTTCGTGTTTCCGCATCGAATGTATCGGTGCCGCGAAAGTACGCATCGCGGGTGTGTTGTTCGGCTGCGGTCGGGACATCGCCGTTGCGATACATGGTGGCCGAGTGAGCGTCGAATAGCTCGACTGCGCGCAGATCGAAGATGTTCCGAATCAAGAGCGGAATCGGATTGCCCGGCTCGCCCGAACTGCTGAGCAACAGTATTCGTCGCGAGGTTTCGTAGAGCCGCTCGATGTCGCGCCGGTCCGCGATGGCTTCCCTCGCCCGCATTTGGGCACGCTGCGAGAGCCGGCTGATGACCAGCGCGGTGAACTCAAAAGTGCTCAGCGCTACCCAGTTCGCCGGACTGTTGGCGAAGCTGAAGATTGGTGGAACGAAGTAATAGTTCAGACAGGCAGCCGCGGCAACCGAGATTACGGTAGCCTGCCAAAATCCGCCATAGAGCGCGGCCAGGACTACGAATACAAGATAGAGAAACCCCGTGAACGCGAAGGTTTGCCCAAGGCGAAAGGAACCCCAGGTGCACGCCGCAATCCCAGCCAGCGCCAGGCAGCTTGGCAGGGTTGGCGCAAGATGACGCGTGAATGCCCGAGCCGCAGTCTCACACACGGACTTCGCCGCGGCCAGCGTAGGCCAGTCAGCCGCCTTCGCGGCGCCGCCTGAGCGATATGCAGGAGCTAAGGAAAAAGACATAAGCCGGAATCCAACACACGGCGCGGCGGACTTCGCGTCAAGTCCGCCGCGACACATCGAAACGCGCTTCCGTTCTTGCTGCCGCAGCAATCGCGCGTTTGCAGCCGCTAGAACTTGACCAAAACGCCGGCGCTGATCGACGCCTGGCCACGGCGAAGATCGGGAAACCAGACACTGCCGGCTCCGCCGCAAGCCGCATAGGCCGCCGCCAGGCTGTTAGTCCCAGCCGAGGCGCCCGTGTTGCAGACAAAGTCCGCCGGCGAGCCGTTATTACCTCCTGGAGGCGTGATCCCACCCCTCCCCGAGAAGTATGGAATGTCGGAGTGGCGATAGCCGAACTCCGCCCACCACGTTAAGTACTGTTTAGGCATGTACTGGACATTGAAGGTCGTGTCCCACATGTGAGCCTTGTCCCCGGGATTCTCGGTGAAATACGGCGAGCCGGAGATGGCGTCAGCGCCATTGATCGGCGGGAGAAGCGTCAGATAGCGGCCCGGGTTACTCATCATGCCGCCACCGATGGTTATAGCCACCAGGTCCTTATGGAACCAGTACCGATCATAGAGCATCCAGCCGAGAAAGGCCTGCTTCGGCGCACCCTTGCCCGTGCAACTTACTCCACCGCCCTGGCCGTACTCGCATCCCAGGTCTCCGGTGAACGAGAATGCAGCCTTGGAGAGACCAGTGCTGAGCGGCTTATTGAAGTACCGAACCTCGACGCTATCGTCGGTGTGAATGCGAACCCGGTTGGGAACGCCCAGCGCGTCCGTGCCGTCGCCGTAGTTATTGAAAACCAATGACAGCCATTCGCTCGGGCGATATAGAATCTGCCCGCCAAAACCGTGGTGGCCGTTGGCCCTCGCGTAGGACTGCCAGCCGTTGATGATCCAAGGCTCGATCTTCAGCTTGTTCGTGGGAAACCACTGGATGCGCAGTCCATTGAAGAACCAAGGCGTGTTAGACGACACGTACGAAGGCTGATAAGTCCAGTTATCGTAATTGTAATAGCTGAACAACCCGATGTAGGACACGAATATCCCGGCGTCGACGTTCAAACCGTGGTTGACGTTGAAGTGATAGCCGCCCCAGGCTTCCGATACATACCGGTAGGCGTTGCGGAGGTCCCACTGGCCGTTGGCCGGGCTGGCATCATTGCGCGGGGTTGTGGTCGAGAACATTCCGAACATCGTCAAAATCCTGCCCCGGACGTTTTGCCAGTGGAAGTCGCCGCCAAAACTGATCTGCTCCACCTGGAACTCGCCGCTGCGGAACTCTTCGGTCGACCCGGCCATGGTATGGTCTCTTGGCTGATTGAAGCTCTGCGAAAAGTAAGTGTCGACTCTGATGTCCGGAGTAAAGAACTTCGTATCGAACACCGGTTCCTTGTTGCGCGGGTTTCCATTGAGCCAGGTAAAGTCGCCGAAAGCGAAAGGAGTGAAGTTGTCGACGGCCGGACCGGCATCGGGCACCTGCAGAGCCACGGGAACGATTGGCTGCATCGCAACCGCGGGCGCGGCCGGCGCGGGTGTTGCTCCAGTCGATGAAGCCGCAACGTCCGCCGTATTGCCTGGGGGTTGCGGGGCGCCATCGGAGGCAAATACGACATCGGCTCTGGTCGCACGCCCGGCCATAACTTGCAGTCTAGCTGCCGTGGTGTCGCGATAGCCTTCAGCTTGTAAGGTCACCACATATTCTCCGGGGGCGACATTGGATATCGAAAATATGCCGTCGCCGCCGGAGATCGTCGTCCAAATGCCTTTCCCGTCGGCCCTGGCCAAGGTCACCATGGCGCCGGCGACCGGCGCCTTAGCCGACGTTCTCACCGCACCCGCGACGGCTCCGAAGACCGGCTGCGCTGGCGCGGACACCATCGGCGTGCCGGAATCCTGAGACACAGTCCCTGGTGTCTGTTGCCCGTAGGCGGGAATGCCGGGCATCTCCGCACCTACGACCAAAGCGAAAGACGAAACAGCAGTGATTATCGATTTACGAATCATAGTGGTTTCTCGTTACTCCGATTTTCGGAGACGGCTCGTGAAAAAGGTATGAAAAGCTCCATCACGAATTTCTATCACTCACATAACCGGCGAGTCGCCGCTACCGGCCCGCGCCGGAGAAGCCAAAAGTCAACGCCGCGCTACGAACACTCTCGGAGTGTAGCCGAGGGGCCATAAAGGAGTCGTAATGACACCATAAAGAACTTCTATCCAGTCGCGCCTCCCTTCTTTTATGCGTATTTCACGACTTTTGTCACACGATCTAAGAGAGACACAAGGAGGGTATGTGACCTACACCGTTGAGACGATGCGCGGGCCCGCGCTGCGAGTGATACTCTTTTCGATCTATGCGGCATTCCATCTGTTCGCCCAACCGCTCGCGGTGCGCCCGCCCAGGGGCTTGGGAGACGCGCGGATGGATATGTCGACACATGTCATCCGCGCGGATGTAAACCTGGTGTTGGTGCCCGCCGTGGTGACCGACCGCAAGGGAGCGACCGTGAGCGGTCTCAGTCGCGACAACTTCACCGTACTCGAGAACAAGGTTCCGCAGACGATCGTCTCATTGAGCAGTCAAGATGTGCCGTGCACCATTGGCATGATTCTCGATCTGAGCGGCAGCATGCGCGGCAAGTTGCAAATGGCTACCGGCGCCGTGCGCTCGTTCCTCGAAACGGCAAATCCGGAGGACGAGATCTCTCTACTCACGGTCGGCTCCCGCCCGCACAGCCTGTCGGATTTCACGGCCGACTTCGGGTCGCTGCAAAACAGTATTGTGGCTGCCCAAGCGGGGGGCGATACGGCCCTGGTCGATACCGTGTATTTGGGCCTGAGCCGGTTGCGCTCGGCGAGGCATGGCAGGACCGCTTTGTTGGTGATTTCCGATGGCATGGATAACCACAGCCGTTACTCCAAATCGGAGTTGCTTCGGGCCGTCGAAGAGTCCGATGTCCCGATATTTACGATCGGTATCGCGGATACACCGGCTGGGAAGAAGGCTATCGAAATGGTCGACCAATCGCGGGGCTTGGCGCTCCTCAGCGATCTCGCCGATCGCAGCGGCGGCGTGAGTTTCAAGGCCGCGATCCCCGGCGACGCCGGAGCGGCCGCACTCAAGATCGGCCACGCGATGCGCAGCGAGTATGTAATCGCGTACAACCAGGCCAGCGCGAATGACGCCGGTAAGTGGCGCAGGATCCAGGTCAAAGTAAGTTCGCCGCAACTGCGGGTCTACGCGCGAGCCGGATACTATGCGCAATGACGAGGTGGCCGCGTTTAGGAATCCGATGACCCGCGAAAACGGTATCCGAGCCACGGCTCGGTAACCAGATACCGCGGCTGCGCCGGGTCCTCTTCGATCTTCTTCCGAAGTAACCGGACATAGGCGCGAAGATACTCGAGCTCGTGGCCGTACTCCGGTCCCCAGACCGCCTGCAGCAACCGGGTGTGTTCGATCGCGACGTCCTGGTGCTGCATCAGATATCTGAGTAGCTCGAACTCGGTCGGTGACAGGCGAACCTCTTTTCCATCTCTACGCAGTCGGCGGTGCGCGACATCCAGTTCGAGCTTGCCGGCTCTGAGCACCGGATCTCCCTCCGCGCATTCCACCCGAATGCGGCGGAGCACCGCGCGGAGACGCGCGATCAACTCCCGTACCGGAAACGGCTTCGTCACATAGTCGTCAGCGCCCGCTTCGAGCGCCTCGATCTTATCGTCCTCGGTATCGCGAATCGTAATCATCACGATTCCGGCCCGGGGCACTAACGCGCGTATTCGCCGACACGTTTCCACACCGCCCATGCCCGGCATGTTGCTATCCAGCAGCACCACATCCACCGGCTTTTGAAGGACTGACTCGATGGCCTCCTCGCCGTTTCGCGCTTCTGCGATGGCGAATCCGCTGGCACTCAGGGTCGCCCGGAGCACGCGCCGCATCGCCGGCTCGTCGTCCACAACCAGGACTCTAACGCGCTTGGAGTTCATGCGGCGTTTCGCTCTTCACGGCTGGCAGACGCATGCGAAACGTCGTATCTTCGCTGGCCTCCGGCCGGCAAACCAGATCCAGACTCCCCCCGTGCGCGATGACGATCTTGCGCGCGAAGTACAGTCCCAACCCCGATCCTGACACCGCCTGCCCGACGCTCGATCCGCGATAGTAACGCTCGAAGACGCGCTCGCGCTCCGCGGCTGGTATCGGCGTCCCTTCACTGGTCACCCGAATCTCGGCGAAGCCTTCGCCGCAGTCGAGAGACACGCATACGACACTGCCGGAGATCGAGTATTTCAACGCGTTATCCAAGAGCTGTATGAGGGCCAGGCTCAGGAGCTCGGAATCGGCCAACACCTCCACTCGCCCGCAACCCAGATACAGCGAGACTTTTGGTTGCCAGGATTGCTGCCGTAATTGAGTGGCCGTGCGGCGGATTAGGGCGGCAATGTCCTGGCTCTCCAACCTCGGCTTGACTTCTTTTCGATCCAGCCGTGCCATGCGCAGAAGGCGGGTGGCGAGGTGGCTCAGCCGTGAGGCCTCGCTTTCGACGATATCCGCCATTTCGATCTGCTCCGGCCGCAACGCGCCCGCCGCGCGCAGTGCTTCCGTAGCCGTGAGGATCGTCGCCAGCGGTGTCTTGAACTCGTGGGCGAACGCATCGAGCAGGGCCGAACGCAGAGTCTCCGCCCTGGTCGCGGCGGCCGCCTCGTTGACCGCCCGATAGGAGCGGTCTCTCTCCAACGTCCCGGCGGTGAGCGTCGCCAAAGCCCCGGCCGTCGATTCGGCGTCGTTGAGTCCTTCGAAGCCCACCGCTCCGGTGATCTTTCCCGCTACGCGAAGGCAGCGGACGAATACCTGGGACGGCGGATCGTCATAGTCCCGCCCTTTCAGGAACGCGCAGCGTGTGCGTTCCGCCAATCCGCATTTCGAATCTCCGTCCAACTGGTCGGTTGCCTGGCTAGGATCGAACAGACATGCGGCGTGAAGCCCGAAGACCGCGCGCAGTATGCGCAAGGCACTCTTGCCGGCCGCCGCTTCCGGCTCCAGAGACATCAGTTGGCAGGCTGCGTCGTACAGCAGCGCCAGCGCCTGGCGCTTGCTCTCGGAATTGCGGGCCGCGTTGCGGGCTTGCGACGCGAACCGTGTGATCACCAGACTTGTCACCATGTAAGTCGCCAGTGCCATGCTGTCCAGCGGACGGTTGATGTCCCAGGCCAGTATCGGAGGAACGAAGAAATAGTCCAGAGTCGCTACCGCCATCACGGCAACAACGGCGGACGCGCCAAATCCCACCACCGCCGACTGCAACACCACGAGCAGCAGATACAGAAATGCCGGTATGGCAAGGTCGGGGTGCAGCGGAAAACAAACCGCTGTAATCGCCGCTACTCCGAAGGCGCCGAGCCCGACGTGCCCCGCCATTCGCGGAAGGCGGCTCAACCAGCGCGGCTTCATGGTAGCTCTCGGCGCCATACTCCAGCGATCCTCTCTGCGCACATATTCGGATACGGACCGACGGGGCCGGAGGCCGGCGAAGACGAACGAGGAGCTTCGACGTCACCTATGAATGTAGAGCGAACCTCGTGAAAAAGTCATAAAGATCGTGAAAAACTCGGGAAAGAGTGGAATCACTTTTCGACGGACCGGGGCGGCTCGGCGTCCGCCGGGTTGCGGAAACGGTAACCGACCCAGGGTTCCGTGAGAATGTATTCCGGTTGCGACGGGTCATCTTCTATCTTCTTGCGGAGCATTCTCACGTACGATCGGAGATACTCCAGTTCACCGCCGTACTCGGCGCCCCACACGCTCTGCAATAGCCGGGCATGAGTGACCAACGCTCCCTGATGTTGGAACAGATAGGACAGCACGTCGTATTCCCTGGGCGAGAGATGAATCTCGGCGCCGGCCTTGGTCACCACGCGCCGCTCCGAATCCAGTTCGAGGTTGCCGGCACGGAATACGCGCGTGGCGACTTCGTCGGGTGGATGCAGCCTGCGCATGACCGCGTGCAGGCGCGCGACCATTTCCCGCAGACGGTACGGCTTGGTCACAAAGTCGTCGGCTCCGGCTTCGAGCGCCTGGACCTTATCTTCTTCGCTGTCCCGCACCGTCACCATCAGAATGCCGATGCGCGGCGAGAGTTTCCGGACTGTGCGGCATGTATCGATGCCGCCCATCCCTGGCATGTTGATATCCAGCAGCACGACGTCGGCGGGCTGATCGCGCAGCGCGGTGATCGCTTCCTGACCCGTGCGCGCTTCCCGGACTTCGAATCCGGTGGCGGCCAACGCCGTCCCGAGCGCCCGCCGGAACGCGGGATCGTCGTCGACGATCAGAACCCTGCAGTTTTCATTCGGCAACGGACGCCTCACTTTTCTCGAGCGGTAGCGTGAGCCGGAAGGCCACCCCGTTTCCCGCCGTATCCACCAGAGCCAGGTCGCCGCCATGCGCCAGCGCGATCTTGCGTGCGACATACAATCCGAGGCCGGAGCCGGCGGCGATCCTCCGCGCGTCCGCGCCGCGGTAGAAGCGGTCGAAGACGCGGTTCCGCTCTTGCGCCGGAATCGGCTCGCCGTCGTTCCATACGTCAATCGCAGCGGCGTTTTCGCCGGGCGAAAGTTCGATCACAACCTGCGCGCCGGGGCAAGAATACTTGCACGCGTTTTCGAGGAGTTGGCCGATTGCCAAACTCACCAGCTCCGGATCCACCCGCACTTCGCGCCCCGTCCCGCGCCGCCGGAATGAGATCTGCCGGTCGGGCCAGAGCTGTGCGTACCGGCGGGCCGATTGCTGTGCGAGCTCGGCCGCATCGGCCGATTCCAGGCGCGGCCGAACCTCTTCGCGGTCCAGCCTGGCGAGGCGCAGCAGCCGCGACGTCAATTCGCCCAGGCGCGAACTCTCGCTCTCGATCATCCCCGCCAGTTCCTCCTGCTCCGGCGACATCGGTCCGGTGACGCGCAACCCGCCGGCCGCCGTCACGATGGTGGCCAGTGGAGTCTTGAATTCGTGTGCCAGAGCGTCCAGGATCGCCGATCGCAGCGTCTCGGCCCGCGCGTTGGCCGCCGTGGCCGCGGCGGCGTGAAAACTCTGCAGCCGCGCGAGCGCCGACGCCGCGAGGCCAGCCAGCGCCGGCCCCATCGACTCCGCATCGCGCAGCCCTTCGAAGCCAATCGCGCCCAGCATCGTGTTCCGCTCCCACAGGCAGTGAACCACAATCCCGAGTCCCGGGTATGCCTGGTTGCGCGCCGAGATGTATCCGTCGCGGGTCTTCGCCGCCAGATCGCCGCGCGACGTTCCCAATTCGTGCAGTTCCTTCGACGCCTGGTCGAACAGGCAAACCGCGTCCAGCTCGAAGCGCGTCCTGATCGGCCGCAGCAACGCCGGCCCCAGGGCGGCGGATGGCGCCTGGGCGAACAACTCGGCGCCGGCCCGATAGAGCCGCTCCATGTTCTCCCGCTGCACTCTCGCTTCGCGCGCCTCCCACCGGCTGCGGGATTGAATCCTGGTCACCACCAGCGAAACGACCAGGAGGCAACACAGAGTGACCACATCCAACCGATGCGTCACCGTGAAGGTGAACAGCGGCTCGATGAAGAACCAGTCCAGGCTGGCGGTGGCCAGCGCACAGACGATCGCGCCTTGCCAGAAATCGCAGTCCAGCGACTGCAATACCACCGCAATCAGGAACAGCAAGGCCGCCGACGCCGAATTCAGTTGGGCGCGATAGCACACCGCCGTGACCGCGGCGATTAGCGCAACGCCGCGCAGCAGGACCACAGCAGCGCGGCGCAATAACGCTCTAGCCGGCGCATCCCGGCGTTCGGGCGAAGACTCGGCTGCCCTTATTGACACTTGAAATTACGAGCGTCGTTCGGGTCTCCCTGGCCCGTGTACTGGGCGTGTTTGGGATCCGCGCACAGCGGGCGGCTTCGTCCCGGAAATGCCTGTCCGGTGGCTATAACCGATTCCGGCGGAATGCCTTTCTCGACCCAGTTCGACACTGCGCTGAGCATGTCGAACTGGTCGAGTGCCGGCCCGCCGCCGCAGTGGCCCATCCCCGGAACGAGAAACATCCGGCCCCATTCGGCCACCTTGTCCGCGCCGCCGTTGGTGGCGGCAAGCGACCTGTAGTACTGGAGCGTATCGAGCGGCGAAAACCACGGATCGCTGTCGCCATGGAAGAAGAGAATCTTGCCGCCGCTCCCGGAGAACGTCGACAAATTGGTTGACATCGGCTCGACCAGCGGATCGGAGGCGTGCAGCGCCTCTTTGTCGACATCGATCTCAGTCGCGGTCGGATAGGGGCCAAAGATGCCGTGGGTGCCGAGGGAAAGCAGGCCACCGACCGGACCGGTCGCCGCGATACCTGCGTCATACGGAAACCCCGGATACACCTGCGTGCCATACGAGTTCTTTGGCCCGGCAAAGGCCTTCTTGATGGCGGCAATCTTCTCCGGCGCAATGCAGGCATCGTTCTGGCCATTCTTGCAGGACAGCACCGCGGGATCGAAATCGCAGCCCAGCGGATCGAAGATCATCCCGTCGGCCACGCCATCCTTTGCGTCGCAGCGCTTCATCAGTGCATCCATGAAGAGCTTGCGTTCGCCGTCCGTGAGCAGCTTGTCGGTAAGCGGCTTTCCCGAGGCATCCTTGGGCGCCGCCTGGTTGTACGCGACCGGAATCCACTTGCCGATGGCGATATTGGAAAGGCCCGTCCGCATTGCCGGATCGCCGGACACGATTCCATTGAATACGGTGGGATACCGCTGCGACAGGATCATGCCCTCGCGTCCGCCTGTCGAGCACCCCACAAAATACGAATACGCCGCAGGCTTGGCGTAGTAGTGCGCGACAATCTTTTTGGCCACGCCCGCCACCTCGGCATTGGCGAGATATGCGAAATCAAGGTACGCCTGCTGATCGCGCATAAATGAGAAGTCAAACGGGCCTGTCTTCGCCTTGTGCCCCGTATCCGTGCTGGCCACCGCGAACCCGCGCAGCAAAGCGGACTTATCGCCGGCGTACGATGCGCCTATCGGGTAGGACACCACGCCGTTGCCGCCCCCGCCGCCCTGCATCATGAAGTTGCCGTTCCAGGCCGCCTTCTCGGGCAGAGCCAGTGCGAAGCCGATGCCGAACTCCTCGCCACCCGCTCCTTTACGCCGATTGACGATGCCGTCCACGCGGCAATGCGCGGGCAGCGGGCCGGAGCTCGGGGCGCCGGGATATATCGGCGGAATGGTTGTGCCCGCGGAAACCGGCGCTGCCTTGGCAATCTCGACCCCTTCGATTCTGAGATTGACGAGGTCCGCGCAGGAGGTCGGCGATGCGGACTGAGCCATTGCAGTGGCGCAGAAAGCCGCCATCGGAAAGATCATGAGCCTGGATTGCATCATGCGTGTGTCTCCTATCCACTCGAAAATCGTATAAGAGAGCGGCGGTACGGCGCCGAGCTCATCGCACATAGTTGTACCACATATGCGCCGATCGAAACATCGCCGCGCGGCGGGCGATCTCCGAACATCCTCAATCGTCGCCGGCAGAGTTTTCGGGGCAAAACCGGAAAAGACTGCCGGCCGCAAGATGCTGGCTGCGGCTGTCGGGAGTTAACGGGGATTTGCGGCGCGCTTGAAAAACCGCGCAACCTATCGATTTAATTGGTTGCGGGGGCTTGCAATGGATTTAATGTGCTCTCGCTGCCCTTCCGACTCGAACTGGTCTCGAAGGCGTAGTTTTTGATGGTGGCACTCCTGGATCGAATTGGGTACGGAGCTATTCACAGATGGGGTGTGGTTTAGATTCTATAGAACATCTTGAAAGGGAATTTCCAGAATCCCGAAGGGCCGAAGGCTAGATGAAAGGCATCATCTCCAGCCAGAATCGACGGATGATTTCACTGTGCTCCGGGCGGCTGTACCCCGCCGCCCTCCGCATTTTTCTGATCGGTCCCGGCGCACGCCATCAGTACCAGTTGCATCTTGATCGTGGTTGCGAAGTCCCGCCGTGTTTGGCGATCTTCCGGCAGGGATGGGCATGTTCATCGGTACGACTACGATGGCCCTGGAAAGCGCACAGAGGGCCACAGAGCGTTCGAGCGGGCCGCACTGATACTGTGGATACCCCTGCCGCACAAAGTCGTTTTCTATTGACAAAACGTACCGAAACTTTGTACAATAAAGTACTTCATGGTTATGAAAACCGTCCCACTCGCCACGGCAATTTACGCACGCTGCTCCACGTCGGATCAAACCTGTGATTCGCAACTCAAGGAGCTTCGTGAATACGTGGCACGCCGGGGCTGGAGCATCGCCGCCGAATACATCGACAGCGGCTTCAGCGGAACAAAGGCCAGCAGACCGGCGCTTGACTCGCTGATGAAGGCGGCGGCACTCAAGAAGTTCGATTGCGTGGCCGTGTTCAAGCTGGACAGGTTCGGAAGATCGGTGCTGCATCTCTCCCAACAACTCGCCACCCTGGAAAACTACGGCATCCGCTTCGTCGCCATTTCGCAAGGGCTGGACACGGACGCATCGAATCCCACGAGTAGGCTTCTCACCGGCATCCTGAGTTGCGTTGCGGAGTTCGAGAGGGAGCTTCTTCGTGAAAGAACTTTGAGCGGCATCCGGGCGGCGCAAGCTGCCGGAAAGCACGTTGGCCGTCCGAAGCGCATCTTTCGCCGGGATGAAGTTGTGCGTCTTCGTGATGAGGAAGGTTTATCGTGGAGGGCCATCGCCACCAAGCTGAACATCCCCACGATGACCGCTGTGGCCGCTCACCGGGATTTTCACGCCGAAGCCGGGTGTACTGAAACTGTCCCGGCGAAAATGCCCGTCTTTTCGAGTTCCAGCTTGGCCTTGAGCACGTCGGTGTGAAGGAGCTTTCGGATGTCACAAAGCTGCCCGGTGACGAATTGCCGGATACGCCGGATTTCCGCTGAGATCGAATTGGGTTCGGTACTGAGCAGTTGCCGGGTGATGCTATTTCGGGTTGACATTACGCATAATGGAATCGTCACTACCACGAGGTTCAATGAAACTTCGCTGCGCTGCTTATGCAAGGTTCTCAAGTGATCGGCAGAGTCCAGCGTCGATTGACGATCAGCTTCGGCAGTGCCGGGACTTCGCTGTTCGGCACGGTTGGGAACTTCTAGAGCAGCATGTGTACCGGGACGAAGCCATATCTGGCGCTGGAATTGATCGGCCAGGACTGGTGCGGCTTCTGGAAGCAACCTCTCGTCCTGACCGCCCGTTTGACGTGCTGTTGTTGGACGATACCAGCCGCCTGTCCCGCAGCCTAGCCGATGCCGTCAGAACCGTCGAGATGTTGAGGTTCCGGGGTTACCGCATCGTATCCGTGTCGCAAGGCATTGACAGCCAGAACGATCAAGCAGACGTGCTGATGACGGTTCACGGCTTGGTGGACTCGCTCTACATCAAAGAACTCGCCAAGAAGACCCATCGTGGGCTTGAAGGCCGTGCGCTGAAGGGCTTGCATACTGGCGGGCGCTGTTACGGATTCGACAACGTGAAGGCGAATGACTCTGTTCGGTATTGCATCAACAAACGTGAAGCGGCCATCGTGCGCCGAATTTTCCAGATGGCAGCGGACGGGGCGTCACTGAAGACGATCACGAAGACGTTGAACCATGAGGGCGTTGCGCCACCACGTAAGAGAGCCAAGAAGGAAGATGGCAGTTGGTGTCACAACGCCATTCGAGAGATGCTGCGGAACGAACTCTACATTGGGCGGCTGATCTGGAATCGGTCACAGTTCATCAAGCAACCGGGAACGAACAAGCGGCTACGGCGAATGCGGCCTGAGTCTGAATGGATCGTGCTGGAGAAGCCGGAACTTCGGATCATTGATGACGCTCTTTGGCGGCGTGTGCGTGACCGGATCGCATGGGTGAACGAAAAATTCAACCACGGCAATCAACCCGGCATGATGAATCGAGCGACTACCAGCCCCAACCTCCTGACCGGCTTCTTGAAGTGCGGCGTGTGTGGGCACAACCTCATCATCGTAGCTGGAAGAGGAAAGCACGGACATCCTCGTTACGGGTGCCCGATGCACGTCAATCGAGACGTTTGCTCCAACGCCTTGCGAGAACGTGCGGATTTCCTTGAGCAGCGCCTATTCGCTCAACTTCAGGATGCCGTCTTGAAGCCTGAAGCAATTGATCGGGCAATCCAGGAATTCGAGGTTCAGTTGCAGAACTCGTTCGATGGCCTGGACAACAGAATTGGCAGGATGCGGCAGCGATCAGAAGAGCTTCAGAAGGAGATTGGGAACCTTGCCGCAACCGCCGCTCAATGTGGTCCAACACCGGCACTTGTGAAAGAGATCAATACCCGGCAACAGGAACTCGAAGGCATCACCCGGCAACTGCTCAGTACCGAACCCAATTCGATCTCAGCGGAAATCCGGCGTATCCGGCAATTCGTCACCGGGCAGCTTTGTGACATCCGAAAGCTCCTTCACACCGACGTGCTCAAGGCCAAGCTGGAACTCGAAAAG
>PMKM01000174.1 GCA_003157745.1 Bryobacterales bacterium | reverse complement strand
GTTCACGATGACAATTGCAGACATCGAGGGTCTCGTCCGTGGAGGCGAGTCTGATTCAATCGAATTCAAGAAGAGTACCGGCCAGTTGGCCCGTGCCGCCGAGACACTGTGCGGCTTCCTGAACGGCCATGGCGGCAGTGTGCTGATCGGTGTTGCGCCCGACGGGAAGATTGCCGGCCAGATGGTTGGCGACGGCACCTTGCGGGATGTGGCAGAAGTCCTGAAACGGCTCGCCCCGCCCGTCTCCATCCAGATTCACAGAGTCGGCATACCCGATTCGGCCCAGGAAGTTTTAGTGTTGGAGGCGTGCGCCACGCTAGAGAGCCGCCCGTTCACCTTTGACGGCCGTTCGTACGAGCGCGTTGGGAATACAACTTCCGTCATGCCGCAGGAAAAGTACCAGCGTGCACTGCTTGGTCGTGCCCATGTCTCACAACGTTGGGAGAATCTTCCGTCTTCGACGGTATTGGACGACTTGGATCGCGAGGAGATCCTGAAAACGGTGAGGCTTGGCGTGGCGGCAGGGCGCCTATCGCCGTCATTGTCCGACAACACTACAGATGTGCTCGACCGGCTGGGCGTTCGCAATCACGGAAACCTGCTGAATGCCGCCGTAGTAGTTTTTGGGAGACGTGCGCTTCCAGACTATCCGCAGTGTCAATTACGGATGGCCCGCTTCCGCGGCGCCACCAAGACGGAGTTTCTGGACCAGCGGCAACTCTACGGACATGCGCTTCAACTTCTCGAAGAGGCGCTGCAATTCCTAATGCGGCACCTGCCGGTGGCAGGCCGCATAGAGCCTGGCGTTTTTGAGCGCGCCGATTCGCCGCTGTTCCCGCCGGTTGCCTTGCGTGAGGCCTTGGTGAATGCGTTTTGCCACCGCGACTACTCGATACCCGGCGGTTCGGTAAGCTTGGCGATTTACGACGATCGTCTCGAGATCTGGAGCGACGGGACCTTGCCATTCGGTCTGAAGATCGAGGATCTGAAGCGCGATCACCTGTCCCGTCCACGGAATCCTCTCATCGCCGAAGTATTCTACCGGCGAGGGCTGATTGAACGATGGGGACGAGGCACGCAGAAGATCGTTGAGCTGTGCGTCCAAGCGGGGCATCCCGAGCCGGAGTTCATCGAACAGGCCGGTGCGGTCGGAGTCCGCTTTTTGCCGAGTGGATACATCGCACCTCACCGTGTGGCCCATGACCTTACCATCCGTCAGCGCAGAATTCTTCAGGCACTGGCGGGCAACACCGAAGTCAGCTTCAGTGGGTTACGTTCCCTAGCCGGACCCGCCGTCGCGATCCGGACGTTCCGGGACGATCTATTGCACCTGAAACGGCTGGGGCTGATCGGGTTGCGAGGCAAAGGTAGAGGTGCCGTGTGGTTTCTTATCGGTTCGTCCGGGACAAATGGGGCGGAATGAGGCGGATTAAGGCGGCTGGCCGCCTCATTCCGCCTCATGTGGCCTACGATGGCCGCCGCTGCATCGCATTAGTGCTGGCAGAGTGATGAACGCGGTATGACCGACAACTGTTCGGAGTCTCTTTCATTCGAACCTCCGGAGCAGGAGAACACTCGTCTCCGTGAGGAGAATGCCCGCCTGCGGCGGCTTCTGGCGGTTCACAGTATTCCGATTCCGCAGCTAGCGCCAGAAGACCCGCCNNGGCCATCAACAGAAGCCGTCCGGGGGAGCGGAAGAAAGTCGACCAGAAGACGCGGAGGTTCATCCCGCTGACTGACGCCGTCATTGAGAACCACCTCTTGGGCAAGGAAACCGTCGGCGTTTATCCCCTCCTGTCCGACGAGACGTGCTTTCTTCTGGCCGCAGACTTCGATAAGAAGACGTGGAAGTACGACTCTCAGGCTTTCCTTGAGACCTGCCAGGAGTTGNNAAACTGGGCAGCCTGATCCTCACGAAGACGATGGAGCGGAGGCACCAGGTCGGGCTTGATTCCTATGATCGTTTCTTTCCGAACCAGGACACGATGCCCAAGGGCGGGCTCGGGAACCTGATTGCCCTCCCCTTGCAGTTTGCGCCACGCAAGGAGGGCAACAGCGTGTTCATCGACTCCGACTTCCGCCCGTACCCCGACCAATGGCAATACCTTTCAACGATTCGACGGATGCCGGCCAATCTCGCGGAGGAGATTGTTGCGGAGGCTCAGCGCAAAGGCGACCTAATCGGGGTCCGCATGAGCGTTGCCGACGATGAAGGAGCGCAAGACCCTTGGACCCTGCCGCCCTCCCGCAAGCGACGGGAGCGGCCAATTGAAGGCCCGCTACCCAAGACTGTTCAGATCGTCCGCGCGAACCTCGTCTACGTGGAAAAGAAGGATCTGCCGCCAGCCATGCTCAATCGGTTACTCCGGCTGGCAGCGTTCCAGAACCCGGAATTCTACAAGGCCCAGGCCATGCGGCTCTCGACGTACGACAAGCCGCGTGTGATNNGAGTTCCAGGGTCAGCTTCGGCCGTTCCAGGAGGAAGCCGTTGCGAAGATCGCGGCTCATGACGAAGGTATCCTCTGCGCTCCCACCGCGTTTGGAAAAACCGCTATTGCGGCGTGGCTGATCGCGAAACGTAAGGTCAACACTCTGGTCGTCGTTCACCGGCAGCAGTTGCTCGATCAATGGCAGGAGCGTCTCGGCATGTTCCTGGAGCTGCCCGCCAAGTCGATCGGGCATATCGGCGGTGGAAAGACGGACCGGACTGGGCGCGTGGACGTCGCCGTCATCCAAAGCCTATACCGAAAAGATGAAGTGAAGGACTTCGTTGCCGAATACGGCCAGGTGATTGTCGATGAATGCCACCACATCTCCGCTTTCACGTTCGAACAGGTGATGAGGCAAGTGAAGGCGAAGTATGTTGTCGGCTTGACCGCCACACCGACGCGGAAAGACGGGCACCATCCGATTATATTCATGCAGTGTGGCCCGGTTCGGTTCAGCATGAGCGCCAAGACGATGACCGAAGCGACGCCCTTCGAGCACAAGGTCACTCCCCGCCACACGGACTTCCGCGTGGCGCCGGAACTTACCGATGTCACGATCCAGGATATCTACGCCAGACTCGTCGACGATGCCTCGCGCAACCAGATGATCGCCAGCGATATCGTGCGCGCCATAGAATTGGGACGCTGCCCGCTGCTCCTAACCGGTCGGACAGAGCATCTACAGTACTTCGCCGCCAAGCTTGCAGGCGTTGCCAAGCACATGTTCGTCCTGAAGGGCGGCATGGGGAAGAAGCAGCGTCGGGAAACGGCCGCAGCCTTAGCGGCAGTGCCGGAGAATGAATCGCGAGTGATTCTGGCAACGGGAAGCTACATCGGAGAAGGGTTCGACGACGCGCGGTTGGACACGCTGTTCCTGGCCATGCCGATTTCCTGGAAGGGCACGCTGCAGCAATATGTGGGCCGGCTGCATCGTCTCCACGACAACAAGAGGTTCGTCCAGGTCTACGATTATGTGGACGACTGTGTCCTGATGCTGGCCAGAATGTACGAGCGCAGACTGAAGGGCTATGCCGCGATTGGTTATGGGATCGAGCACGGGACGCCGGCCGCCAGTTCGGTGACGGCGTAGTCCGCCGTGACTGCGGGCTGGTTCCCTTCTCGAAGTGCCAACGGGACGGTACCGCTGGAGTGCAGCCCCCGAATATCCAACTGAAAGCACTTTACGACGTCAGATCGCCTCGGAGGGGTCTCGGGCAGAGTGCACATCTCACGAACGAGCGAGCATGGCCGCCCTGCCGCTTCAGGCGCTGGTCAGCTCGCCCGCGCGACAGCCGCAGCCCGGTTGACGATCAGCGCGGAGCCATCAGCCGAGATGCGCGCTGGGCATTCCGGCCACATCCCGTGGATGGCGCGGAGCCACTCCTCGAGTTTTTCGCGGAAGCGCCGCGGCCTCGCGTACTCGACATTTCCTAGTTGAGCGGCCAAGCCGCGGGGCCCAAACATCGGGACCAACTCTTCGCCCTTCGCGGCGAAGCAACGATACGAGAGCCACATGAAAAGGTCGAGGATCGCCGGCGCGGACGACAACACGCGCACCGCGTCCATGTCGGTCGGGATCGGGTGTTCCACGATCTCCTGATAGAACTCGTCGCTCAGCACGATGACGTTCTCAAACGCATCGGACAGCGCGGGCTGATTCTCGTCGCGGTTGTACCAGATCGTGGCTTCGCGCAGGAAGTTGAAGCGCGACCTGTGAACGACTTTTGCGCCGGGCTTCTGCGTGTCCGTCCCGAAGAACATCGTGGCGCCGAAGATCCGTTCGAAAGCTCCGATCAGCCGGCGATACTCCTTGCCGCCCTTGTGCATTCCAAACCTGTCCAGCATCTCGGATGCACTTCGGAATCGAATCACCTGGCTCTTCTGTTGGACAGCCAGCGTCGCCAGAAATATCGGGACGATCCGATCCTGGCCGAACGGAACCCCGTAGTCGGGATGTCCGGTGAGCTGAAGGACGAAACGACCGTTCCGTCGTTCGAAAAGCAATTGGTTCGCTGGCGGGCGCCGGACCGGCAGGCCGCACAGTACGAACGGGCGGGAACTGAAGCCAAGGGTTTGCCCGCCTTGCGCTCGCTTCAATCTGACGAGTTCGACACCCTGGGCTTGGCGCAGCTTGTGCTTGGAAACGTGAAGATGCGGGTGGGTTCGTTTGAGCAGACTGCCGACTGATTCCAGACCGGCAGAGGGTCCGCCGTCGAGGACTTGCAATAGTGCCATTGAGTCGCCTTCTGGCGCCATTCATGGCGCCGGTTTGGCGACCCTCGGGGAGGGTGGGTTGAGCTGAGTTTTTGAAGCCTGCCGCCGTTACTCCGTTTACTCCGTTTTCTCGCAAACTGGGCGGCTACGCTGAAAATCCATGCACTTAAATGNNTGCTTATTTTCAAATGCAGTACAGCTTGGGAAGACGACAGCAAATTGGAAACAAAGAACATTGCGTTTCCGGCACCTCATTCTGGCGATTGAGATTACCCAGTTTTCACTCTGTGCTCTGACGCAGTTCTTAACGGAGCACAAACGGAGCACACGATGAACTCCCATGTGTCGCACAGTCTTGCCCATGCGTCTTGGCAAGAGCAACTGGAGGCACCCTTGGGGCCGCCCACGTCCCTGGCCCGAAGGGCGTTAAATCTCGGAAAATATCAGACAGGATGAATTATCTCCCGGAAGCTTGAGGGTTGAACTGGTTTGGAGTGGGTACGTGCCCAATTCCTGATGTCGGGGACTGGATGCTTCTGGCCATAGTAATCCCCGAAAACTCTCTGCCTGTATGGCGTTAACCCCCGAAAAATTGATATACTGGACATCAGGAATACCTTAATGCCCGATTTCTCTGCCATGCCCGAGGTCTTCGTTTCCAACGCCGAACTCGCCACCGCAGTCTCGCGCGAGACGAAACTCGGAAGGCTACGCAAGCTGGGATCGCGACTCTACACCCGCAACCTGACCGAACCGCCGGAGAGAATCGTGCAGCGTAATCTCTGGCCGCTGGTTGCGGCCTATCTGCCGGGCGCTCTCATCGCCGACCGGACGGCGCTGGAGAACCGACCAGCCACGGATGGTTCCGTGTTTCTCATCGCCGATCACAAGCGCGACATCGTTTTGCCTGGAGTGACTTTGCGCCCGCGTAAGGGGCCGCCGCCGTTGGAGAGTGATCGGCCATTCATCGGCAGCTTGCGCATCGCCTCGCCTGCCCGCGCTTTTCTGGAGAACATGCGTCCCTCCCGCGCTCGCGATGGAGTCGCGCGCACTTTTTCGAGGCGCGAGATCGAAGAGCGCCTCGACGAAATGCTCCATCGCAGCGGCGAGCCTGCGCTTCAGCGACTTCGTGACGATGCTCGGGAGATTGCGGGGCCGCTGGACTTATCGGATGAACTGCAGCGCCTCGACACCCTAATTGGTACTTTGCTCGGTACGCGAGACGCGCCACTCCAATCGTCCGTTGGCATTGCGCGCGCCGCTGGTTTGCCCTATGATCCGCAACGGCTCGATCTATTCCAGCGCCTCTTTACAGAGCTGGCGGGAAGCGCGCCTGTGACGCGTCTCGCGCGCCCGAAGGATGGCCTTGCCCTCCCGTTCTTTGAATCCTACTTCTCGAACTTCATCGAGGGGACTGAGTTCGCTGTCGATGAGGCCGCGGATATTGTCTTCAAGGGCCACATTCCGAAAGCTCGTCCCGACGATGCTTATGATGTCCTGGGCACCTGGAAGGTAGTCGCCGATGAGAGCGAAATGTCCCGTCTTCCCCGGAGCTTTGACGAACTGGCGACACTTCTGAAAGGCCGCCATGCGCGAATCATGGAAGGACGCCCAGACAAAGGGCCGGGCCGATTCAAGGCCGATCCGAACCGCGCCGGTTCGACTTTGTTTGTCGCGCCTGAACTCGTGGACGGCACTCTCGCCAAAGGATTTGAGATCTACCGAGGTCTTGCAAGCCCGCTGCACCGTTGGAAGGCCAGCCGGCGCACACGCGCGAAGTCAAACTCGGGTGCGTCTTCACGCAAACCGGCGTCGACGAGGAGGGCCGGCCGGTTCGCGACGAGGATTCCACTTCTTACGTCGCCGCCATCGAAACCGCCGAAGCATTCGGCCTGCGGCTCTACAACGAAGCCTGGCGGCGCGGTTGGAGCCGCGCGCAGAAGAAGGTCGTGCTCGGCGATGGCGCCGTTTGGATCTGGAATCTCGCCGAGCAACACTTTCCCAGCGCGATCCAAATCGTCGATCTCCTCCACGCCCGCCAACATCTCTGGGAACTCTCGGCCAAGCTTTTCCCGCAGGACGAGAAACTCCGCAAGCAGTGGATGGGACGCTGTCTGAACCGGTTGGAACAGGGAAAGATCGTAACCAACGAAGCCGAGTACTTCGCGCGCAATGCCGGTCGAATGCGCTATCCCGCTTTCCGCGAACAAGGCCTGTTCGTTGGATCCGGCGTGGTCGAGGCGGGGTGCAAAACCGTGATCGGAGCGCGCTTGAAACGCTCCGGGTCGTTCTGGACTGTCGACGGCGCCAACGCCATCATCGCCCTGCGCTGTTGCCGCTTCAGCCAAAGGTTCGAAGACTATTGGGAAAACCGCTCCCGCGCCGCCTGATCATTCACTTCCATGTCGCGCACGTGCG
>PMKM01000016.1:83688-97127 GCA_003157745.1 Bryobacterales bacterium | reverse complement strand
AGCTCGGAACGTAATGCAGCAGCGTGTGATAATCCACCGACAGGATGAGCCACATGAGTAGCACGCCGCCGGCAACGTAAAGGACCTGGTGCCACCAGGCGCTATGGAACGGCGAATCGAGCGTGGCACTGAAGATTTGCAGAACGCCGATCGCGCACAGCGCCAGCGCGATCAGCAGCAGGCTCCAATCCAGATCGCGCGCCGAGAGATAGCGAATCATTAGTTGCGAATCCCCACGCCCGGTGCCGCACCCGGGATGCCGAGGCGCATGATCGCCCTAAGTTGCGCGGTCAGGGACGTCTGTTGCTGGCGCAGCGCCTCGATCCTGGCTTTCTTATCGAAATAGGCCTTCAACACATCGCGCACGATGGGCGCCGACAGATAGCCTTCGCGGCCGTGATCCCACAGGGCGACCACCACGATTTCCGGCGCCGCGCGCGGCGCGAAACCGACGAACCAGGCGTTATCCGTCATGTCGACGCCGCCCTTCTGCTTGGCCAGATCGGCCGACGCCACCTGCGCCGTGCCGGTCTTCCCGCACACCTCGATGCCTTTCAAATTGGCGAATCCGGTGGCCGTGCCGCCCTCGTTCACCACGCCGTACATGCCGTCCACGACGTCCTTCACATGATCCGGATCGAGCGCCCACTGGTCGGGCTTCTCGGTCGCGTCCAATTCCCGCACCAAGTGCGGATGATGCCAGATGCCGCCGATCGAAATGCCGCCAATCGCACGCGCCAGTTGCACCGGCGTCACCGTCAGCGCGCCCTGGCCGATGGCCACCGAGATGGTCTCGCCGGCCCACCATTTTTCGCGGTAATTGCGCAGCTTCCATTCGGGCGAAGGCACGATGCCGGAAGCCTCGCCCGGCAGATCGATTCCGGTCGGATGGCCAAAGCCCACCAAGCTGGCGTAGTTGGCGATGTTGTTGATCCCCATCTTGTCGCCCAGCGTATAAAAGAAGACATCGCAGGAATGCACGATCGCGTTGTGCAGCGAAATCGCGCCGTGCCCACCCTTTTGCCAGCACTTATGATAGCCGCCATAGAATGATGCGCCGCCGGCGCAATGTACGGTCCAACTCGTGTCGACAGTGCCCGTCTCGAGGCCGGCCAGCGCCATGATCGGCTTGAAGGTCGAACCCGGCGCCAGTTGCGATTGAATGGCGCGGTTCATCATCGGATGATCCGGGCTGTCCATGATGGCCTTCCAATCGGCGGCCTTGATGCGGCCGGTGAACTTGTTGAGATCGAACGCCGGCCGGCTGACCATCGCCAGCACCTCGCCCGTGCGCGGATCGAGCGCCACCACCGCGCCGTTGCGGCCTTCCATCGCCAACTCGGCCACGGCCTGCAAATCCAGATCGATGGTGAGTTGCAGGTCCTGGCCCGATGTGGCCGGCTTGGTCTTTAGAATCTGGCGCACCTGCCCGCGGTTATCCACCACGACTTGGCGCTGGCCATCCACGCCCGCCAGCGTGTCGTTGTACTGCCGCTCGATGCCGAACTTGCCGATCGCCGTGCCCGGATCGTACTTGGCGAACTCCGGCAGGTCCAATTCCTGTTCGCTGATTTCACCCGTGTACCCGATCACGTGCGCCAGCATCCCGTTCTGCGGGTAGGCGCGTTTATAGTCCTGCGTCAGCAGCAGTTCGGGAAAGAAGTCGCGGTGTGAGTCGACAAACGACAGATCGGCGGGAGTGACCAATTCCTTGAGCACGATGGCATCGTACTTGGGCCGCGAACGGTAGCGGCGCACCTTGGTTTGCAACTCGCCCAGGTCCAGGTCCAGCCCGCGCGCGATGGGCGCCAGGTGCGCCTCGCTCAATGCTTCACGCGTCAGCAGCAGGCGGAAGGAACTGTGATTATCGACGATCAACCGCCCGTCGCGGTCGAGGATACGCCCGCGCGGCGCAGCCATGGGCTGCGATTTCACGCTGTTGGCCAGTGCCCGCTCGTCGTAGTATTGCGGATTCTGCACCTGCAGCCGCCAGAAGCCGAAAATCAGAAACACGAAGGCAGCCACCGTGGCGTACTGAAAAATGGCGATCTTGCCCGCCATTTGGCGGTTGTCGTCGCGCAGCGGTAGCTGGTTGAGGGTTCGGGACTCGGAATGTGGATCGATCCGCGGGAGGGTCACAGCACCAGGGCGTAAGCCAGTTCTACACCTTCAGTGTAGCCCAAGCCACGATTTTCCGCGCTCGGCTAGCCTCACAGTTGTGAAGATTGTTGCCGTCACTGCAATCCCAACCGCGCTGCATGACGCGGCCTGGCATCGGGTCACGGGTTGTCCCCTAATTTCGCGCGCAATGAATCGAGGCGATCGGAGCCACTACCTGGAGGGCTCCGCAGCGGCACCTCCGATCGGTTTGGAGATCGGACGCGATTATTGCAGCCAACCGTCCCGCCGCCGGACGCCGTCCCATGCCGCAACACGCCGTCCCGGAAACGGACAGCGCTGCGGCGCGATCGCCTCCCGTTGCAGTGTTTTCCGAAGGGCCCGCGGCGTGCAACCATGGAGGAATGGGAACCGCAGCCACGAATGCTCCCGACCGGGCCGGGCCGGCGCCCGCCGGGTTTCGCGTCCTGGTGTGCGACGACCAGCCCGACGTTTGCGAAGCGCTGCGGCTGTTGTTGAAAAGCGAGGGTTGGCAGGCGGTGACCGTGGAAACGCCCGCGGCATTGCTCGACCGCGTCCGCGGCGAGGCCTTCGACCTCGTGCTCGTGGACCTCAACTACGCCCGCGACACCACCTCCGGCGCCGAGGGCATGGATCTGCTCGCCAGCCTGGAGGCGCTGGGCAACGCCGCTCCGGTTATGGTGATGACCGCGTGGAGCAGTTTCGACCTCGCCGTCGAAGCCATGCGGCGCGGCGCCTGCGACTTCATTCAGAAGCCGTGGGACAACCAACGCCTGATCGCAGCCATTCGCAAACAGGCCGACTCGGGCCGGCGCCGGAAATCGGAACTGGAGATTGCCGCCGCCGTGCAGCAGAAGCTCTTCCCCGCCGATGTGCCCCGCCTCTCAACCGTCGAATGCACCGCACGCTGCGTCGCGGCGCGCGAAGTGGGCGGCGATTACTACGATTTTCTTCCCGCCGGCGGTGGCCGCGAGGTCTTTCTGCTGGCCGATGTTTCAGGAAAGGGCGTGCCGGCGGCGCTGCTGATGGCAAACCTGCAGGCCGCCTTCCGCAGCCAGCCGGCCGAGGCGCTCTGCTCGCCCGCGGCGCTCCTGGCGGGCATCAATCGCCATTTCTTCGAATCCACCGCCGCCGAGCGCTTCGCCACCTTGTTCTACGGCCTCTACGACGATGGCGCCCGCCGGCTGCGCTATGTCAACTGCGCCCACAATGCGCCGTTCCTGCTGCGGCGGTCCGGAGCGCTCGAACGCCTCGATGCCACCGCGCTCATGCTGGGAGCCTTCACACGGTGGAGTTGCACGGTGGCCGACGTGGCGCTCGCGCCCGGCGACGCGCTGGTGATCTATTCCGATGGCGTCACCGAGGCCACCTCCGCTTCCGGCGACGAATTCGGCGACGCGCGGCTCGAACGCGTCCTGCGAAGCGTGCAGGCCCAGCCCGCCGCGGAGGTTGTCGATGCCGTCCTGGAGGCCGTGGCCGCTTTCAGCTCAGGCCCGCGCGGCGACGATGTCACCGTGATGGCCCTGCGCGCGCTGTGAGCCGCCGCCAGTGCCCCGCCGGTCGGCCAATCCCGGCGAAATCGCCCGAGAAACAGGTCTTGCGTTCTTTGTTTCCGGCGAGAATTTGGGCTATCTTGCCGGAAATCGACTGGGCTCACCCGCCCCGGTTTGACTTGGCTCCATCGCCCGCGCTATCGTGCAAGTAGCCACATTCTCCGTATGGCGCGGTAGCCAAGTGGTAAGGCAAAGGTCTGCAAAACCTTTATACGTCGGTTCAATTCCGACCCGCGCCTCCAACTCAAAACAAAGGGAAACCACATCAGTTCAGTAGCTTGGGAGCGCCTGGGGACACCTGCCGATTCAACGCCGCAGCGTGAAACCGCTGGGCCTGCCCGATGTGTTCCCCCGGATTCTCGGCGCTCGGGAACACCCACCCGCCCTGCGAACGCTGCCGAGGTGGACATGTCCGCTCTTTGCCCATCCCTCCTCTGAAGCATCCACCGTGCAGATCGGAAAGATGGATTGGTCTGACGGATACGATGATCGCACCTCTGCGAAAATCCGGAGTTCAGCCCGCCGATGCGTCACTGGCCGTCACAGACGAACCCACCCGGCACGAATCAACAGCAGCGAACCGGACGCAATCGCGGGCCACAGCAGCAGGCCCTGAGCGGGCGCAGTCCGACCTCGCGCAGGGTGCGTCTGGTGATTCCGGTGCCGATCAAGAACTTGAGAAGGTACTTCAACTGTGGCCTCCTTTTCGGGTCACCCTCCCCACTCAACCGCTGGCCGCAGGTTCTGATAGATTCGTCCGAACAACGCCTGCAGCGGACAGATAACTCGACGTGATCGACAGCCACGCCCTCCACACGCTAATACTATGCGCAGTCGCTAGCCGATCAAGCCGCGCTAAAATAGGGACCCATGGAATTCGAGACTCGCAGTATCCACACGGGCCAGGTGCCCGACCCATCGACCGGCGCGACCATTCCGCCCGTATACCTGACGACGACGTTCACCCAAAAAGCGCCCGGCGAGCACCTGGGCTACGACTATTCGCGCTCCGGCAACCCAACGCGGAATGGGCTGGAGGAAGTTCTGGCGTCGCTCGAAGGCGGCGAAGCGGCCGCGGCGTTCGCTTCGGGTTTGGCGGCGGAGTCGGCCGTGTTCCAGTCGTTGCGGCCGGGCGATGGCATAGTCGCATCCCACGATCTTTACGGCGGCACGTTCCGACTGCTCGATAAGGTTTTCCGGCCCTGGGGTCTGGAAGTCGCGTTTCCGGAATCGGCGGCGCCGGAGGCCTATCAACGAGCCTTCGCGCAGTTGAAGCGCCCGCGCCTGCTGTGGTTGGAAACGCCGACCAACCCGTTGCTCGACGTGCTGGATATCGCCGCGCTGGCCGCGCTCGGCAAGCGCCACGGCGCGCTCGTCGCGGTGGATAACACGTTCGCGACACCGTATTTGCAGCGGCCGATCGAACTCGGCGCGGATTTTGCGGTGCATAGCACGACGAAGTACCTCGGTGGCCATTCCGACGTGGTTTCCGGCGCGGTCGTCGCGCGCACTGCGGAATTGCTGGAACCGATACGCTTCCTGCAGAACGCACAGGGTGCCGTGCCCGGGCCGCTGGAATGCTACCTGCTCCAGCGCGGCATCAAGACGCTGGCCGTGCGCATGGACCGCCACTCGGATAATGCCGGACAATTGGCCGTGGCGCTGGCCGGCGATGGCGGAGTCAAGAAGGTCCTTTACCCCGGCCTCGCTTCGCACCCGGAGCACGAAATCGCCAAGCGCCAAATGCGCCGTTTCGGCGGCATGGTGAGCATCGAACTCGAAGGCGGGGAAGCGGCGGCGCGCCGTTTCTGCTCGCGCCTGCGCGTCTTCGCGTGCGCCGAAAGCCTGGGCGGCGTCGAGTCGCTCGCCTGCCACCCGGCCAGCATGACTCACGCCAGCATTCCGCCCGACATACGCGAAGCGCGCGGCATCACGGGCGGGCTCGTCCGCCTCAGCGTCGGGATCGAGAACGTGAACGACCTCATCGCCGACGTTCGCCAAGCCCTGGCCGGTTAGCCGCAGATATCTGCGATAAACCACATCGACAATATACAGTTTGCTCTTGACACGGCTAAACCGGAATGTTAGGATCTGAATATCTAAATACCACATAGGGAATGAGGAGATTCCCAATGGGGCGCAATTAAAGAACTGGACGACAGGGAGGACGTTACCATGCTTGAGGTTTCTGAATGTCAAATCCGACAGACAGCGGCTCCCCATTGTTCGGGAACCAGGACGAAGTAACCAGCGAACACAACCAAGTCGCTCAACAATCCGGACATCAAAACGTCCTCCTCGAGATTGCTAAAGCGCTGAAATCGCTGCGATACGGAACCATCGTTCTGACAGTGCATGAGGGCGAGGTCGTGGAGCTTTCCAAGACCGTTCGCCTGCGCACCAGGGCCAAGTTCAAGAGCTAAGCGGCTCCAGGAACAGGCTATTTATCAGCCCACCTCGCACGAGGAGGCTACTCAGCAAATCCATCAACACGGCTCCCAACCAGTCCACTGGCGGTGCAAGCCACAGAAAACGGACGCGAGGGAAAGCATGAGCACGCCGTGCGCACAACGCGACTCCATGCAGGGGCACCCCTGCTTTGGCGGGGACCACCGAAAAAACGGACGGATTCACCTGCCGGTGGCGCCTGCCTGCAACATCAAATGCAATTTCTGCTCGCGGCGGCACGACTGCGCCAACGAATCGCGGCCTGGGGTGACCAGCCGCCTGTTGACGCCCGCGCAGGCGATCGAGCGGGTGCGTGAAATCGCCGGGCATCCGACGCTGGGCTCGCTGATCAAAGTCGTCGGCATCGCTGGGCCGGGCGATCCGCTGGCGAACGAAGCGACGTTTGAAACCTTCCGTCTGGTGCGCGAAGAATTTCCCGACCGGATTCTGTGCCTATCGACGAACGGCCTGGAACTACCCAATGCGCTCGACCGGCTGCTCGATCTGGGCGTGCGCAGCCTGACGGTGACGATCAACGCATACGATACGCGCGCGGGGGCGCAAATTTACGGCTGGGTCTTCTACCAAGGCCGACGGCTGACGGGACAAGAGGGCGCGGCCGTGCTGATGCGCAATCAACTGATCGGGCTGGAGCGCGCGGCGAAAGCTGGGCTGGTGGTGAAGGTCAACACGGTGTTGGTGCCGGGGATCAACGACGGCGACGTCGAGCGCATCGCGCATGAGGTCAAGCAACGCGGCGCCACCATCATGAACGTGATGCCGCTCATCCCACAGGCGGAGTTCGCACACCTGGCGCCGCCGACGCCGCAACGCATGGAGGAAGTGCGGTCGGCGAACGAATGCATCATCGGCCAGTTCCGGCACTGCCGGCAGTGCCGCGCCGACGCCATCGGGTTGATCGGCGAAACCAATCCGGCTTCCAGTTGGAAGCCAGTCCAAATCAACTAAAGGAGCAGGTAAGTGGTTCTGAAAATCGGTGGCAAAGTAGTCAAGCAAATCGCGATCTACGGCAAGGGAGGCATCGGGAAATCCACGACCTCCTCGAATATCAGCGCGGCGCTTTCCGAAGGCGGATTGAAGGTGCTGCAGGTGGGCTGCGACCCGAAGAGCGACTCGACCAACACACTGCGCGGAGGGCAATTCATCCCGACCGTGCTCGACACACTGCGCAGCGGGAAGCGCGTCGCCACCGAGGACATCGTGTACACGGGCTTCAACGGCATTCTCTGCGTCGAAGCGGGCGGTCCGGAACCGGGCGTCGGTTGCGCCGGCCGCGGCATCATCACGGCCATCGAACTGCTCAAGCAACGCAACATCCTGGCCGAGTACAAGCCCGATGTCATCATCTACGACATTCTGGGCGACGTGGTTTGCGGCGGTTTCGCNNGCCGAGCAGGTCTACACCGTGTCGTCGTCCGACTTCATGGCGCTTTACGCGGCCAACAACCTGTTCAAGGGCATCAAGAAGTACGCGACCAACGGTGGCGCGCTGTTCAGCGGCATCATCGCCAACTCGATCAACCAGACGCTGCACCGGGAGATCGTCGAAAACTTCGCCGAGAAAACGAAGACGACGGTTGCCGAGTTCGTACCGCGCTCGATCGCGGTGACCAAGGCCGAATTGCACGGCAAGACCGTGATTGAAGCCGAACCGGATTCCGAGCAGGCGCGGATATACCGCAACCTGGCCAAGCGGATCTACGAAAACGACAAGGCCTACGTGCCATCGCCGCTCGATGTCGACGGGCTGAAGGCGTGGGCGAGGGAATGGGGCGACCGGCTGCTGGAAATCGAGAACATACCAGAATACGCGGTGTAAGAGGCAAAAGGAGCGGAAGTGATACGACGACTGGCGCAGTTCGCAATTCGAAGACGAGTGCCGATTCTTATCGTGATTGCGATCGTGACGGCCTTTTTCGGCTGGCAACTGCGGGGCATCAAGATGGCGTTCGGCGGCGGGGACATCGTTCCCGCCGATCACCCGTACGTGAAGTTGACCGGCAAGATGGTCGACACCTTCGGCGGAGAGAACATGGTCGAAATCGCCGTCAAGGTAAAGAACGGCGACGTGCTCGAGCCAAAGAACCTGGCGAAGATCTATCGCATCGACCAGAAGCTGCGCGAGATGCGTGGCGTGGTGTCGTCGAAGATCCTGTCGGTGGCCTCACGCAAGTTCTCCCGCGTGCGTTTCTCCTATGACGAACTCGGTTACTCGTCGCTCGATTTCCAGAAGTATCAGGACATCGTGCGCAAGGTGGTCGATGGGAACGATCAGGAGGCGCACGCGTTTCGCGACGAAGTAGTGAACAACGGGCAGGTGTACGGTTCGATCGTGTCGCCGGACTTGAAGCGGACGCTGATCCTGGCCGGTTTCCGGTACGAGGAAGACTACGGTTACATTTTCGATACGCTGCGCCAGGTCGTCGCAAAGGAATCGGACGGCAACACGGAGTTCTATCTGGCCGGACGGCCGATCATGTTGGGCTATATCGATTCGGCGTTTCGTGGGATTCTGACTGTCTTCGCCATCGCCGTGCTGGTGATGGTGGTCACGCTGTATCTGGACTTCCGGACGATACGCGGCGTCGTGTTGCCGCTTTCGGCGGGGCTGATCGGCGTGATTTGGGGCCTCGGTTTCATGGCCGCGCTGGGGCGCACGATCGACGTGCTGGGCGTGGCGATTCCATTTCTATTGATCGCGCTGGCGCACGGCCATTCGGTGCAAATTCTCTCGCGCTACTACTACGAGTACGCCAAGGGGCGCTCGCGCGAGGAGGCATCGGTCGAATCGATCGTCGGCTTGCTGAAGCCGATGACGACGTCGATCTTCGCCGACGCGATCGGCTTGTTTGTCCTCATCCTGCTTCCATTCAAGAGCATTCAATCGATGGCGCTGGTGGGCACGGTCGGCATCGTCGCGATCTCCATCGCTTGCGTCATCTACATTCCAGCCGTGCTGGCGGTTCTTCCGGCGCTGCCCAAGAGCAAGGTGCAGCGCGAGGAAAAATGGATCGGGCCGTTCTTCGAGAAGCTCGCCGCGTTCTCCCTGAGCACGGGCAAGTGGCCGATTCTGGCGTTCACGGTTGTCATCCTCGTCGTCGCGGTGAACGGTGCGCTGAAGGTCCAGGTGGGCGAACTGCAATCCGGTTCGCCGGACTTCTGGTCGAACTCGCCGTATAACCGGGCGGAGAAAGTCGTCGAGGGCATGACCGGAGCCAATCTCTACTGGATCAACGTCGAGGGAAACGATCGCGGCGCGCTCTTCGACGCCAAGACGATTCAGGACGTCAACGCGCTGCAGCGGCATCTCGATGAGCGGCCGGAGGTCGGTTATTCGATGTCCTACGTCGACGCGCTCAAGAAAGTCAATTCGGCGATGCACGAGAACGACCCGCGTTGGGAGATTCTTCCGACCGACACGGCGGGCGCCGGCGAGTTGATTGGCATGATCGGCGGCAGCGAAGGCTACGACGACACGAAGGATCTGTTCACCCGCGACTACCGCGCCGGGGCGATCTCGGTGTTTCTGAAAGACCGCAAGCCGGGAACGCTGCGCAGCGTGATCGCCGACACGAAAGCGTTCGTCGCGAAGAATCAGACCAGCGACAAGGTGAAGTTCGAATTTCCCGGCGGCATGGCGGGTACCTATCAGGCCATCATCGAGGAAATCGAGTCCCACGAATTCCTGAGCGTGTCGATCGTCGTCGTGGTCTGCCTGATTCTAACGATTCTGGCGTTCCGCAGCGTGTGGGCGGCGCTGATCATTCTCGTGCCGCTGTTGATCGGCAAGGCGATCACGATGGCCTTCATGGGATATGGCAGCATTGGCTTCTTTATCTATACGCTGCCTGTGATCACGCTCGGCTTCGGCCTGGGCATCGATTTTTCGCTCTATATTCTGGCGCGGTTCAAGGAGGAGATATCGGCTTCCGGCGACTTCGCCGCGGGCTACATCAAGGCGCTCGGCACTTCCGGGCGCGCGGTACTGTTCACAGGGGTCACAATGACGGGCGGGCTGCTGACGCTCTACCTGTCGGAGATGCGATTTCAGGCGATTCTCGGCTCCATGCTGAGCGTGGTCGTAATGGCGAATACGGTGGTCGCGCTGGTTTTCTTCCCCGTGTTCCTGTCGTTTCTCCGTCCCAAGTTTCTATTTAGGAAAGAGGAGTAACTGACGATGTCCCTTCGCAAATTAGTGTTGACCCTCTCCGTTGGCCTGCTGCTGGCCATGACGGCCAGCGCGCAACAGCAGCCAACGCAAACGGACACCCAGAGCACCACCGAAGCGCAGCCGGCTGTCCAGCCGAGCTCCGCGCCGGAGAACACGGCACCGGCGGCAGGCTCGCAGGAAAACACGGCGCAGAGCGCGCCGGCGCCCGACAGCGCGCCGCAGGAAAGCGCCGCGCCGGAAGGCACGCAGAAACACGGCACCGATCCGTTTGACGTTCTGGTTTATCGCCCGCTGTGGGCGCTGACGCGCGTCGTCGGCGATTTCAACCCGATCGGCAAAGGCATTGCATCGCCGCTCGAACAGCGCTTCCGCGGCCTGCGCGTGAAAGGTTTTATCGACAACATCACGCAGATCAACACGACGGGCGACGACCATTCCGCCGGCCTCGCCGGACGCGACAAGGACTGGCGCGTGCAGAAGCAGGAAGAGCGCATTCAGTTGGAATTGCGCTACCAGGCAACCGAGCACCTGGAATTCGTTTCGGTCAATAACTACTACTGGGACGGCGCCTATGCGTTGAACCGCGACAGCGGAATCTATAACTTCGGCGCGGGCAGCCAGGTGTCCTACACGCAAGGCAAGCGCATCTTCCGCGAAGCATACCTCCGCGGTAATTACGGCTGGCTGAATTTCACGTTGGGCAAACAGGTTATCAACTGGGGCAAGATGGACGGCAAGGTCGTCGACATCGTCAACGCGGCCGACGGTCGCGACGTGGTCGACTTCCACGCCGGCGATTACGAATGGCAGGCTATCGGCCAGTGGATGGCCAATGTCGGCTTCCGTCCGACGGGAACGACGACCATCAACCTGGTGTGGAACCCCGACTTCCAACCCAATCGCGGTCCGGCGGCCGGTTCGCCATGGTGGTACCCGTTCGCTGCTTCGGCGCCAGTGGGAACCCAGGGGTACGCCGAAGACCGGCCGTCGGGCTTCCAGAACCTGCGCCAGAGTGAAGGCGGCATTCGCATCGACAACACCTTTGGTGCGTTGACTCTGTCCGGGATTTACTACTACGGTTACGATCGCGATCCGGTGTTGTTCAGCTCGGACGACGTTTACCACTACGAGCGGCTGCATAAGGCCGGCTACGCGCTCGATTACGGCACGCACCTCGGTAAACAGCGTCTGATCATCCGGTCTGAAGGTCTGTTCACGGGCGACAAGGCTTATCAGGTGAGCGACCCCACGCTGTCCAACGGATTGTTGAAGAAGGACCTGTTGACGTTGGCATGGGCGTTTGAAACCAGTTTCGGCAGTGCCGCCAATCGCGTCAACGTGATGTATCAGCCGTCGGTCACGCACCAGTTCGATTACGAGGCGCGCACGGGCGCCGCGCAGAACAACCTATTGCACGTCATCGACATCAGCCACTCGGTGCGCGCGACGAGCGACAAGCTGGGCGTGGACTTTACCTTCTACGTGAACGGCGGCGGCGGAACCTATGGCGGCTGGGCGGCGACCTACGCGGGGACCTGGCAGTTCAACGACTACGTCAAGGCGAAGCTCGCCTACAACGACTACCAGGGCGGCAAGTGGGACATTCCGTGGGGCGCTTATCGCCAGTGGCGGAACGTCACGCTCGACCTGAAATACGAGTTCTAGGGAGGAAACCATGAGACGACAAACACTGGCGGCGCTGGCGTTCGTACTGGCGGCTCCGGCATGTGTGCTGGCAGCCGATGCGTGGATACCATACCGGCTGGATTTCAACCACGTCGTCTTCGATCTGGTGCAGACCGGAGCGCGCGATGGATGGGCGGTGGGTGAGCGCGGATTGATCACCCACTTCGACGGCGGTAAATGGCAGCCGGTGGATTCGCCGGTCGGCGTTCCACTGTTCGCGGTGGCGTTTCCCGAAGCGACTCATGGCTGGGCCGTGGGCGCGGAAGGAACCATCATCGAATACGTCAACGGGCAGTGGAACGAGGCGGCGCGGCCGGATAAGTGGCACCTGATGTCGCTCGCCTACACTTCGTCCAACGACGTTTGGGCGGTGGGCGAGCACGGATCGATCGTGCACTACGACGGCAGGCAATGGAAAGTCGTTGCCAGCCCGAAGAAGGTCGCGCTCAACCGTGTGTTCTTCAATCGCGCCAACGACGGTTGGGCGGTCGGCAATCAGGGCGTGATTCTGCACTACGACGGCAAGACCTGGAAGGAAGTGCCCGGCGCGGGGAATAGCACGCTGTACGGCGTGGCGTTCCGCGATGCCGTGGACGGTTGGGCGGTCGGCGAGCGCGGAACCGTGCTGCACTACGACGGCAAGTCGTGGTCGAGCGTGGCCAGCCCCGCGTCGCAGACGTTCCTCAGCGCATCGTTCGTGCGCGGCGGCGATGGCTACATCGTCGGCCGCGGTGGGAGCGTGTTCCGTTTGCGTAACGGCAAATGGTCGGCGGTCGAGGGACCTCCAACGCGCAAAACTCTGTTCGTCGTCGCCGCGAGCATCGACGGGCAACCTTGGGTCGCCGCCACGACGCGGGACATTTTCAAGCGGCGCTCTTAAGCGTGGCAGCCAAAGATCGGAAAGGAACGAACATGAAAAATCAGAACAGAACGAAGTGGGGCGCGGCTCTGGTCGTGTTGCTCGCCGTCGTAGCGGGCGTGCTGACCGTCGCCGTCAACGTATCGGCCGCCAGCGAAGGCGGCTACGATCCGAGCAAGGCGGCCTGGGCTCCGCTGAAGCCGCCATCGCCGTGGACCGAATGGCAGTGGGATCCTAAGAAAGCCGGCCGCACCTGGAAGTATGTAGAGGAATTGACGCCGGACGAGAAGACATACTGGCAGATCGATCCGCGCTGGTCTCACGAGATCCCGCGCGATAAGCAGTATTCGAAATTGCCCGAGCAGCGTTATCCGTTCGCGCTCCCCTACAGCGGCGAAGCGATCAGTGCGCTGGGCGAAGCCGGCGGTGGCGGCACGGTTATGTGCGGACTGCAGAGCCACTACGGCTACCACATCTCGCGCACGAAGGACCGCAATGGCGTGGTCAGCAAGTCGGACACGATCTGCAACACGATCCGCCACTACAAGACTTTCGCCGAGCA
>PMKM01000016.1:57420-83662 GCA_003157745.1 Bryobacterales bacterium | reverse complement strand
CGCGATTTCTGGAAGTACGATTCCAAGATCATCGGCGTCGACATCCTCTATCAGGCCGCCAATCAGAAGCAGCCGTACGGACCGATCACGGGCCCGTACCGCAAGGATGGCGGCGTCGAGTGCTACGTCGTGCTGCACCGCAGCCTCCAGAAAGACTACTACCTGAGCCAATGGATTACCTGGAATGAAAAGACGACCCTCCACGCGATCCGCACCGAACAGTGGGACCGCAAGGGGAACTTCAAACAGGTGAGTGAAGCCAGTATTGCCGGGCAGGTGAAATATTTCGGCAACCTGGTCTATCCGTGGCAGGAAGCGATCAAGGGCGGCTTGACGGCGGACGGCGCCGAGCGGCGCGCGATCCTGCACGGCGGCGGCCCGGGCCAAACCTGGGACGTGGAACTGGACGTGCAAACCCTCACGATTCCGGACACGCCGGACGAGAAGGTGCCCTTCGAACAGTTCGGCCCGACGAGCGTGTATCCGGCGGGCGAAAGCTGGCAGAGCCGCTTCCAACCGCAACGCATCGAGAACCCGTTCCCGAAGCCGGTGCCGGCGGTCAACTTCGCGGCGAAGGATTTCCCGCCGCCGCCGCCACTCTACCGAGAGAAGTTCCCCAAGCTGCGCAACGTTCAGTTGCCGGCGGAGATTCAGCAGAAAATCCGCCAGCAAGAACAGAAACAGCGCGGGGTGTTTTAGACCGAACAGCCACCGAGGAGGCCTCTTATGCACGATTTCCTAGACGAATTGCCCATTACGGACGAGTCCCCGATCGATCTGACGAAGTCCACATGCCCGACGCGCGAAGAGCGCCTCTCGGTGGCCGTCAACGCCTATTACGGCAAAATGAGCGACCTGGTGAAGGACACCAGGGAGCATAACGTTGTCCAGCCGGAGCGCTGCTTCGAGCAATCCGGCAACTGCCTGCTGGCTCTCAACGCGCAGCGATTGATCAGCATCCGCGACTCGGTGCTATTGTTCCATTCGCCGATCGGCTGCGCCGCCGGTCAGCATAGCAGCCACGAACTGTTCCAGCATATTCCGCTCGAACAGGGAAGGCCCGCCGACCTCGGCTTCTTCCATGCCGTCTGTACGAACCTGACGGAGAAGGACGTCGTCTACGGCGGCATCGATAAGCTCATCGCGGCGCTAAAGGAATCCGACCGCCGCTACTCGCCGAAGGCGATCTTTCTGGTCACCTCCTGCGCCGCCGGCATCATCGGCGACGACATTGAGGGCGCGGTCAACGCCGCGCAGCCTCACGTGCGCGCCAAGATCGTCCCCTGCCACACCGAAGGTTTCCGCTCCCGCGTCACGCAGACCGGGTACGACGCTTTCTGGCACGGCGTACTGAAGTATCTCGTCAAGAAAGATCTGCCGCGGCAGAAGGACCTGGTGAACGTGACAAACATGTTCTCGTACACCTGGATGGACAAGATCGAGTTGCAGCGCCTGCTTAACAAGATCGGCCTGCGCGTCAACTTCGTTCCCGAGTTCGCCCGCGTCGAGGACCTGGAGATCATGGGCTCCGCCGCAGTTACCGCCCCGGTTTGCCCGACCTTCGCCGACTACTTGATGCGCGGCCTCAAGGAGCACTTCGACGTTCCGTATTTCAAGGAGCCGATTCCGTTCGGCGTCAAGAAGACCGACGGCTGGCTGCGCAAAGTCGCCGAGTTTACCGGCAAGGAGAAGGAAGTCGAGGAACTCATTAAGGAAGAGCACGCCAAGTACATGCCGCAGGTCGACGCCATCCGGGCGGAGTTGGAAGTCACCCGGAAGCGTTTCGTGGCTGCAGGCCTCAAGAAGGAAAACGAGAAACTTACCGCTATCGGCTCGGTCGGCCAGGGCCGGGTGATTGGACACGCCGCGTTCCTCGAGGAAATCGGCATGAGCGTGATCGGCGCTTGCACGATCGACTACGACTCGTTGATCGCCGACGCGTTCGACGCGCTGGTGAAGGAAGTCGGCGACTTCGTCGTGCTGGTGTCCACGTTCCAGGCCGCCGACTATTCGAGCCTCTTTTCGCGGCTGAAGCCGGACCTCACCTTGCAGGCCCCGTTCAAGGGCAGCGTCATCAAGTCGGCCAAGGCCATGGGCACGATTCACTACCTGCGCGGCGACAATCACCCGTCGCGCACCCAGGCCGGCTACGCGGGGGCGGTCGCTTACGGCAACATGATCGTCCGCACCTTTAAGAACGATGCGTTGACCAAGCTGATCGGCCGCCTTGGCGACGAACCGTACAAGGCCTGGTGGTATGACGCCGACCCGATGTACTTCGTCAAGGATCGCGACAAGATTTTCAAATCGCCCGACCTTGTGAAGATCGACGGCGCGCCGGTTCACGCTCTCGACCATGAACACGATCGCGAACATGCCCACGCGCACAACGGGCACGGACACGACCATGGCCATTCCCAGGATCGCGAACACGGGCACAGCCACAATGGCCACGCCCACGATCACGGCCACACGCACGAGCACGGCGATGGCGACGGCCACACGCATGTTCACGACCACGTCCCCGCCGCTGCCGGCGCGAAGGAGAACGCATAATGAGCGCGACCGAACTCACCCTGGCGCAACAGCGCGAAGAAGACGATCGGATTGCCGCCCTGGATCCGAAAGAGCGGCCACTACTCGAAACCCCGCGCCACACCTGCGCGATGGGCGGCGTTTTCGCCACCGCATCCGCCATTCCCGGCGTGCTGCCGATTCTGCATTCCGGCGGCGGCTGCGGATGGGCTAACTTTTTCGGATTCATCGGCGCCAGCGGCGGCGGCATGTTGGGCGACTCCGGCGCGATGATGACGCCTTGCACTTGCCTGCTGGAAAAGCAGGTCGTGTTCGGCGGCGAGGAGCGCCTGCGCGATCAGATCCGGTCGACTTATGAGTTGATGAACGGCGACCTGTTCGTGGTCACCGGCGGCTGCATCCCGGCGCTGATCGGCGACGACGTGGAGAGCGTCGTCAACGAGTTTCGCGGAACGCAGGACCGGCCGATCATCAACGTGAAATCGTCCGGCTTCAGCGGCACGTCCTACGACGGCTACGAGCTGTTCCTGGGCGCCGTGATCGACCAGTTTCTGGAACCGCGGCCCGTCAAGAAGGGCGTCGTCAACATCCTCGGCGTGCAGCCCTGCCAGCAGATCTATTGGAAGGGCGACCTGGGCGAATACGAACGGATATTGAACAGCGTGGGGCTGGAGGTGAACCCGATCTTCGGTTCCCGGGCCAGTGTCGAAAACCTGCGGCGGATTCCCGAGGCAGAACTCAATATCGTGATTTCCCCGTGGCAGGGCCACGCGACGGCGAAAAAGCTGGAGGAGAAGTTCGGCACGCCGTACTTCGTCTATCCGGGTACGCCGATCGGGCCGATCGAGACCGAACGCTTCCTGCGCCAGATCTCGGAACGGCTCGCGGTCGACAACGAGGCGGTCGAAGAATCCGTGACGAAGGACAAAGCACTCGCCTACGCCGACTTCGGCTACATCGCCAACGTCCTGTACATGGGCTTTTGCAGCACGCCGTTCGCCGTGGTGGCCGATTCGAATATCGCTATCGGGCTGACCCGCTATCTGACCAACGAGTGCGGCCTGCTGCCGACGATCGTCGTCGTCACCGACAATCCGCCGGAAGAGGCGCGCCAGCTCATCACGGACCGCCTGACGAAGGAACTGGAAGGCGTGGTCGTGCCGGACGTCTTCTTCGAAAACGACACGTACCTGATTCAGCGCAAGCTGGACAATTGCAGCTTCCAGCTTCTGTTCGGAAGCTCGATGGAGAAGTATGTCGCCGGTCCGCGCTACCTGGCGGGCCACCACACGGTGTCGTTCCCCGCGTTCGACCGCCTGATTCTGCGGCGGACCTACACCGGCTACGGCGGCGGCAATGCGTTGCTGGAGGACGTGCTCAGCAAGTTCTCCCGGCCCTTCTAAACATGGGTTGCATACGAGTAGCAGCGGCTTCGAGCGACGGCGAGGCGATCGATCAACCCCTCGCCGAAGCGACCCGGTTGCATATCTTCGACGTCTATCCGGACCGCGCGGATTGGATCGCGGTTCGCGAGTTGTGCGAAGAAGCGCCGGGCGGAGCGGTCGAGTCACTATTGAATTGCCTCGACGATTGTTCGCTGTTGCTCGTGCGGGAAATCAGCGGCAGTACCGGCGGGAAGCTTCGCATCGGCTGGATCACCGTTTGGGAAGCGCCCATGCCAGCGGAGAAGGCTTTGGGTAAGTTGCGAAACAGCCCGATGTTCCGGCGCGCGCTGGGCATCGGGTTACGAGGTTGAAAGGAAACATGGCGACTCGAACAGTCGAAAAAGCGGGCGTACCCACACGTGAGGAACGCCTTCATACGATCACCGCCTACGTCGGTAGCGGCGAGGAAATCGAGCGGCAGTCCAATAGCGGGTGCCTCTACCAGGCCGACCGCAGCTTCTCGCAAGCCGCGGCGTGCGCCGAGATGATGCCGCTGTGCAACTCGGCGATGGTCGACGGCAACGTGGTCATCGCGCACTCGCCGGTCGGGTGCTCCGGCATGCTCACGTTGATCAACGTGTTCAATCGCGCCGGCCGCTTGCAACGCGGGCTGCCGGTCGCCAACGTGAAGAGCATTTCGACGAACCTCGGCGAACGCGACGTCGTTTACGGCGGGAGCGAGGAACTCGAGCGCGCCATTCTCGAAGCCGAGAGGCGTTTTCATCCGCCAGCCATCACCATCGTCACCTCGTGCGCCTCGGGCATCATCGGCGACGATGTCGAGGCCGTCGTCGCGCGCCTCCAGCCCGAAGTGAAAGCCACGCTGATCCCGATTCAGTGCGAGGGCTTCCGCTCGAGCGCCGTCGCCACCGGCTACGATGCGTTTCTGTCCGCCCTGCTGCGCGCAGTCGAAAAACCGAAAACAAAACGCGCGGATACGCTCCTGCTGGTAAACCCGCTGTCGATTGCGCGTTCCAATGAACTCGAAATCGAACGGCTCATCGGCAAGGCCGGGCTTAAGGCGCAGTGGTTCCCGTTGTTCAACAACTTCGACACGATTCGCGCGGCCGCCGAAGTGGGGGGCGCTTCGACATTGTGCGCCCTGATGAGCAATTACTTTTTCAGCGAACTGCACCGCCGCTTCCATGTGCCGTTCGCCGAACCGAGTATGCCGGTCGGGGTCGAGTTCACCGATCAATGGCTGCGCGGGATCGGGAAGTTAATGCATGTCGAGGACCGCATCGAGGAAACGATCGCCGAAGAGCACGCACGCATTCAACCCGAGTTCGACGCGCTGAAGAAGCAACTGACGGGCAAGCGGGCTTACATCGGGTTCAATCTGGAAAAGTCGCTCGCGCTGCAGAGTCTGATGCTGGAACTCGGCGTCGAAACCGTCGTGTCCACCGGCTTTGAGTACAGCGACGCATACGGCAAGAAGCCGATTGAAAGCCTGAACGAACGCTCCGGCGGCAAGTTTACCGTGCACATCGGCAATTTCCAGCATTTCGAGTGGGCCAACCTGTTCCATCGCGAGCGGCCGGACATTCTGGTCGGCGGCCTCGAGCTGGGCGGCTGGGCGCTGCGCCAGGGCATCCCCGTGGCGCCGGTGCTCCCGCACACGCTCTACATCGGCTACGAAGGCGCGCTCAGCTACGGGCGCGACGTGGTCAAGGCGNNCGTGGTTCAACGAAGTCCCGCAGAAATACATCGGAGAGGAACAGAAATGAGTTTTTGTCAGGAACCTCGCTCCACATGCGCGCTGGGCGGCGCGCTGGCGTTGATCAATTCGCTCGATCGCGCGGTGCCGATCATCCACGCCGGCCCCGGCTGCGGTAGCGTGCTCACGTTCGGGCAGAACCTGGGCGGCGGCTATCAGCACATCGGCTACGCCAGCGGCTCGGCGGCGCCATCGTCGAATACGCTCGAAAAGCACGTCGTCTTCGGCGGGGAAGGCCGCCTGCGCGAGCAGATTCAATCCACCCTCGAACTGGTCGATGCCGATCTCTATTTCGTCGTCACCGGGTGCACCGCGGGTCTGATTGGCGACGACGCCAAGGCCGTGGTGAGTGAGTTCGCGAGCAAGGGCGCCCAGCAGGGTAAGGTCGTGCTCGCCGAAACGCCCGGCTTCAAGGGCAGCACATACGACGGCTACGGCCTCGCCTTCCAGGCGCTGGTCGACCAGGTGACGCGCCCGGCGCGAACCAAGGAACGCCATTCGGTCAACCTCCTCGGCATCGTGCCGGCGCAGGACCCGTATTGGCAGGGCAACCTGGCCGAAATCCGCCGTCTGCTTGAACGCATCGGCGCGAAAATCATTCTCTCCGGCGATGGCGACAACCTGGCCGCGTTTCAGCGCGCCGCCAAGGCCAGCCTCAACGTCGTGTTTTCCGCCGGCGCGGACCTCGGCGTGGCCGAGGCCTTTTGGGAACGATACCAGGTGCCGTCGCTGCGCTTCCGCCTCCCGATCGGCAGCAACACCGGCGATTTCCTGCGCCGCGTTTCCCGCACGCTCGAACTCGATTTCGAAAAGACCGAGAAGGCCATCGAGTCCGAGGAAAAGGAATTCTGGAAATACCTGATCAAGCTCAGCGAAGCCTACGCCTACATTCTGGTGAATCGCGAGTTCGGTGTCGTGGCCGATAGCAACTATGCCGCGGGCCTGACGCGTTTCCTGACAGCCGATCTCGGCCTCACGCCCAAGGTCGTCATCGTCACCGACGATCCGACTGAGGACGAGCGCGTGAATGTGCGCCGCGAAATCCTCGAACTGCCGCACGGGCTCGCGCCGGCCGTGTTCTTCGAATCCGACGGCTACAACATCGCCGAAGCCCTGCGCGCCAACCGGCCGGACATTTTGATCGGCAGTTCGTCGGACAAGGACACGGCGCGGTCGTTGCAGGTTCCGATTCTGACCGTGGCCTATCCGCTGGTCGATCGCATCGCGCTCGCCACCGGCTACACCGGCTATCGCGGCGGCGTGAACCTGGTCGAGAATCTGGTTTCGACGATTCTCTCCGGATCCTGAGGCGCGCCACGAACAAGGAGATCCATTATGCCATTGGATGAAAAAACGCGTGAGTTGATCGCGGTTGCCGCTTCCATCGCGGTATCGAGTCCGCCCGAAGTGAAAGTGCACGTTGCGCGCGCACGCGATCTGGGCGCGAACGATGAAGACCTGACCGCGGTCGTCGAGATCGGGCGTATCGTTCGCACCGGCGCCGCCGCGAAGGCGGACCTGTTCGCGGCCAGTGTCGCCGTGACGCCGGTGAAACGGCAGCGCGGAGGCTGCCATGGCGGCGGGCTGGGCCTCGGCCTGGGTGGCGGAGGCGGGTGCGGCTGCAAGGAACCCGAGGATGCCTCCGTTAAACAGTGATGAATTCGTACCATGCGGCCACGGCGCCGTAGGAGACCCGTGAACCGAAGGATCGTTGCCATCGTCGTTGCATTGTCGATCGTCTGCGGAGTAGCCGCGTTGGTTGCCGCCGCGTCGCGACACGCGCGGCCGGCGGCGGCCACGCGCTACGTGTGTCCGATGCACGCTTCGGTGGTTTCCGACCGGCCCGGCACCTGCCCGCTTTGCAACATGGCATTGGTCTTGGAAACGCCAAGCGAGGCGGCCGCGCCCACCGCAAGCGTCATGCTCGGCGACGCGCAGCGCACGCGCGCCAACGTCGCCACGGTTCCCGCCGCGGTGCGCGATCTTGTTTCGGAGGCCGTCGTGCCCGGGCAAGTGGTCTGGGATGAGCGGCGGCTGACGCGCGTTGCCGCGCGCGTCGCCGGACGCATCGAACGCGTCTACGGCGGCCCCACTGGCACGCGCATCGAGGCAGGCCAGCCGCTGTTCGACGTCGACTCGCCCGATCTCGTGGTCGCGCAAAAGGAGTTTCTTCTCGCACTCGACGGCGCGCACGACACGATGATGGATGGCTTGCGCGAGGCCGCGCGCCAGCGTTTGCGCCGTTTCGGTCTGGCCGAGGAGCGGATCGATGAACTGGCGCGCACGCGCCGGATCGACGCCCTCACCGCCGTTCGCGCGCCATCCTCCGGCGTGCTCCTTGATCGGCTGGCCACCGCGGGCCAGTACGTCAACGAAGGCACTCCCCTGTTTTCCCTCGCGCCCGACGATTCCGTCCAGGTCGAGGCCGGCGTTTTTGAAACCGACCTTTGGCGCGTCACGCTCGGGGCGCTGGTTTCAATCGCGGCGGAAGCCGCGCCCGGCGGCGCCATCTCCGGCCGCGTGGCATCGATCGACCGCACGGTGAACCTGGACACGCGCACCGTCAGGGTGCGCATTGAACTCGAGCGCGGCGGCCGAGCGCTACGCCCCGGCATGTTCGTCAAGGTGACGCTGGCGCAGCGCGCGGCGCGCGTTCTGGCCGTACCCGAAGATGCCGTCGTCGCTACCGGCGACAGCGCGGTGGCTTGGATCGACGCCGGCTCCGGCGAGTTCCAGCCGCGTCACGTCAGGACCGGCCGCCGTGGCGGCGGCTATGTTGAAATTATCTCGGGCCTTTCCGCGGGCGATTCGGTTGCGGCTTCCGGCGGTTTTCTGATCGAATCCGAGAGCCAGTTGCGCGCGGCCCACGGGAGTGTTCATTGATTGACGCGCTGATCTCCGTCTGTTTGCGAAATCGCGCGGTGGTCCTGCTGGGAGCCGGCCTCGTCGCCGTGCTCGGCATTTGGGCGCTCTCGACCACGCCGGTCGACGCCATTCCCGACCTTTCCGATAACCAGATCATCGTCTGCACCGACTGGGACGGCCGCTCGCCCGAAACCGTACAGGACCAGGTCACGCACCCCATCGCCGCCAGTCTCCACGGCCTGCCCGGCGTGCGCGCCGTGCGCACGCAGACCATGTTCGGCGCTTCGATGGTCTATGTGGTTTTCGATGACGGGGTCGACCCGGCCCGCGCGCGCGCCGGCGTTTCCGAGCGGCTGTCGCGCGTGTCCGGCCAGTTGCCGCCGGGCGTTATGCCGATGCTTGGTCCCGATGGCAGCGGCGTCGGCCACGTTTTCTGGTACACGCTCCGGAGCCGCAATCGCGACCTTGGCGAATTGCGTTCGATTCAGGACTGGTACCTTCGCGCGCCGCTTTCCGCCGTGCCCGGCGTAGCCGAGATCGCCTCCATCGGCGGTTTCCAAAAGGAATACCAGATCGATCTCGATCCAGCCAAGCTTCAGGCTTGGCATGTTCCGCTCAAATCCGTACTGGACGCGGTTTCCATGTCGAACAGCGAGGCCGGAGGCGACGTGGTCGATCGCGGCGCGTCGGAGCGCCAGGTCCGCGGCCGCGCCTATCTCGCCAGCAGGCAGGACATTGAGAACATCGTCGTTTCCGCCGCGCCTGGCGGCATTCCCGTTTCGGTGAAGGACCTCGGCGTGGTGCAGATGGGCGGCGCGCCCCGGCGCGGCCTGCTCGAGGAAAATGGCGAGGGCGAAACCGTTGGCGGCATTGTCGTCATGCGCTCCGGCGAAAACGCCAAGCAGGTGATCGCGCGCGTCAAGGCGCGCCTCGACGAACTGGCGCGCGGCCTTCCCGCCGGCGTCACCATTCAAATCGCCTACGACCGCGGCGGCCTGATCGACCGCGCGGTCAGCGGGCTGTCCAGCACCGTGGTCGAGGAAATCATCCTCGTCATTCTCGCCCACGTCCTGTTTCTCTGGCACTTTCGTTCGATTCTCATCGTGACCATCCCGTTGCCGCTGTCGATCCTGATCGCCTTCCTCTTCATGCGCGCGGCCGGCATGACGTCGAACATCATGAGCTTGGGCGGTATCGCCATCGCCGTCGGCGTGCTGGTCGACGCGGGGATCGTGATTGCGGAAAATGCGATCCGCAACGCTGAGCGCCACGGCGAGGGCTACGAGCGCGACATCCTCGCCATCGTCGAACGCTCCGCCCACCGCGTAGGCCGGCCGATCTTTTTTGCGATGGCGATCGTGGTGCTCGCCTTCGTTCCCGTCTTCGCCCTGCGCGGAACCGAAGGCAAGATGTTCCACCCGCTGGCGTTCACGAAGACCTTCGCCATGGCCGCTTCCGCCGCCCTCGCCGTCACGCTGGTCCCCGTGCTGTGCTCGCTGCTCGTGCGCGGCCGCCTGCACCCGGAAGAGAACAACCGGCTCATGCGCGCGCTGGTCCGCCTCTACCGGCCCGCGCTCGAATGGGCGCTGGCGCACCGCGTGGCCACGGTCGCCGCCGCGGCCTCACTGCTCGCGGTCGCGCTCGTTCTGTCGACGCGCGTTGGCTCCGAATTCATGCCGCGCCTGGACGAAGGCAGCCTGCTGTTCATGCCAACCACCGCGCCGGGCATCTCGGTGAGCGAAGCCAAACGCCTGGTCACTTTACAGGACCGCATCATTCGCGCCACGCCCGAAGTCGAGTACGTGCTCGGCAAGGTGGGCCGCGCCGATACGGCCACCGACCCGGCGCCCGTCTCGATGTTCGAAACGCTGATTCGCCTGAAGCCGCGCGAGCAGTGGCGCCGCGGCATGACAACGGACAAACTCATCGCCGAACTCGATGGCAAGCTGCGCATCCCTGGCGTCGGCAACGGCTGGACGATGCCCATCATCAATCGCATCGACATGCTCTCCACCGGCGTTCGCACGGACCTGGGTTTGAAAATCTACGGTGCCGATGCCTCGATAGCCGAGGCGCTGGCCGGACGCGCCGCGGGAGTTCTCGAAAACATTCCCGGTGCCGAGGATGTTTATGTCGATCGGGAGCAAGCCGGCAACTATCTCGACATCGACCTTGACCGCGCCGCCGCCGCGCGCCACGGGCTGAACGCCGCCGCCGTCAACGACACCATCGAAACCGCCCTTGGCGGCCGCGTCGTCACGCACGTCGTCGAAGGCCAGGCCCGCGTGCCCGTGCGCGTGCGCTTCCTGCGCGATTACCGTCAGGACATCGACGCGATTCGCCGCCTTCCCGTCGCCACCACGTCTTCGATGAGCGCCTCGGCGATGGGTGCGATCTCCGAACCGGCCTACATACCGCAGGCCATGGATGGCTCAATGTCCGCCATGCCGATGAGTTCCGCCATGGCGCCGATGAGCGGGATCACCGGCTCGATGCACGGCATGTCGATGGGCACCACGCCCGATGCCAGGAACGGCGCCATGGCGGGCAATTCGATGTCCGGCGCATCGATGGGCGCGGTCCCGTACTATCCACCAGACAATGCGCAGCCCGCCGCCGCGAGTCTTGTCGCGCACGTGCCGCTCGAGGAAGTCGCGACTATCCGCGACTCCGCCGGCCCGGCGATGATCGAGACCGAGAATTCGTCGCCGCGCTCGGTGGTCTACCTCAACGTTCGCGGCCGCGACCTGGGCGGCTTCGTCGACGAAGCGCGCCGCCGCGTGGCCGCCGCGCTGGCGCTGCCGCCCGGCTATTTCGCCGAGTGGTCCGGCCAATATGAAAACCAGCTTCACGCCCGCCACACCCTGGAAATCGTCACTCCCATCGTGCTGGCGACCATCTTCATTCTGCTCGTGGTGGTCTATCGTTCGACCCGGGAAGCGATGCACGTGCTGCTGGCCGCCCCCTTCGCGCTGTCCGGCGGCCTGCTGGCGGTCTACCTCGGCGACTGGCGTTTTTCGGTCGCCGTCTGGGTCGGCTTCATCGCCCTGTTCGGCACCGCTGTGCAAACGGCCATCGTCATGGTCGTCTATCTCGAGGAAGCCGTCGAGCGCGTCCGCTGGCGCGACGGTAAGCTCACGCGCGAGAACCTGCGCGAAGCGGTGATCGCGGGCGCGCTGCTCCGCCTGCGGCCCAAGGTCATGACCGTCTCGACCATCCTGGCCGGACTGATCCCGATTTTCTGGAGCGACCGCACGGGCGCCGAAGTCATGCGCCCCATCGCCGCGCCCGTGGTCGGCGGCATGATCTCATCGCTCCTTCACGTCCTTATCCTGACGCCAGTTCTTTTTTTGTGGCTGCGCGAACGGGACCTTGCAAAGTCAGAAAACAATTCGGAACGGAGAACACAATGGCAACCAATGGAAGTATTCGAAAAGACATTCTAGACTACATCGACAAGGCGCCTCTGGCGACGCTGGCCACCGTGCGTGCCGAGGGCGCGCCGGCGCTGCGCACCATCGCCGCCTTCGCGCAGACCGACGGGGGGAAGACCATCTATTTCCTCAGCGGCCCCGGCTCCGATAAGACCCACCAAATCGCGGCCAACGCGAACGTCGCGTTCCTCATCCAGCACGAAGGCCAGGAGCTTGCCAAGTTCCGCAACGTCGCGGTCAACGGCATCGCCAAACCCGTTACGGCCCAGTCCGAACTGGAGCGCGCCGCAGCGCTGCTTTCGCCGCGCAGTCCCTACGTCAAGGACCGCCTCGAAAAGGAAGGCTTCGGCGCGTTCGCTTTCTACCACGTCACGGCGACCGAAGTGAAGTTTCTCGACTATTCTAAAGGCATCGGCCCCGGCGCCGTCGAAACCATCAAGGTCTAACTCCATGGCGTTCAAAGTCGCGGTGGCGAGCGAAGACGGCGAAACCATCCACCAACATTTCGGCCGCGCCAGCCGCTTCGTGATTTACGAAGTCGACGGCGACCACTACCGCCGGGTCGAAGTGCGCAACAACGCGCCCGCCTGCGGGTCGGCGCCGGATGATGACGGCGCCCCGCACGGCGGCGACCCCATGGCGCGGTCGGTCGATCTGGTCTCCGACTGCCGCGCCGTGCTCGTCGCGCGCATTGGCGCCGGCGCCGTCGGGCGGCTCTCCAACCTCGGCGTGCATGCCGTCGTCGCGCCCGACTATATTGACAGCGCCCTGCGGCGCCTGATTTCGAGCGGCCTGCTGGGCGCGCCCGCGCGCCCCGGCGAATCGGATTTCCAATGGCTCGATCCGCTCTAAGCGTGGTTTTGGCGCTGGTGGCCGCCGCCTTTGCCGCCACGGCCGCCCAAGATGCCGCCGCGCAAGCGCCCGCCCCGCGCCCCGTTTCCTATTTTGTCGAGAGGGCACTCGCCGCGCAGCCGTCGAACCGCGAAATCACCGAGATCATTCGTATCGCGCGCAGCATCGATCCGGACATGAACGGCATGGAGGCCGGTCACACGCAGAATCCATCTGCCGATCTGGTTGAAGGCGCTGGCACGGCCAGCATCCCAGCGGTCGGCGGCATCGCCGGCGTAACCCCAACCGGCGCGCAGGACTCCGGGCCTGCTGGCAACCAGCCACAAGCGCCAAGCGGCCACGCGCCCGATGAGACGGCGCCCGGCAAACAGGAACCGCCTGAGCCGATGCCAAGCGCAGTCGCACCTGGTGAGCCTGCCTCTGGCGCCACCGGCGAAACCACCGCGATGCCGAACCGGAACTCTACTCGGGGCAGCGGCTCCGAGTCGGATGAGTTTCTGGGGGACTACCGTGCCCAGTTGCGCGCGGAAGTTCGCGGCGCCTACGCCGCCCTGGCCGCCACGCGCGGCGAAGCCGCCGAGTTGAAACGCTCGATTGCCGCGCTCGCCAAGCTCGTCGAACTCTCCACGACGCTTTACGCCGAGGGCAAAATCGACCAGGCACGCGCGCTCGGTGCGCAGGTGGAATATGAAAACGAGCGGCAGGCGCTGCTGGCGCTGGAATCGCGTGCACGCATTTTCTCGATCCGGCTCAACGTGCTGAGCGACGCCGCACCGCAGGATCCTGTCGGCGAGATCGCGCCACTGGCCGAGTTCGCGCCCGCCTTCGACGATCGCGAACTGCGTGAGGCCTTCAAATCGCGTCGCTTCACTTCGCAGTTTCAGCAACTCCTCGGCCAGACGTTCACCGAAAACAACCGGGCGCCCCACGTTCATGGCGCCGACCTGCCGGAACTCGAAGCCGACGCTTACGTCAGCGCCGCGCGCGCCGCTCTGGAAGCCCGCGCCGCTCTGCTTCGCCGCCTGCGCCTGTCCTCGATCCCGCGCGCCGAGCAGGCTTACGCCGCGCGCCTGGACGCGTATGCGGCCGGCCGTCTGGATTTTGAGGGTTTGGTGGAATCGGCGCGGGACGTGATTGCCGCGCGGCGGCAGTATCAGGAATTGCTCGGCGACCTCCACGCGATCAAATCTCGCCTGGAGGCCGCCACCGGCGTCGATCTCGACGCGGCTAGAGAACCTTAATTGCGGTTAGCGTGATCGTATCGCCCTTCACGTCACCGGTCACCACGACCTTCAGATTGTCGTCCTTCTTGGTCCCCTTCAACGCCGCGACGACCTTCGCGTTGCCCGCTGCGTCGACGGTGATGAATTTCCCGTCCGCCGTCAGCACGCCGTAGCCTGCCTTCTGGCATTCGTCCATCAACGCGCAGTCGCGCGTGTGCTTCTGCGCCGCCACCTGGTCATTCGCCTTCACGATCTTGGTCGCACACTGCTTGTCGAGCAGAATGCCCTGTACTTCTCCCGCGTACACTGCCATGGCAAGCAGCAGCGCGGCCAACATACCAATCAGTTTTTTCACAGTGCGTGTCTCCTTTTCTCTTGGTTCTCTTGGTGAAGCCTGGTTATCTAGAATCTTTTGAAGCAGTTGCCGCCGGAATCTTGCGCTGGCTGCCGTTGGGGCGTGGCCAGTGCGCCCGAGTCGAATATCGACGTAAGCCGATAGACATTTAACGTGCCCTGATAGTAACAGGACGCCCTCGACAGGTCAAGATCCGTGCTGCTCCCCGCGGTACTTTTCCATAATAGGCGCAGATTGGCGGCCCGGGCCCTTCGCTTCCCGAGCCGCCTTACGCGCGCGCCTCGTCGCACGTAACTTCTCCCTGTAACCCTCCGTGGCACAGAACGCTACAGGTGAATCGTCAGCCCGGCGTGGAACGACCGCCCCGCGCCGGCCAGCGGCCCAATCGCCCCGCTCCATCCGCTCGCCAGGTATTGGTCGAAGTTCACCCCACCCAGCGGCAGAGAGTAGAGGCGATTGAATGCGTTGTTGATGCCTACCTCGACGCCAAAACGTTGCCAGCGGTAGCCCGTGCGGAGGTTGACCAGCGCGTAGCCGGGCGTGACCGGCTCGAAGCGCAACGCATCGACGCGCGTTTTTCGGTCGACCAGTTCGAGTTCCGCCGCCGCCGTCCACGCTTTCCGCGTTTCGTCCAAAATCAAGCGCGCGTTGAGCGGCAGGATATGGTAAAAATTCTCATCCGTGGTCAGGACGGTTCCGCGGCGCCAGCCAGCCACGGCGCGAAACATGGCGCGGCCCAGTGCGGCGCTGTCCCACAGCTCGACGTCGCCGCTCACGTCGACGCCGTAGGTGCGCGCTTTCTGGTTGGCAAACTGCAACTGCGCGAAGGCGCTTTCGCCGTAGGTCGTCGTCATCATTTGCTCGACGCCGATATAGTCGTGGATGTGAGTCCAGTACGGCGTCGCCTTCAGTTGCCACCGTTGATGGGCCGGGTCGTGGATGCTGAGCGTGGTGCTTACGGTGCTGGCTGCCTCCGGCTTCAGATCGACGTTGCCGACGTAGTAGTTCCCGTCGCCGAACCAGTTGATCATCCCGCTCGCCATCATGTTGGTCGACCAGGCGTAGCGTTCGTACAGGTTCGGCGTGCGCGTTTTGTAGGAGTAGCCGGCTTCGATCGAAAATGCTTTCGCCGGTTCGTAGCGGGCCAGCGCCGTGACGTCGAAGTTGACGTCCGTACGTTGGTGCTTTTCGGCGTTGAACGCGTCGGCGTCGCTCTGGTACATGTCCGAATAGCCGCTCACGTCACCCGTGTTCGACCATACCGTATCGTTGCGAATGCCCAGCACCGTGGTCACCTTGTCGTTCCAACGGCTGGTCAGATCCGCGAAGGTGCCCAGTTGTACGCGATGCCCGCCGTTGATGTCGACGAACTGGTTCGGTCCCATGTACGGCTCCGCACCCGGCACGGCGGGCCATGTGTCGTCCAAGGCAAAACGGTGAAACTCGTTGCCCACTTGCAGCGTGTGCCGCTCGGCCAGCGTCAGTTCGAGCGCCAGCGAATACCCAAGATCGCGCCCGTGCGTGTCCATCGGCATCCACATGGGCATCGGAAACGTCAGCTTGTCTCGCCCCACGTTCATTTCATGGTGGACGTCCTGCCAATAGAGGCGCGCGTGCAATACGGCTCGCCCCAGGTTGCGCCGATAGCGCCCGTTGACAAACGTGGCGCGGTTTGCCGTCAAATCCATTTGTTGATTGGGAAATCCCTCGTAAGGTGTATTGTGCAGGCCTAGGTCGAGCTGGAACAGGTTCGCGCCGTTCAGCGCCGCGAGCGACACCTGGTCGTTCGTCGTCTGCGCGTAGGTCGACGTGACGACCTGCCCGCTGCCGTCGTGGTAATCGTTGTTCTTGTCCCACGACCCCGTGTAAGTGAAACTCAAATAGCGGCTGGCGACCGACGCCTTTAGCGCCTCGGCCCAGCCCGGGGCGTTGCTGTCGTAGGCGCTCGAAAGCACGGCGTCAAAATGAAGCGGGTCGCCCGCCTTGGCGAACGCCGGTGGCGCGGATTCGACCGAAATCGTGCCGCCCAGGCTGTCGCCGCCCTCGCTCACCGGCGTGACCCCGGCCGTCACCGTAACGCTCGCGACGTTCGACGGGTCGATGTAAGTCAGCGCGGGATTCATGTGGTTCGGGCAAGCGGACGATAGCGTCATTCCATTGACCACCAGCCTGGTGCGTTCGTCGCCCAGCCCATGCACGAACGGGATTGAGGCAATCGCCCCGTTCGTTTGAAGGTCCACGCCCGGCGCGCCGCTCAGCAACTCGGCCGCGTTGCGGCTGCGCGCGCGCGTGGCGTCGTCCGCCGCCAGTTGCGTACCTGCCAACGTCGCGTACCCAGCCCCCAGCGCCTCCACGTCCACCGATTCCCTGCCCGGTTCAATGGCCAGTTTGAGATCCAATGTCTTCGTTCCGCCATCGAGCGCGATCCGCTCAACGTGCAGCGCGAAACCCGGGTACGCCGCTTCCAGCCGGTAGTCTCCCGCCTCGACATCGCGCAGCGTGTATTCGCCGGCGCGCCCGGTGGTCACGCTGCGCGCTGCGCCCGTCCCGGCGTTCACCACCGTCACGGTAGCACCAGGTATCGGCAACCCCGTCGGGTCGACCACCTTGCCCGTCAAAACAGCCCCTCCCGCTTGCGCCCAAACCGCGCCGCCGGCTAGCGCGCCGATCGCCAGCCACGCTAAACATCTTCCAATGCCCCCGCTGCACCGTGCTATTCCGCTGTTCATGTTGTCCTCAGTGGTTTCGGCGCCGTCTCCACGTCGCCTTGAGACAATAGTAGCCGCGAATGGCTGCCAGCGCCCTGCGGCAAGTTGACGCACCCCCTCGTCACCCACCCGATGAACGTGCGCAAGTGATTGACAAAAACGGAAATAGCCATTAAGATTAAAATATCCGAAAGTCTATAGACATTCTAAGTCAGGGAACGTCGGACGACCGTCCCCGCTTGCTCGGCCACGACGCGCGCGGGCAGGTGGGCAGGCCGGCGCCAGCGAACGCACCCCGTCGCAGGTTGCTGATTTGGCTGAGCTCAGACATATTATGCGCGTAGACGTAACGAAAGGCAGACCGATCGAAGCGGCGGATCTTCGCACCTCGGCCGAGGTGGCGCCGAGCTTGGCGCTGCCCTGGATTGTCCGCCTGCGCTACGGTGTTCTCGGCGGACAGACGGCGCTCATTCTCCTCACACGCTTCGCCCTGGGGGTTGAGCTGCCGCTCGGGTGGCTCGCCGTTCCGCTCGCGCTTAGCGCCGCCAGCAACCGCCTAGTCTACACCTTGGCGCGCCGCATCGGCGACCGCCGTGCGCTCGGTTACCTGCTTGCCTTCGATACGCTGCTGCTTACGCTTTTGCTCTCGCTCACCGGCGGGCCGGCCAACCCGCTCACGCTGCTCTATCTCGTGCAAATCTGTCTGTCGGCCGTAGTCCTGAGCAAATCCTGGACGTGGGCTCTCGGCGCGGCGTCCACGCTAGGCTTCGGCCTGCTTTTTGTTTGGCACGTGACCGTGCCGGTGCTCGAAGCGCACCATCACGGCGGCGGGTTCTCGATCCACCTGGGCGGCATGTGGGTTTCCTTCGCCGCCGCGACGTTACTGATTTCGATTTCGATCGGGCGCGTGTCGGACGCGTTGCGGCTGCGCGAACAGGAGGTTCTCTTCCTGCAAGGTCGCATCGCGCGGCAGGAAAAGCTGGCTTCGCTGGTGACGCTGGCCGCCGGCGCGGCGCACGAATTGGGCAGCCCGCTGGCGACCATCGCCGTGGTTTCGAAGGATCTGGAACTGGTTGCGCGCGACGCCGAACTGGCCGCGGACGCGCGGTTGATCCGCGCCGAGGTCGAACGCTGCCGCGCGATTCTGCAACGCATGAGCTCGCGCGGCGCGGCGCAACCCGGCGGGGAAACGCCGGCGCGCGTTCGCCTGAGCGATTTGCTCTCTCACGTGAGGAGCGAAATGCCGGAGGCGGAGAGGACGAGGATCCGCGTGGAAACCGCCACCGCGCCCGCCTCGGTCCGGCTGCCCGCCGACGCCACGCGCCAGGCGCTGATCGCGCTGGTGCGCAACGCGCTCGACGCTTCGCGCGACCGGCAGGAGGTCGTGCTCGCCGCGGGCGAGAATTCGGGCTGGCTTGAATTCACCGTGCGCGACTCCGGCCGCGGGATGAGCGCCGAGACGCTGCGCCGCATCGCCGAACCTTTTTATACGACCAAGGCCGCAGGCGCCGGCATGGGCCTGGGCACCTACCTGGTGCGCGTTTTCGCCGAGCATCTGGGCGGCGCGTTAACTTTCGATTCGGAGCCGGGGCTCGGCACCAAGGCCGTGCTTGCACTGCCCCTGACACAAAATGGGACCTAGGGAAAAACCGGCGGTTTTGTTGATCGACGATGACGCTGTCTTCCGCCAGCGTCTGGCGCGCGGCTTCACGCTGCGCGGTTGGGAGACCTCCGACGCCTCCACCGCCGAGGAAGCGCGCGCGGCAGCACGCGCCTTCGCGCCGGACTTGGCCGTGATCGACCTGCGGATTCAGGACCAGTCCGGCCTGGACGTCGTGCGCGACCTGCACGCAATCGACGCGACCATTTCGCTCGTCATGCTCACCGGCTATGGCAGTATCGCGACTGCGCTCGAGGCCGTCAAATGCGGCGCGCGGAACTATCTCGCCAAGCCGGTTGACGTCGACCAGATCCTGGCCGCCTACGAAGGCGCGGCGCCCGAGGCCGAACCGCCCGATACGGTGCCCAGCCTGGCGCGCGTCGAATGGGAACACATCCAACGCGTGCTGACCGATTGCGAAGGCAATGTCTCGAAAACCGCGCGCTTGCTCGGGCTCCACCGCCGCTCGCTGCAACGGAAGCTGAACAAATACCCGCCGCGGCAATAGGCGCAATGGGAGACGCGGAATTCCTGGTCGCGCTCCGTAGCACGACCTGCATGCACGTGCTACGATGGCAAAAATGATCCGATCGCTCGCCGTTCAAGTCTTACTCCTCGCCACGGCCGCGCGTTTGCTCCGCGCCGCACCGTGCGAAGTCGGCGGCAGCGTAACCGATCCGCAGGGCAAGCTTGTTGCGGGCGCCACAGTCACATTGACAGCGCGCGATTCGGCGGCGGCGGCCACGGCCACGGCCGACGGCTCCGGGCAATTTCATTTTTTGGGCGTCGCGCCGGGCGCCTACTCGCTTTCCGCCGGCGCTGCCGGCTTTGTGGCCGTATCGAAAGACGTCGACATCGCCGCTGGGCAGGGCAGTTTCGCGCTGCAATTCGTGAAAGTCGCCGCGCAATCCGATTCGGTTGTCATCACGGCCAAGGTCGTCGAACCAACGGTGGACCTGCGCAACGGCGAAGCGTTCAACCGCACTCTATTCACGCGCGACGACCAGGTTTTCGAGCAACTCAACGCGGGCATCGACGTCGGCCAGCATGAAGGCGGCGGCAAGTCGCTCGAAGTGCGCCGCTTCGGTTTCAACCTGGATCACGGCGGCGTCAACGGCGGATTGAAAGTGCTGCTCGACGACGTACAGCAGAATCAAGGGTCGCAAGGCCACGGGCAGGGCTACCTCGGTTCGCTCAAGGCGCTCAGTCCGGAGCTGATTCAGGAAGTCGACATCGTCAATGGCCCGTTCCGCGCGGAGTACGGCGACTTCAGCGGGCTCGGCGTGGTCCACATCCGGCAGCGGGAATCGTTGCCCGACGAATTCACCGCGCGCGTGGAAGGCGGCAATTTCGATACCGCGCGTGGCTTCCTCGCCTTCAGCCCCGCCTCTCCGCGCGCCGACGCCTACATCGCTTACGAGGGCGCGTACACCGACGGCCCTTTCCTCAACCCCGAGCGCTACCGCCGCGACAACATTAACGGCAATTTCACACGCGATGTTTCGCACGACCGCAAACTCGGCTTCCGCATCATCGATGGCCGCAACGATTTCTATTCGTCGGGCCAGATTCCACTCGACCTGGTCGCCGCGGGCGAACTCGATCGCTTCGGCTATCTCGACCCAAGCGATGGCGGTCGCGTCCGGCTCGCCACGGTGAGCGCGTATTTCAGCCAATCGTTTTCAAACGGCGACGCGCTGAAGCTCGACGCGTTCCTGGGCCGTTCGCTGTTCGACCTGTTCTCGAATTTCACGTTCTTTCTGAACGACCCCATCAACGGCGATGCGATTCAGCAGCACGATTCGCGCCTGCAGCAGGGCGCCAACGCGCAATACACGCACGTGCACAAGTTCCTCGGGGCCACGGCCACGCTTGTCGCCGGCGCGAATTTTCACGACAACGAAATCAACGTCGGCCTCTATCCGCGCGATGGCCGCACGCCAACCGGCGTCACGACGCGGTCGTTCCTGCATGTGACGAATGAAGCCGCCTACGCGCAGGAAACAGTTTCGTTCTTTCAGGGCAAACTGATTGCCGGCGCGGGCCTGCGCTACGATGATTTTCGATTTGGAATTGACGACGTCATCACGCCGACTAACAGCGGCGTCGAATATGCGGGCCGCTGGCAGGCGAAGGGCAACCTCGCTTACACGCCGTGGCGCACGACGCCGCTGACTTTCACGCTCAACTACGGGCGCGGCATCAACAGCGCCGACGCCGCGCCGTGGCGCAGCATCCGGAGCAGCCGCGCCTGGCGACGACCGATTTCTACCAGGCTGGCGCGTCGTCGAACCACGGCCGCTACGGTGTCAGCGTCGACGCGTTCCTGATCGATCACAGCAACGAGCAGGTGTACGATCCCGACGACGGCACGTTCGAATTCAAGGGTCCCAGCCGCTCCTACGGCTACGAAGCGAAGGCGTCGGTGCAGGTGACGCGCCACGTCGCGCTCAACACTGGGATGACGAAGATCGGTAACGCGTTTTACCGCGGCGGCGACCACCGCGTTTATGTCGATAGCGCGCCGCACTTCGTCGCCAACGCCGCCATCACGCTGGCCGCCTGGCACGGCTGGAGCGCTGCGCTGCGCATGCGCGCGGTCAATCACTATCGCCTCGACGGTAACGACCCGAGCGTGGTTGCTAGCGGTCTCACCGTTCTTGACCTGGGCCTGGCCCGCCAGCTTTCGCGCCGCGTCGAGTTCAACCTGAGCCTCGACAACCTGACCGGCCGCGACTACTACGAAACGCAAAACTGGTTCGAGTCGCGCGTCGCGCCCGACGCTCCCGCCGAGTGGCGCATTCACGCTACGCCCGGCTACCCGTTCACGGCCATCGCCGGGTTGACGTTCCGTTTTGCTGCGAAATAGGGCGCCGGCGGCCGGCAACGCCGCACTGACTGCGAGCGCCGGCCATGTCGATGCGTCATGTTGCCGCACCCGCCGCGGCAGGCGGTATCAGCTCGCCACGGCGAGACTGACGCGCGTCGATGCACCGGCCTGTTCCGGCGTGGCGTCGTGCAGGAGTTCCCAGATGTGGTGACGAATGCGGCCGAACTCCGTCGACAGGCGCACGCCGCGTGCGGTGCGTGGGCGCGGCAAATCGATCGACACGATTTCACGCACTGCGCCGGGGCTGGTGCTCATGATCGCCACGCGGTCGGAGAGGAAGACCGCCTCGTCAATACTGTGCGTGACGAACAGGATCGTCTTGTTCGTCTGTTCCCAAATGCGGAGCAGTTCTTCCTGAAGTGACTCGCGCGTTTGCGCGTCGAGCGCGCCGAACGGTTCGTCCATCAGGAGGATTTCGGGGTCAAAGGCCAGCGCGCGCGCAATGGCGACGCGCTGCTTCATGCCGCCGGAGAGTTCGTGCGGGCGGCGCCCGGCAAAGTCGGTCAGCCCGACGAGTTCGATGAACTGGGACGCGATGCGCCGGCGCTCTGCCTTCGCGACGCCCTTCACTTCCAGGCCGAATTCGACGTTCTCCTGCACCGTGCGCCAGGGAAACAGCGCGTAGCCTTGCAGCACGATGCCGCAGCGTAGCGAAGGCCCCGTGACGGTAGCGCCGTCGATGCTGACTTCGCCGCTGGTTGGGCGCGTCAGGCCCGCCACCAGGTCAAGCAGCGTGGATTTGCCGCATCCGCTGGGTCCGACGATAGCGACGAACTCGCCAGCCTCGACGGTGAGGTTGAAGTTTTCCAATGCCGCGTGCGTGGATTTGCCGTGATGCACCACAAAGTGGCGCGAAACAGCTTCCAGCGCGACGCGCGGAGTTTCATTCGATGGCATAAACGTTCTCCTTCGGCGATAATTTGCGTTCGAGCCATTCGAAGGCACTGTCGGCGAGGAGGCCGGGAATGGCAATGGCTACCGCCGCGGCGTAGATCCGCGCCGCGTGGTAGCTCTCCTGATACGTCAACACGAGCCATCCGAGACCGGAGCTGGCGCCCATCATCTCGGCGGCAATCAACACAAAAAACGCGAGGCCGGCGCTCAGGCGCAGCGACGTGGCGATGGCCGGCGCGGCGGCGGGCAGCAGGACGCGGCGCGTGAGCGCCCATCCGCCCAGGCCGAACGCGCGCCCGGTGCGCAGCAATTCGGCGTCCGGCCGCGCCATGGCGGCCATGCTGCCGAACAGCAGCGGCCAGCCGCACACCCAGGCGATCATGGTAATCTTCGGAGCTTCCCCAATTCCCAAGAACAGCAGCGCGACGTGAAAAAGCAGAAACGGATTCGCCGCCGCCAGCACCATGAATAGCGGAGTGCAGCATTCCGCGAGCGTGGGAAGCGTGCCCAGCAGCAGCCCCGCCGGTATTGCGGCCAGCACGGCCAACGCGAAGCCCGCCGCGGCGCGGCCGATGCTGATTGCGGCGTTGCGCGGCAGCGCCCCGCTCACACCTTGCGCCCACAATTCGCCGATAACGGCCGAAAACGGCGGAAAGAATCCCGCGTCGACCAAACCCAGGCGCGGCGCCGCCTCCCAGGCCACCAGCACCACCGCGACCAGCGCATAGCGGCTAATGCCCACCGGTGAACTCCTTGCTCAAGCGCTCCAGATCGTCGGGCGTAGGTTCGGGCTGATTGTGCGTTTCGTGGCAACTGGGGTGGTCGGTCATCACCTGCGCGTTGGCGCGGTCCATGGCCTGAATCGCCGGGGCCGTGACGATGACGATAACCGTCAATAGAAGTCCCGCCGCGCCCATGCCGCGCGGACCAATGCGAAACGGCACGCGCCTCTCGAACGCGGCCAGCGCCCCGTCGAGCAACGCTCCGCAGACCAGAATCAACAGGCCGGCGGCGTAGATGCGCGTGATCTGATAATTCGCCGCCGCGTTGTGCAGGAACCAGCCCAGGCCCGCACCCGCGCCGATCATCTCCGCGCCAATCAACATGAAAAACAGCAGCCCGCCGCCGGCGCGCACGCCGGTGAAGATCGCGTGCGCCGCCGCGGGCAGCAGCACGCCGAACAGCCACGCCGGACCGCGAACGCCCATCGAACGGGCGGAACGCAGGATCGCCGTGTCCACGGAGCGCACGCCGCCGACGGTGTGGCGCAAGATCGGCCAGAGAGACACCCACGCCATCACGGCCACGTGCGCCACTTCGCCCAATCCGAAGAAGAGCAGGAACAACGGCATCAGGGAAAACGGATTCACTTGTCCGAAGACACGCAACAGCGGCTCGATCGCGCGGTTCACCCGCTCACCCGCCGCGCCCAGCGCCAACCCCGCCGGAACCGCCACCGCCGCGGCGATCACCAGGCCCGCCGCGGCGCGCCACAGGCTCACTTCCAGATGCGGCACCAGCGTGCCATCCGCCAGCAGCGTGAACACGGCGCGCAGTACCTTGCTGAGCGGCGGCGTGAATTGCGCGTCGATCCACCCCGCGCGTGGAGCGATTTCCCAAAACGCGCAGAACACGCCCAGCCCCAAGGCGCCGCGAAGTAGCTTGCCCGCCGTCATAGGAACGATTGGTTATCGACGAACTGCGTCGTGATCAGATCGGAAGGCTTGATCGATCCGCGCGGGATCACGTTGCGATCCTCCAGGTCCTTGATCCACGGCCAAACTTCGCTTTCGTAGTATTCGTTCTTCAGCGGGTAATAATGATTGCCAGTGATCCGCACACCGATCGCTTCCGATGTCCACTGCGCCGCCTGCGCCGGGTGCTGGTCGATCCACGCCTGCCCTCGACCGATGGCGCGAATGAAGCGCCGCACGACGTCGGGGTGCTGCTGAATGAAGTCGTCGCGGAAGAAATAGAACCCCACGCCACCGGCCGCGCCCAGCCCGGCGTCGAGCGAGTCGCCAATCGATCGCGCGCCCGCGTCGTCCATCCCCTTGTAAAACGGCGGGTGCACGCCTGCCACGTCAATCAGGCCCTGCTTCAACGCCTGAATCGCCTGAATGTCCGGCATGCTGACCCACTCGGCTTTATCGAGCGGTATGCCCGCCTTTTGGAACAGACGATTGGTGAGGAAGTCGGTGCAGATGGTCACCGTGATAGTCGAGAACTTCAGCTTGCCCGGAATGTTCTTCAGGTCCGCGAACGTCTTCACGTTCGGATACTTTTGCGGGTTGACGTACCAGAACATGTGGCGCAGACGCGGGTCGGCGTCGGGCGGCGGGTCGATGCCGCCGCGGAAAACGGCGGTGATCTTCGCGCCGCCGGCCCGCGCCACGGCCAGCCCGTTCGGGTGGCTGGAGGAAACGTCGTTGTTGCCATTCAAAATCGACGGAATCACCAGCGCCGGCTGGGTTTCGCCCGTGTAGACGATGCGGATCTTTTCCTGTTTGAAATAGCCCAGTTTCTCGGTGACCAGCCACGGCGCCAGCGCGCAGTCCTTCATCGTGATGGTGCGGATGGGGAAGACGCCGTTGGCGTCGGCCACTCCCGCGCGCCCGCGGCCGCAGCCCGTGGCCACCAGAGCCCAGATGGCCAGCAACGAAGTTGCAACGATTCTCATGCGTGTTCCCTCCAGACCAGCGCCTTCTTCTCCAGCCGTCCGAACAGCGCGGTCAGACCCAGCCCGAGCACCGAAATCACCACTGTGGCAGCGAAGAGGCGCGGAATTTGATACGTGATCTGCGCGTTCCACACCAGCCAGCCGAGCCCGCTACTGGCGCCGATCGTTTCCGCCGCGATCAACATGAAGAAGGACGTGCTGGCGCCAATCTTGAGGCCGGTGAAAATCGACGGCAGCGCACCGGGGAAAACCACGCGCGTAAGGATCGTTCCACGGCTGGCGTTCATCGACCGCGCGGTCTTGATATGGGCCGCATCGACGCCTCGCACGCCGGTGATCGTGTTGAACAGAATCGGCCAGCAGGAAACCCAGAAGATCATCGCGAATTTGGAGACTTCGCCGATGCCGAACAGCACCATAAACACCGGGAACAGCGAAAACGGATTTACCTCGCCCAAAAAGCGCAGCAGCGGATTCACCACTCGTTCAAATCGCGGGAACCAGCCGCCCAACAGGAACCCGAGCGGCACGCCAGCGACCACCGCCAGAATCAGACCGGCGATGGCGCGGAACAGGCTCGTCGCGATGTGATGCGCCAGATCGCCCTCCACCGCCAGTTTCCAGAGCGCCTTCAACACGGCCGACGGCGGCGCCAGGAAAAGCGCGGTCTGGTCGCCGAGGTGCGGAATCGCTTCCCAGGCCACCAGGCAGAAGGTGAGCGAGATCAGCGTCGCGCGCTGGCAGAGCGCGTAGCGCACCCGGTTATGTCGCGGACAATTCATGCACACCTCCCTGGGATTTCGGCTGCCAGCTTACGGCGCGCGCCTCGGCGAAGCGCAACAGCGCGTTGAGCAGCATGCCCAAAACGGCAATCACGCCGGCGGCGGCGAACACGCGCGGGATCACGTAAAGCACCTGCGAATTGTGGATCAGCCAACCCAGCCCTTCGCTCGCGCCCGCCATTTCCGCGGCAATCAGCATGAG
>PMKM01000016.1:0-57389 GCA_003157745.1 Bryobacterales bacterium | reverse complement strand
AACATGAGAATGAACAGCGGAAACAGCGAAAACGCGTTGACCTGCCCAAGCACGGCGAACACGGGGCGCAGGAAACGCGCCAGCAACGGAAGGCCGCCCGAAACCACGAAACCGAGCGGGATACCGATGGCAACCGCCATCGCGAAGCCGGTCAACACGCGCTGGACGCTGGCGAGCGTGTGCGTGAGCAACTCGCCCGAACGCGCCAGTTCGATCACCGTGGCGACGATTTTCGTCGGCGGCGGCACGAACTGCGGATCGAGCCAGCGCAGCGTCGAAGCGATCTGCCAAATCGCCAGAAACGCCGCGATGCCCACGCTGTCGAGCAGCCTCTCCCGCCAGAACCTGAGTGTGAGAATTCGCATAGCACTCCAACCGGCTTCCCCTCCAGGAGCCTGGTCGGGAGCCATCGCGTCGTGTCGATCCGCCTTCGGAAAGGTGGGGCGAAACGGTCTACAGTGGCCCGGTACAGGTGCTGACCATCTCTTCCATCACGGTCAGCCCGCCGCGGAAACCGGCGTAGCTGCGATCGATAATCAGCCGGTCGAAGGATGGGAACGATACCGTGATCGGGATCGCATTGAATTCCGGGCCTGCGATATGTTTTTCGAGCGAACTCGCGAACAGGAACAGGAACGCGCGCCCCTTCAGCTTCTGCCGGATCTTGTGCGCGTCGGCCTCGAAAACCAGCTCGGGCTTTACGGCCGATATCAGGCCTTCGGTCAGCCCGCGGCGAATTCCCTCGTGCGCGGATTCCGGCGCGTCGTCGGTGACGATCGCCAGGTCCGGCACGTAGCCGACTTCGTTGGTCAGAAACTGCGTCAGGCCAACCGCCGTGCCGCTGTCGGCGGCTACCGCGAACAGCGCGTGCGGCGCGCCCAGCATGATGGCGTCGCCGTAGTATTCGGCCGAACGGTAAGCGTGCCGTTCTTCCCGGGCGATCACGCGTTCCACCTTTTCCTGATTCAATCCCAGGCGTTCCGCCACGCGGCGCACCAGGCGCGAAGTCTGCTCGCCGCCAATCGGCACGCCCGGCGCGGTCAGGAACGGCGTGCCGAACTTCGCTTCCAGCTTCGCCGCCACGCGATGGCCCACCCACGGAGAAACCACGACGTTCAACTCCGCCGCTGTAATCTCGCGCAGCCGGTCGAGCGCGCCGAACTCCGTGAAGATGATGTTGGCTTCGATGCCGAACGCGGCGAAGGTCCGTTTGAGAATGGCCAGATCGCCCTTCCAGAACAAATGCTGGAACGGCACCACGCCGAGAATGTTGATTTGGTTCTTGCGCACCGGCTGCGGTTCGAGTAGCTGGTCGGCGACGGCCTCCAGCAGTAGTTCGTAGCCTTCATAGGAGTTGCCGATGAAGCCCGGCGCCTTCACATGCACCAGCGGCGCCTGCTGGCGGAACTCCTTGACTACCGCGTCGACATCGTCGCCGATGATCGACGGAATGCAGCCGGAAATCACGGCGAAGAACTCGCCCTCCATCAGCTTGATGCTCGAACGGATCAGCTTGCGCAGCTTGTCCTCGCCGCCGAAGATGACGTGTTCCTCGACCAGCGACGAACACGGCGTGTTCGTCGTCCCCTGCCCGCCGGCCGAGTTCTGCCCCGCCGCGTAGGTCAGGCCAAACTGTTGTCCCAGTCCGCAGCCCGCGCCGGAATGCAGAATCGGCACGCCCCCGTAAAGGCCCAACATGCTCCCCAGCGCGCCGCCCAGCGCGCACGATGTGCGCGGCGCCTCCTTAATATCGCTCAGTCGCGCTTCAATGGGCATCGGCTTCCTGTGCTTCCTTTCCGGGGACAAAGTACAGCGGGTCGGGCTGTTCGTAGAACCACGGCTTGTAGCTGTCGGCCGTCTTCTTGTAGAACGTCTGGTGGAAGCCGGGACTGCGCAGCGCCCGCAGAATGAACTCGCCGAAGGCGATCGCGCCGGCGTAGCCGGACTGCGCGCTGATCTCCATCGGGTCGCCGCGCAGCGAGTGGATTCGCGTGGCGGCCTTCATGCGCTTAAATGCCGGGCCCTGGAACGGGCAAGTCAACGTGAGATCCGGATCGAGTTTGCGCGTCAAGTGGCTCTGCTCGGCGGCCTGGAACGTGTTGACCAGGATTTCGAAATCGCCGCGTTCCTTCACTAGGTTGTCGACCTCGTCCAGGATCAGATTATCGAAGTCCTGCGTGATGGCCGCCGCCGGGTTCAAGCCGAGTTCGTGGAAAAACGGCATCTGCGCCAGCAGGCGGCCCTGTCCGAGCGAGCCGAGAATACTCATCTTCGTTCCGTCGCCCTTGAAGCCTTCCAGTTGCTCGCGAATCGCATGCAGCCGTGGTACCCAGACTTCGTGCTCCTCGGCGATGACCTTTTCCACCACGTCCAGCTTGCCCGTGTGGCGCGCGATCTCGCGCAGCCAGTTGTCCGTGTTTTCGATGCCCATCGGCGACGGGTACATGAAGAACGGCACGCCATGCTCCTGCCACAATCCGCGCGAAAGATAATCGGTGTAGGTCGGGCAGAGCGGCGCCGTCACGGCGGCTTCCGAGAGTTGTTCGAAATCGCCGACCGTGGCGAACTCGGGCACGAAGTTCGGGCGCAAGCCCAGCTTGCCGAGCAGGCGTGTAACTTCCAGCCTGTCCTGCCAGCAGTAGGACAACATGCTGGCCACGTTGACCAGGTCGGGCTGCTTCTTCTTGCCCGTCTTCCGCACCAGGTGCTTCAGCACACCGTGCCAGAACGCGTCGTAACCGGTCTGCATCAGGCGCGAACGGACGCCTTCGCAATGCACCGGTATCAACTTCGCGCCGACCGTGTCCTGCACCGAGGCGATCACGCCTTCCAGGTCCTCGCCAATAATGCCGGAGGTGCATGAAGCGAGAATGAAGATCGCCTTCGGCGAGTACCGTTCCTGCGCTTCCAGAATGGCGTGGCGCAGCTTTTCTCCCGCGCCGAAGACGACGTCGTCGGCGTTCAGGTTCGTCGTCAGCCACCGCACGTCGAAATCGGGCCGGCCCAGCGAATTCGGGATGCCGCGATACAGTTCCCGATAGCCTAGAGCGGAGGAGGAGCAGCCAATCGGCGCGTGGAAGATCGTCACCGCCTCGCGGATCGTCGTCACCCGCACGGCGAGATAGAAGTTCAGCGGGCAGCCGGAGCTCTGCTGGAACTCTCGCTCGTGATTGCGCAGGCGCCCGGCCTTGGCGTCCTCGACCAATTGGCTGGCCTTGCCATAGAAGACGTTAATGCCCGAAGCCCGGTCTTCGCGATTGGGGCACGTCGTGGCGGCCAGATTGAGGCCTTCGTCACGATCGACATTCGAGACAGTCTCTGTGTTGTGGCGGCTCATGGCATTCCTTTTCTGTTGTCAGAAATGCCGCCTCGGAGAAGGTGGGCAAACTGTGGATTAGCGGCGCGTCCGGATGCGCTCGGTGCTGGCGATTTCGACCACGCGGCCTTCGTGGACCGTTAAGGTGATCGAGCCGTAACGAATCAGCGCCAGAGCGGAGACGACGGCGGCCAGCGTGGCGTGCTCTTCCGACGATGGCGAGCCGGCGGAACGCGCGTTGTCTTCGAGTGCTTCTGCCATGGTAGCTGTCCTGCGGCCGGCCCAACATCCCCGCCAGCTTCCACCAACGCCAGGCCACTGGGCCCATCTAGTTAATAGAGTTTCTCTATCGGAAATCTGGACAAATTGAATATTATCAAAGAACTCCTATTTTGTCAACATGCTTGCGCATAACGCTTCCAGTGTTATGCTGATCGTATAGTATTTCCATCGACTTTCATGTACTGGAGCCAGACTTGACATCAGTCAATCTCCGGGGGCGTTTATGACAAACCACGACCCCGCGTTTAATCCGAACATCACCTCCGTTCCCGTACGGGAAGCGCGCCTCGGTTCGGTGGTGGCCTATGAAGGAACTGCGGCGGACTTGGCGCGGCGGTCGCGCGACGGCTCGCTGCGCGAGCGACCGCGCACGTTTACCGAAGCGGGTTCGTGCGCCTCATCGTGCGCGATCTGTCTCCTGTCGCTGATTCCGGACGCGGCCGTGGTCAATCACGCGCCGCTCGGTTGCGCCGGCGACTTCACGCAGTTCAACGCCGTGAACCGTTTCGGACGCGTGAAGCGCGGCCTGCCGCCGGCGAACGCGCACCTGCTGAGCACGAACCTGCGGGAAAACGAAGCCGTTTTCGGCGGTCTGGCGCGTCTCGAAGAGACCGTCCGCGAGGCGCACGCGCGCTTTGCGCCCAAGGCCATCTTCATTACCGCGTCGTGTACGTCGGCGATCACGGGCGAAGATTCGGATTCGGTCGCGGAAAAGCTGGAACGCGAGTTCGGCATCCCCATTGCGACGGTCGCCTGCGAGGGTTTTCGTTCGCGTCTGTGGACGACGGGGTTCGACGCGGCATACCACGCCATTTTGCGCAAGATCGTCAAACCGCCGCGGGAACGGCACCCGGAAAAGATCAACGTCGTCACCTTCTGGGGCGAGGATGTGTTCGACGACCTCTTCACGCCGCTCGGACTCAAGGCAAACCCCATCGTCCCCTTCGCGCCGATTGACGAAATTGCGCGCATATCCGAGGCCGGCGCCACCGTACAGATCTGTTCGACGCTCGGCACCTACCTGGCCGCGGGTTTGGAGGAACGCTATGGCGTGCCCGAAGTCAAGGCGCCGCCGCCATACGGACTGTCGGGCATGGACGCCTGGATGCGCGCGCTGGGGCGCACCGTGGGCAGGCAGGCGGAGGTCGAGAAAGTCGTCGCGCGAGAACGCGAACGCACGGCCGGCGAGCTCGCCGGGCTGCGCCGCGAGTTGAAGGGCGTGCGCGCCTACGTCGCCGCCGGGTCCGTGCACGGCCACAGCATCCGCGCCGTGCTTGGCGAGTTGGGCATCGAGGTCGTGGGCAGTTCGTTCTGGCATCACGACCCGGTTTTCGATCATCGCGACGCGGCGGCCGACAGCCTGCTGCACGTGGTCCACAACTACGGCGACACGCCGGTCTCGATTTGCAATAAGCAGGTCTATCAAGTCGTCAACCAACTGCGCCGCCTGCGGCCGGACGTTTTCATCGTGCGCCACCCGGGCATGGCCGTCTGGGGCGGCAAGCTCGGCATCCCGACATTCCTGGTCGAGGACGAACACTTCGGGCTCGGCTACAGGGGCCTGCTGCGCTACGGCCGCAAGATCGCCGACGCGGTGAGCAACCCCGCCTTTTTCCGTCACCTGGCGCGCCACACGCGCCTGCCCTACACCGATTGGTGGTTCGCCCAGCGCTCATCCGCGTTTCTCGGAGAAGAACGATGAACGCGATCGGACAACCGCGACAGTTCTGCGCGCTGGGCGGGCAACAGACGGTCGCAGCCATTGAGCGCGCCCTCCCCATTATCCACGCCGGCCCCGGCTGCTCCAACAAGATCTTCGGCGCGCTCGCCCATTGCAACGGATTTCAGGGCTCGGGCTACGCGGGCGGCAACGCCATTCCATCCACCAACGCGACCGAAACCGAAGTCGTTTTCGGCGGCGAGCAGCGGCTGCGCGAAGTCATCGACGGCGCGTTGCAGGTCATGGATGGAGACCTGTTCGTCGTGTTGACCGGCTGCACGGCGGATCTGGTCGGCGACGACGTGCCCGCCGTGGTCGCCGAGTACCGCCGCCGCGGCGCGCCGATCCTGCACGTGTCGACGGGTGGATTTAAGGGCTACGCCAATTGGGGGCATGAACAAGTCGTGCTCGCCATCATCGACCAGTTGCTCGAGCCGGCGCCGCGCCAGGAGCGCCTGGTGAACGTCTGGAGCGTACTTCCCTATCAGGACCCGTTTTGGGCCGGCAACCTGCAAGCGCTGGGCGACCTGCTCCGTTCGATTGGGCTGACGCCGAATCTGCTTTTCGGCCACGCTTCGGGCGGCATCGCCGCGTGGCGGAAAATTCCGGCCGCGGCGCTGAATCTGGTTGTCTCGCCCTGGCCCGGCCTCGACGTCGCGCAACGGCTCGAAGATCGTTTCGGCACGCCGTGGCTGCATCAGCCGGTCTTGCCGATCGGCGCCGTCGAAACCAGCGCGTTTCTGCGCGCGGTGGGCACGTTCGCGCACATCGACGTCGAACCCGTCGTCGAACGCGAAGAGGCGCGCTTCTATCACTACCTGGACCGCTCGGCCGATTTCTTTCTCGAAATGCGCTGGGATCTGCCGTCGCGCTTCAGTTGCGTGGCGGATTCGTTCTACTCGATCGGCGCGAGCCGCTTCCTCGCCAATGAACTCGGCCTGTTACCCGGTCCACAGTTCGTCACGGACAATCCGCCGGAAGAGCATCAGGCCACGCTACGCGCGCTGTTCGAAACGCTGCCCGGCAAGCCCGCCGTTCACTTCACGCAGGACAGCGGGCAAATCGCGGACGTGCTGCGCGCCGCCGCCGACGCCGATCATCACCCCCTTATCCTCGGCAGCAGTTGGGACCGGGACCTCGCGCGCGAACTCGACGGTTTCCACCTCAGCGTCAGCCTGCCCGCCAACAACCGCCTGGTGCTCGACCGCGCCTACGCCGGTTACGCCGGCGGCCTGCGCCTGATGGAAGACATCTACACCGGAATTCTGGCCAAATACTGACTTGGCGTTTCGCGCCCGAGGACCCATGTCAGGCGTTCTAACCATGCAGCGCCACTGGGCGCCGCCGATGGCGCCGGGGAGGATCGCGACACCCGGAAGAACAGCCGGTTTGGGATCGTGGCAACACATGCCCCACCACGGCCGGCCCTCCACATAAGATGAGGGCCGGCTGGCAAGAACCTGGCCTTTCTCGAGTGGGCGGATTGGTTCCTGGAGTGGAGATCGACACCGCCAATCCGCACCGCCAAACCGCACGCGGCGAACCTGAATGCGCTGAAGTTTCTACGACCGGTATTCGGGTCGCTTCGGCTGTCCGACATCACGCCCGAGGGAATTGAAAAGCACTTGCCTATCTGGATCGGAAAGCAAACGAACACGGGCTGGATTCTAGTACAGGCACATCAGGGCTAAGGGAGTCTTGGAACAGTTCTCGTACGGAAACGGCAGTTTGGGCGACTGCGGACGCGAGAGCGACGTTGAGTCTGAAGCGGTTGAGTGGTGGGCGCGGCAGGACTCGAACCTGCGACCTCCTGCGTGTGAAGCAGGCGCTCTAACCAACTGAGCTACGCGCCCTGAAGCGGCGCCGCGGAACCGGCACGCATGGGCTGAATATTCGAGTTTACCTGAAAACGATGCTCGTCCGCCACTTCGAAAATGCTCTTCGGCAAGCGATACTTCGGCAAGCAACCTGCGTGCGGACAGCGAACTCCGGACGCGGCCCAGCATCAGCCGGCGAGCTTGGCCGCTTCCGCCTGGATCAACTCCCACGCGCGGTCGACGTGCGCCTGGGTGGTGTGCATGTTGCCGATCGCCATGCGGAGCGTGTACCGGCCGTGCAGTTTGGTGCCGGAGATGAAGAATTCGCCGGTTTCGTTGACGGCCTCCTGGATTTGCCGGTTCTCGGCGTCGCTGCCCTGGTAGCGGAAACAGATGGTGGAGAACGGCGTCGGCGCGGTGCGTTCGAAGCGCGGATGGGCGTCGACTCTGGCGGCCACCGTCTGCGCCATGCGGACGTGCTCGCGGATCGTCGCGGCGATCCCTTCGCGGCCGTAGCTGCGCATGACGAACCAGACTTTCAGGGCGCGGAAGCGTCGGCCGAGCGCCACGCCATAATCCATCAGGTTGACCGCGCGCGGGTCGTCGTCGGTCTTCAGATAATCGGGCACCAACGAAAAAGCGCGCCGCAGCACGTCCGGATGGCGCGTGTAGAACACGCTGCAATCGCACGGCGTGAGCATCCACTTGTGCGGATTGGTGACCATGGAATCGGCATGCTCGCAGCCGGCCAGCACCCAGCGAAACTCGTCGGCCACGGCGGCCGAGCCGGCGTAGGCGGCGTCCACATGCAGCCAGAGTTCGTTGGCGCGGCAGATCTCGGCGATGGCGCAAACGGGATCGACGCTCGTGGTCGCGGTTGTCCCCACCGTCGCTGCGACCACGCACGGGCGCAAACCGGCGGCGCGATCGCGTGCGATCAGTTCCGCGAGCGCGTCCGTCCGCATGCGGAATTCGGCGTCCACAGGAACCTTGCGCACGTTTTCCTGGCCGAAGCCTATGGCGATGGCGCCTTTTTCGATCGACGAGTGCGCCTGCTCGGAGGTGTAGACGACCAGACCGGGCGCCATTCCTTTGGCGCGCGAGGCAGGTTCGGCGGCTTCGCGCGCAGCGGCCAGGCCGTGCATGCTGCCGATCGACGCGGTATCGAAGATCTGGCCGAACCAGTCTTCGGGCAGACCGGTCCATTGGCGCAGCCAGCGCAGCGTGACCTGTTCCAGTTCAACCGCGGCGGGGCACGACTTCCACAACATCGCATTGCTATTGAGCGCCGACGCCAGCAACTCTCCCAAAATGCCCGGCGCCGAACCGGAGTTGGCGAAATACGCCATAAAGCCGGGATGGTTCCAATGGGTCACCGCCGGCAGGATGAGGCGTTCGAAATCCGCCAGCAGGCACTCCGGCGGCTCGCCCTGCTCGGGGCCGCGCGCGGGCAGCGCGTCGGTGAGTTCGCCCGGCTTCACGCGCGCTAATACAGGATAGCGACCCGGATTGGTCAGGTAATCGGCAACCCAATCGATGGCCTGATGGCCGGACTTGCGGAACTCTTCGGGCGTCACTGGCGGACCGCCGCGCTGCCGGAACCGGCGATGGAAATGCACACTGCTTTCTCAAGGGTCATAGATGAGTTAAACGTCGAGTGTAACGCGCGGCTCGACGTGCTGTGCTGGCCTCGACAGTGCACCAATGGGCAGGCCCGCGGCAACCGAACGGCATCAGGCAGCGTCGCCCGATTCCGGCGATTCGCGGCACGCTACCGCGACGCCACCGGGTCGCCGTAGATCACACCGCGGCCGTGGGTGCCCACATAGACTCGGCCGAACTGTTTCGGATCGCCTGTGATCTGCAATAGCAATCCCCATTGATGCTGGTCGTCGTTGATGCGCACCCAGCTCTTGGCCGTGTTAGTCGAACGAAAAACGCCGCGCACGCCGTCGATCACGCCGATCAGGTACAAGGTCGGAGCGGCTGTGCCCGGAGCCGCCTGGCCGAAGCCGAAGCCATGAATCTGATCGACGTGGCCCAGGCGGGCAAACGTCAGGCCGCTATCGGCCGAGTGATAGAGGCCGTTGAATGCGGCCAGCCATAGGTCGCCTTCATGGCCCGGCGTGGCATAAATGCGATCCTGACCGCCACGGGTATCGCCACGATTGCTGCGATCGTTACCAAGGTTGCCGCCGCGGGTGGGAAGTCCGTCGGGCAGCACGAGCGGCTGCGCGGTGAACGTGGCCGCGCCATCCGTGCTGACGTAGAGCTTCCCGTCGAACAGTGCAAGCCCGTAGAACTTGCGCGGGTTGATCGGATCGGCGATCACGTGCGTATTCTCCGGAATCCCTTCCGACTTCGTCCACCGCCCGCCGAAATCGCCGCTGCGGTAGACGGCGCTGCGCTCGGGCGTCCACACCCAGGTGGCTCCGTCGGTCGAAACCGCAATGCTCCCCATGGTGGCGGCCGGCGGCGCCGACGACGTGGGCTGCCACGTCCTGCCTCCGTCCATCGTGTAGCCGATGCTGCCGCCGCTGCCCCCGCCCCTGCCCACGCGGACGATCATCTGCGGACTGTTCTGGGCGCCTGCCAATCCCGTGGTGTTGCCAAAACGCGGACGGTCGTAATTGCCTTCGGGAGCCGGCTTATCGAGGTCCGCATGGACGAAGCCGCTGTAGTCGCCGATCGCGGTCAGCAGATGCGCGCCCTCGGGTGGGCTCAGCAGATCGAGAGCGACGGTCTCTTCGATACCCTTGCTCATCACGCTCCATTTGGTCGGCTTGCCCAAATCCATTGCGCCGAGGTTAAAGGTCTCATAACCGCCGTAGCCGGTCGTGAAAATGGCGTGATCGGAATTGGCCGGATCGATTTCGACGTCGAACAGCCAGTGAATCGGCGTCCGCGCCACGTATGGCGCCAGCGAAAAATCGTACGTTCCGCCGGAAGCGAACACCGGCTTCCAGTTGGCGCCGCCGTCCACGCTGCGAAACACCTCTTCGCCCCGCGGCCGGGAATACGTGCTGACAATCAGCGCCCGCGGGCGATGCGCGTCCACCGAAACGCCGCCGTAACCGAACCCTCGGCCGTCGCCCGGCCGGTCGGGCGTGATGTCGGTCCACGTGCCGCTCGCGGTGTCGAGCTTCCACACGCCGCCGCCGATGGCCTGGTACGGGTTGGGGCCGGCCGCATAAGTAATGTAGAGAACGCCATCGGAACCGAACGCGGCGCGCGCGGGCGCGTATTCGACCGGCGCGCCAGGCACCGCCTGCCAACTCTTGCCGGCATCGGTCGAACGGAACAGGTTCCCCTGTCCCTCCAGCGACACGCCAACGTAAATCGTCGAAGTTGGTTTACCGCTCACCCCGCTGCGCGGATCGAACAGGACGAACGACATGCCACGTCCCTGCCCCTGCTCGCGGCCAGCGGCGGGCATCGTTTCGGCGGTATCGGGAAAGCTCTCGACCTTGGTCCACGTCGCAGCGTGATCGGCGCTCTTCCAGAGACCGGCGTGGCGGGTGCCCAAATAGAGGATGCCGCCGAGGTGAGGGTCCACCGCCAGCCGCTCGCCGTGGCCGCGGCCGGATTCGTTGCCGCCGAACTTGAACGGCACGTTCGCGTGCTGGAAGGTCTTGCCGCGGTCGTTCGAACGCAGAATGGCGCCATCCGGCGTGGCGGGATTGGTATACATACCGCATGCGAGATACACGCGATTGGGGTCGGACGCGTCGACGGCGATGCTGTCGACGCCCATCCAGTTGGCGTTCTCGTACGAGACCCAATCGAGCATCGGCTCCCAGCCGTGGACAATCTCGTTCCAGCGGTACGCGCCGCCGATATCGGTACGCGCGTAGCGCACGCCCTTCACAGCCGGATGAAAGACGATGCCGTCGACAAAGCCGCCGCCCACCATCTGCACGTTTTTCCACGTGTAGGGCACCGATGCGGACCGCTGCTTGGGCGCGCTCTGCGCCGTCACCGCGCCGCACAGTGCGGCCATCAGCACCGAAAGCCGGACTAATCGAAAAGTCATGGAAAGAACGTGCTCCTTGGTCGCAGCGGGTGAGGGACGTCCCGCCATCTGAAACAACACGGTATCACGTGTCGAAAGTCGCGCCGTGACGTGGTCCGGGCAAGCTACGGCTTGGGTGACGTTTTTGAGCCGCACCGGCCCCGCCACCGGCGGCTATCTTTGCAAGTCCCTCTAAAGCATGCCCCAGCAAAGCACTACAGCGTCACGGCATGCTACAATTGAGACTCTGGAAGTTGATCCGCAACCCCTTCTCCGCTAATTGGCGAGTCGGCCCGCCGGTTTTCCTCCTTTAAACGACTAACGACTCATGAAAAATTTTTGCGATCTCCCCCTTTCGGCTGTCCTGCAGAGCAATCTCGCCAGGAACGGCTTCACCGAAGCGACCCCCGTACAGGAGCAGGCCATCGAGCCCGCGCTGGCCGGTAAAGACCTGGTTGCCACCGCGCAAACAGGCACCGGCAAGACACTGGCGTTTGTATTGCCTCTCATTCACCAACTTGGCAAGTTGCCGCCACAGGCCGGCATTCGTAGCGTGATTTTGACTCCGACGCGCGAACTCGCCATCCAGATTCAAGAAGTGTTCGTCAAAATGGCCGCTGGCACCGGACTGCAGGCGACGGTGGTCGTCGGCGGCGTCAGCGAGCGGACGCAACTGAACGCGATCCGCAAAGGCTCGCAAGTGCTGGTCGCCACGCCGGGCAGGCTGTACGATTTTCTCAGCCGGAAACTGGTCGACCTCAGCAAGGTCCGCCTTATGGTTCTGGATGAGGCCGACCGCATGTTGGACATGGGATTCCTGCCCACCGTCAAGCGGATCATGGCCGCGATTCCGGCCGATCGGCAGACGCTGCTGTTCTCGGCTACTATCGAAAGCTCTGTCAAGCACCTGGTCGAAACGCAAGTCCGCAACGCGGTGCGCATCGAAGTTGGCGCCACCAACAAGCCGGTCGAGCAGGTGGACCTGCACGTGTACGAAGTGGAACAGGACCGCAAGCTGGGCCTGCTGCAATCGATGTTGCGCGAGGAGGAGGGTTCCTTTCTCGTCTTTGCCCGCACCAAACACGGCGTCGACAGGCTGTCGAAGAAGCTGGCGCGCGACGGGGTGAAATCCGCCGCCATCCACGGCGACCGCAGCCAGAACCAACGCAACCAGGCGCTGCGCGGCTTCCAGGACGGGCAATATCGCGTTCTGGTGGCTACCGACGTGGCCGCCCGCGGCATTCACGTCGAGGGGATCTCGCACGTGGTGAACTACGATCTGCCGCAAGTCCCCGAGGACTTCATACATCGCGTCGGCCGCACAGCCCGCGCCGGCGCGCGCGGCACGGCTTCGACGTTCGCCACGCGAGCCGAGCGCTCCGATATCGCGCATATCGAGCGCACATTGGCCACACGCCTGATCCGGCGGCCGGTTGCGAACGATATTCCCCGCGAACTGAAGACCGGCGCTCCCGTTATCGTGATGCCGTCCGCGACGCCATCGCACCAGAAGTTCTCGCGCTCGTTCGGTCCGAAATCGAGAAACGGGCGGCGGCGCGCGGTCTAAACGGCATACCGTTCCGTCCAACCTACTGTCCGCAGTCTCCCGGGCCGGGTGTAGTCCCGGTTCGTGCTGCCGCGGAGGGAGTGAGCGGTTTTGACCGTGGCCGGCGACCGCGGCATCATTAAATATTGGGCGATTCTCCGGCAAGAGTCCTGGCTGCGCGCCGGCGGTATACTGAAGACAACCCGCCGCCAATGGTCTCCAGACCAGGTGCGCGGCCAGCCGATCGAGACCATGTCGAAACGCTTCACTCTGGCCGAAGCCGAGCGGTTACTTACGCGAGTCGAGCCGTTGTTACGGAGTGCGATCGACCTGAAGGGCGATCTCGACCGGGCGCAGGGCGAACTGGCGGAATACCGCGAACGCGTCGCCCTGATGGGCGGCGTGACCCTGGACCGGGAGCGAGTGGTGGCGGTTCGGACGCGGAGCGATGCCGCGGCGTCCCATCTGCGCACTGCTATCGAACAGGTGCAGGGGCTGGGCTGCGTGATCAAGGATCTGGAGACCGGCCTGATCGACTTTCCGACGCTGCTGCGCGGCGATGAAGTGTACCTATGCTGGCGGCTGGGCGAGCCGGGCATCGCTTTCTGGCACGGCGTGGACGAAGGATTCCGCGGACGCAAGCCGGTGGACCGCGATTTTCTCGATAACCACAGCGGCGACTGAGCCCACATGCACGGCGGAACCCAGGAAATCGAAATCAAGCTAGCGGTGACGGACGCAGCTGCTGCGCGGCGCCTGCTGCGCCGCGCCGGGTTCCGCGTGTCGCGGCGCCGCGTCTTCGAGGCCAATACGGTGTTCGATACGGCGGGCGGCGGTCTGCGACAGGCGAGCCTGCTGCTGCGCGTGCGCGAAACCGCCGGGGCAAACAGCTTCACCTTCAAGGGCCCGCCGGTCGCGGCCAAACACAAGACCCGCGAGGAACTGGAAATCGCCGTATCGAGTGCCGCCACCTGCGGCACGATTCTCGAGCGGCTGGGGTACCGGCCCACGTTTCGCTACGAGAAGTACCGCACCGAATTCCGCCTTCCCGGCACGTCCGGCATGGCCACACTCGATGAGACGCCGATTGGCGTCTATATGGAACTCGAAGGCAGTCCGCGCTGGATCGACCGCGCAGCCCGCCGTCTTGGTTTCAGCGAGCGCGACTACATCACCGCCAGCTATGGCCGCCTGTACTTGGAATGGTGCGCCGCGCAGAAGATCGAGCCCGGGCATATGGTGTTCGGATAGCGCGTGCGACCGCTCGGGTGTGTTCTGTGCAATTGAAGTCGGTCGCGGGAGGCGGGAGCGGGTTGGTTCGCGATTGGGGGACACCCCGTCAATTTGAATCAACCCCTTTGGGCAACGGATTGGCCGAGCGCAGAGGAGCACAGCGCCCAGGCGGTGCTGCTACGGTTTTGGTGGGTTTGGCTTCAGTGAATCGTCTATCAGTTCCTTGGAACTGGTCGGAGCCCAGCTATCCCCACCGTTCGTGGTCTTGAAAACACCACGTGTCGTGCCGACATACAGTGTGCTCGAATCGGCCGGGTCAACCACTAAGCTGCGAACCGCACCAGGATCGGCAAGACCGGAATTGATCGGTTTCCATCTCTTTCCGCCATCGGTGCTCTTGAGAGCTCCGCGCCCTTCGCCGGAGACTCTGCCCCCCTGGCCGTAGATGGTATTGGGATTTGTCGGATCGAGGACGAGGCGTTCAAGACCTCTGGGCGGGGAGACCGTGTGAACCCACGTTGTCCCGCGATCTGTGCTCTTGAAGATCCCGGCAAAGGAGGCAGCGTACAGCGTGTTCGGGTCAGCCGGTTCCATCGTCAGTACCGCGGTCTCTTGCCAGACCCAGCCAAATGTCCTGTAATCCGTGGCGTCCCTGTGCCAGGTCTTACCGGCATCGGTGCTTTTCAACATTCCGATCGTCGCCGCATCGTACGTGCTGGCGTACAGGATAGTCGGGTTAGCCGGATTCATCACAAGCCCGCAACCACCGGTTCTTGGAAACCCAAAGCGGATCTCGTCCCAGCTATCGCCACCATTCGTGCTCTTGAACGCCTTGCCATCGGCAGTAGTGGTGGCGTAGAGCACCGCCGGGTTCGAGCGATCAATAAGCAGGCTGCAAATGGCCATAGCTGGCAGCGCTTTAACCTCAGACCAAGTTGCTCCGCCATTGGTGCTCCTGAAGATCCCGCCATAAGCTCCGGCGTAGACTCTGGCGGCGTCCAAAGGATCGATCGCTAGAGCGTAAACATTGTCAGAGGCAAGGCCCGTATTGACCGGAGTCCAACTCGCACCTCCGTCACTGCTCTTGGTGATGCCGCCGCCGTATGCTCCCACGTAAAGCACGCTGGATTGGGAAGGAGCGAGAGCAATCGCGGAGATGTTGGAGTTCGTAATACCGGAGTTCGTGGACCTCCAAGTCTTACCTCCGTCTTCACTCCTCAGGACGCCTCGCCCGGTACCGGCATAGAGTGTATCAGGGTGAACTGGGTCCACCAATAGCGCCTTCGTCTCGGTGTTGCTGATGCGGGCAGTAACTCCCGTCCAGATCTCGCCGCTGTTGGTGCTCTTGAAGAGTCGACCTTCGTAGCTAGCGGCGTACAGGGTCCTGGAATCTCCGGGATTCGCTGCCAGCGTCAAAACGTAGGTGGCTGGGAGGCCGGAGTTAGCCGGAACCCAGGTATTTCCTGCGTCGCCGCTCCTAAGTAGCTTGCCAGCGTGATCCGATGTGTAGATCACCTTTGAATCGGAAGGGGCCAACAATACGCTTTCGACTTCAAAACCGGTGGTGATGACCCTCCAATTCCTCCCGCCGTCGGCACTCTTAAACAACCCGCGATCCGAAGCTGCTACAAAGATTGTGGCCGGGTGGGACGGATCGAGGGCCAGGGCTCCAAAGCGCGATGTTTGGGTTACCATTGGGTGCGAGAGAATCGCGGTCCAACTCGCTGCCCCATTGATGGTCTTGTAGATCTTGTCGAAGGTGCCTGCGTAAGCGATCTCCGGATTCTTCGGGTCGACTGCCAGCATCTCGACAAGCGTGCCCCCAAGCGCTTTCGGAAGGCCGTTGCTCTCAGAGGTCCAGCGTCTTCCTCCGTCGACGGTTTTGAACACTCCGCTACGCGCTCCTGCATAAACTGTCTTATTGTCCGACGGCGAGATCGCGAGAGAGTAGACCGCCGAATCTGCAAGACCCGAATTGATTGCCGTCCAGCTCTCTCCGCCGTCGGTGCTCTTGAAAACCCCGCTCCAGTTTGTGGAGGCGTACATTGTGGCAGGGTCCTTGGGATCGAGAACGATCGCCTCCACGGCGCCGCCTGGCGGGCCTCCCCCAACTGGCGAGCCGGTCATTACTTGGGCCGTCCCTCTCGATAAGCCACACCCGTTTACGAGAATGAAGAGGAGCACCCAAGGCTCGATCCTAAGGCGTGAAGTTGTGCGCAAGATATTCCCGAGAGAGCGTCGTCGAGAACAGGGAGTCGCTGCCCAAGCTCTCCCCGCCCGCGGAAGAGAATCCCGGTCCTTTCCCGAAGGCAACATCTAATACAACTCTACCTCTTTCACGGCAACTTCTCGTTGGTGACGCCTCAGCATACCAGTGCCGACAATTGCTCGCCGGGGACGAGGGGGAGCTAATTGACTGAGAAACGCCCATTTCGGATGGTGACCCAGCACGCCGGAGACAGGGTGCGGATCGCCGGGAGCGCGTGGGTTTCGGTAAGGTGACTTATTGGGCTGGCCAATTGCCCCAGGCGCGGCACACCTATTCGAACCGACGGAGAACCATATTCTGGCTTCCATGTGGCCCCAGGCACAGCCATGGCTCGAAGCTCGACGAATTCAAAGGTAACGGTTTGATCTCATCGGCACTTGGCAGTGGTCAAAGTGATGTCGTCGTCCTGTTCATGCCCACTGAATTGGCGGACTTCATCGACAATGGCCGAGATGATGTCTTGTGTGGGCAGTTGTCGATGTCGCCGCAGCGAATCGATCAGGCGCTGTTCTCCAAATTCTCCGTCTGCGCCGTTGAACGCCTCGGTGATTCCATCGGTATAGATTGCCAGGGTGTCTCCCTGGCAGAGAGTTCGTTCCTCCACCAGGCAATCCCAGTCGTCGAACAGGCCCAGCACAGTACCGGTTGACTCGAGACGATCCAGGGTGTTGTCGCTCCGCAGGAGAAGTGGAGGAAGGTGGCCGCAATTTGCATATCGTAACCGCCGCTCTTCGTCGTCATACTCCGCGAAAGACAACGTTGCGTAGGCGCTCTCGATTGTGTACTTGTGGAATACCTGGGTTACAGATCGCAGCAGTTCTCGGGGTTGACTCCACGGCATCTCACACTGAATCTGGAGGTTCGCCTGGAGATTCGCCATCAGCAAAGCCGCGGCGATTCCCTTGCCGGCGACATCTCCCGTTACCAGCCCGAAACGCCCTCCACCGAGGTCCAGGAAATCGAAATAGTCCCCGCCAACCTGGCGGGTCTGGATGCAGGTTCCCGAGTATTCGAACGTTCTAATCGCTGGCGGGACTTGAGGGAAAAGCCTTGCCTGCACCTGTTTGGCAATTTCGAGCTCCTGTGCGGCGCGGCGCTCCACCTCGCGCTTTTCCGCCACCAGGCGACGCTGCGCTTCAATTTCCCGGGAGACTGCATCGATCCCGACCAGTGCGAACGAGTTGCCGTCCGGATCCTTGAAGTGCGTAAACACTCCGCCCCAAGCCGCGTTCTCTTCTTCGAGACGCATCCGAGTGGCCAGCGGCGGGCGCTCATTCTTGACCCGCCTCAGGCGCGGCGTATAAAGAAACCGGACTCCGCGACGAGGCCACTCGGCGTACTTAACGGGGACATCCTCCGTCACAAAGACGATCCCGGTGGGCCGTCCGATGAGGGGATACTCTCGTGATTCGGGCTTCGGCGCGATCAGGCTAAGCAGCGCGCTGCCGTCGGAAGGGGCCACCGCGATCCACCGTTCGCCGGATGGAAGCTCTGCATCGAAAGCCAAATCGAATCCAAGCTGATCCCGCTAAAACCGGAGGCTCCGAGCCTGATCTCGAACGTAAATGCTGATTGCGTGAACGCCCAGATGGGGGCGGCGTTCCTCTGCACTGTGATGCACCCCGCTCCATCCCGGCGCAGTGGAGGAGCTTCCCATGCCAGTTCATGATAAGCGCGGGAAAGCCACTGATGTCGGCTTGCGTCCAAGGGGCGTTGCACAGCGCAAGCCTATCCGAGTGCACCGCGTCAGATTCGCGGGCACAGGGGAATTTCGAGAAGCCCCACGCGGGCCGGCAGTCGGCATATGTCCGTCGGTTTCGATGTCGGTAAGCCGAAATGCCAAGCTATTCCGGACGGTGACCCAGCACGCTGGAGGCAGTATGCGGATCGGCGGGAGCGCGTGGGTTTTGGGCGAGGTACTTACTGAGGTGCTAATTGCCTCGGGCGCCGGCACAACAATTCGAAGCGGCGAAGGCCCATATCGGGCTTTCCAAGAGCGTGGTCCCGTTATCACGCAGTTCCCCGACGCGACGATGGCTGCATCGGGGTCCTCGTGATGATGCTCCCAGTCGCCCGGATCGACATGAGATCCCCGATCTGACTTGCGTGTTACGGAGACAGTGGACCCGAGGCCTCTCAGTGGAGGACGAAACGCGGCAGGGCGGGCCAGCCCGAGAGTCTCCTTCATTCGACAGTGGGCGGGCTGCCGGTGCGAGCGCCTTTGCGCGCCGGCTTGCGTCGCCGATCCGCGATCACTCCTTGGCGGTGTGCATTCGCCTCGCCCAACCCGCGAGGTAGGATTCCGAGGCCAACTCCTGCAGTTCCTTATCGAGCGCCAGGCGCCACTCCGCGAGGCGGCGCTCCTTGAGGCGTTCCAACAGGCGGAAACGGCGGCGCGCTTCGAGCATCACCGAGCGGCCGGCCGTCTGGCGAGTGACGCACTCGACCCGCCGCGCTGCTAAATCCACACGCTTCTTGCGCACGTGCAGGCGGAAGCTGCCGAGCGCGGCCAAGTCGTGCCCGGACACGGGACTCCAGTCGCGCACGGTGATCTCCGTTTGGGCGCCGGCCGTCTCGAGTTCCTCCATCTCACGGTCGACTGCCGCGACGGCAGCCGTCAACTGCTGGAACCTGAGTTCCGCCAAATCGAGCTCGGCACGGCGCCAGTCGAGCGCTTTCTCGAGCGAAAAGCGAAATGCTTTCATGGTTGGCTGCCGCCAGCTTCGTCGTTATATAACAGGACACACGCGCGATTGCCAATCGACCTTCCGGGCGGGCCGGATCGGGCAGTCTCGTCCACCGGGTCAGGTCTTTGCCGGTCTGGTCGCTACCACTCGCTCACCGGCGTCCAGGTTCTTGGCCAGCTCCTCCATTTGCGATAGGGTCTCACTGAGCGGCACGGATACATTATTGTCCTGCCGTAAGAAGGCGATCAACTCAGGCCGCAGCCGGATGCTGGTGTCGAGCTGGGGATTGGATCCCGCCACGTAGGCCCCCAGTTGAATCAGGTCCTCCGCGTCGCGGTACGCCGACAGCGCCTGACGCATCTTGCGCGCCGCCACCATCTGCGCCGGAGTCGAGAGCGCAGTAGCCAACCGGCTGACCGACTGGAGAATGTCGATGGCGGGATAGTGTCCCTGGTTGGCCAGTTGGCGCGAGAGAATGAAGTGGCCGTCCAGGATGCCGCGAGCGGCATCGCAAATCGGCTCGTTGAAATCGTCGCCTTCCACCAACACGGTGAAGAAGCCGGTGATGGAACCGCACCGGAAATTCCCTGCGCGCTCGAGCACCTTGGGCAGCAGGTTGAAGACGGAAGGCGTATACCCTTTCTGGCTCGGCGGTTCGCCGGCCGCCAGACCGATTTCCCGCTGCGCCATGGCCAGGCGCGTGATCGAATCCATCACCAACAGCACGCTGGCGCCTTGGTCGCGGAAGTACTCGGCCACGGCCAGCGCGACAAAACAGGCGCGCACGCGCAGCGGCGCCGGGCGCTCGGAGGTGGCGCACACGACGACGGATCGGTCGCGTCCCTTGGCGCCAAGATCGTGTTCGAGGAACGCGCGCACTTCGCGATTGCGTTCGCCGATCATGCCGATCACGGTGACGTCGGCCGAATTGTCGCGCGCCATGGCGCCGAGCAGGGTGCTTTTTCCCACCCCGCTGCCGCCGAAAATGCCGATGCGCTGGCCTTTGCCGCAGGGCAGAAGCCCGTCGATGGCGCGAATGCCGGTCACCAGCGGTTCGGTGATGTGCTCGCGCTCGAGTGGATTGACCGGCGTGCCGTAGAGGCTGTATTGCGCTTGTTCTTCGATGGGCGGGCCGTCGTCCATCGGCAGCCCGAAGCCATCGATGACGCGTCCCAGCAGTCCCCGCGAGACGGGTACCCGCGCCTCCTCGCTGCGCGCCACGACCAAATCGCCCAACTGGAGCCCGTCGATCTCTTCGAGCGGCATCGAAAGCACGCGTCCGTTGCGAAAGCCGATCACCTGGGCGCGAATCCGGCGCCCGCCGGTGGCTTCGAGCTCGCAAAAATCGCCGACCGCCACGTTAGGCCCGTGCGACTCGATCAGCAGACCGACCAGCTCGGTCACTCGCCCCGTCGAGCGCATTGGGGACAGCCGATCGAGTTCCGCGAAATACGGCGCCATCGAAATGGAATCCGTCACCCGCGCCTCCGCAGGCAATCCGCCAAGCCGCGCTCAATCTCGCACAACTGCGCGTCCACCGATGCGTCCAGATTGCCGCGCTCGGTTTCGAAGATGGCGTCGCCGGGCGCGCGCGAGGCGTCCGCGATCACCTCGACCGGCTGGGCGGTTCCGCTCTTGCGCAGCAGTTCGCTCACCAGCGCGGCATGAGAGGGATGCACCCTGACGCGGAAGACCTCCTGGCCTTGCAGTTTTTCGAGTGCCGCCACCACGACTCCGCGCAGGGCGTCCGGATCCACCCCCATCTCGCGCCGCAGCACGCGCCGCGCAATCTCGAGCGCCAGCCGCAGCATGTCGGCTTCGGCCTCGCGCCGCATCTTGGCGCGCAGCCCCGCCAGTTCCTCGATCGATCGCGCCAGCCGTTCGAGCACCGGTTCCACCTCCGCGGCGGCGCGCTTCCTGCCGGCCGCCTCACCCTCGCGAATCCCCGACGCGTGCGCCTCCCGCACCCTTTGCTCAGATTGCTGTTCGAGGTGCGCAGTCGCCTCGGCCGGATCCGGCGGTCGCGACGCGGGGCCCCGCCCCTGGTCGGCATCCGACAGGGGAACCTGCTTCCAGGCAACGCGCGCCGCATCCGAGGCATCGTCCCGTTGCCGTATCCTAGACGACATATTGCTCTCCGACCGTGCCCTTGAGGCTGATCACGCCTTCCGACTCCAGTTGGCGCACGACGGTGATGATCGACTGCTGGGCCGTCTCCACTTCCTTGATCTTGACCGGCCCCAGGGCTTCCATATCTTCCTTCAGCATCTCGGCGCCGCGCTGCGACATGCATCCGAGAATCTGCGTCCGCAATTGGTCGCTGGTGCCTTTGAGCGCCACCGTGAGTACCTTGCGGTCCACCTTGGCGAGCACTTCCTTCAGCCCCATGGGATCGATCAATAGCAGGTCCTCGAAGACGAACATCAGATGGCGTATGGTTTGGGCCAGATTGGTGTCCGCCTGTTCGATGTGATCGAGGATCTCCCGGCTGGAAGCCGAATCGAGGCGGTTCAGCACTTCGGCCACGGCGCGCACGCCGCCGTAGGATTCGCGGCTGAATTCGCCGAGGGCTTGCAGCTTCTGGCCGATGACATTGGCGATTTTGAGGATGATCTCCGGCGAAATCTGGTCCAGGCTGGCCATGCGTTGCGCTACGTCGGAGCGCAGTCCGGCCGGCAGGGAGGTCAATAGCGCTGCGGCCTGAGAAGCGTTGAGGTGCGAGAGGACCAGCGCGATGGTCTGCGGGTGTTCGTTGTGGATGAACTTCGCCAATTGCTGGGGGTCGGCCTTTTGCAGCGCATCGAAGGAAGCCGCGTCCGCGCCCAATGCCTTGGCCAGGCGGTCGAGCATCCGCTTGGCGGTATCCGGGCTGAACGCGCGCATCAACAACTTGCGCGCGAAATCGATGCCGCCGCGCGCCACGAAGTCGCCCGCGACCGCCATGTGGTGGAACTCGTTGAGAACGCTTTCGGCCTGCTCGCTGGAGATCGAGGTGATGCGCGCTACCTCCCGGCTAACGCGCTGGACATCGTCTTCCGAGAGCTGTTGCAGCAGGTCCGCCGATGACTGTTCCCCGAGCACAACTAGCAGCATGGCCGCTTTGCGCAGCGACGTCAGCGTCTCGGTTTCCACTTGTTTGGCGTTGACGATCATCGCCTACCCCGCGCCCCCGGTGTCACAGATCCTCCTCCCGTATCCACGTCCGCAGGACCTGCGCCGGCAATTCCGGTTCCGCCTTGATCTTCTCCCGCAGGTGCTTGGCGAGTACTTCGGCGGTCTTGGTGATGACGGGCGCCAGATTCAGAGCGTCCAGCGCCTGCGCCTCCGCCTTCTGTTGCATGGCGTCGCGCTGGGCCAGCTTGGATTCAATCTGCCGCTCGACGTCGGAGCCGGGGGCCTCGACGCCGGGTTTCCCGCCTTCCGCCCCGGTGGCCAAGGACTGCTGTATGTCCACCTTCTCGCGAGCTCCGCGTCCCTTTCCCCGCAAGAGCAGCGCGCCCACGAAACCGAGGACCATCAGACCGGCCGCGGCTCCCCCTACCACCAACAGGGTCTTTTGATCGATGGGCAGGCCGAAGGGCCCGGCCGGCCGGGCTGTTGGCGCTGGGGACGCCGATTGTGGCGGCTCGAGAGCCAGCGTGCTCTCAAACGGAAGCGAGTCGACGATAATCTGATCGCCCCGCTCGGCGTTGAACCCGGTTACTCCCGCGACCAGGTCGCGGACCACCTTCAGCTTGTCCGCGCTGGGCGCCACCAGCATGCGCTGGTAGCCGCCCTTGTTCTTTTGCCAGCTCAGATCGTGGTCCACCAGAATTGCCAACGACATCTTGCGCACGGTTCCGGCGGGAAGGCGGGTCTTTCTCACCGTGCGGCTGCTCTGGTAGGTGATGTTCTCGGTAACGCGCGAGTTGCGGCCGGCGCCGTTGGCCGGGCGCAAGATGGGCCTGGGTAGATTGGAAGGCGTGCCAGGTACGCCGGCCGCGAACGCAGAGCCCAAGTTGTCTTCGCTGCGCTGGGAGGAAAGCATGACGGAGCGCGCCGGATCGTAGAGTTCCTCGCTCTGCTCGCCAGCGGTGAAATCGCAATCGACCGAGACTCCCGCGCGATACTTCCCCGCGCCCAGCAGCGGCTCGAGGGTGGCGCCGATCTTGGCCAGCAGGTCCGCCTCCACCTTGTGCCGGTATTCGAGCCCCGCTTCGGAGGAGTCGGGCCCGTCCAGCCCGCCGGGCGCCTTGGGCCGGCCCAACAGATTGCCGTTCATGTCCAGCACGGAAACCGCGTCCGGCGTCAGGCCCTCCACCGCGCTCGCCACCAGGTGATTGATAGCCTGTACGTTCCCCGGCGCCAGATGCGCGCCGGGCCGGATCTTGACGAGCACGCTGGCCTTGGCCGGCTCCTGCGCATCGAGAAAGACCGATTCCTTGGGAAAGCTGATGTGGACGCGGGCTTGTTCGACTTCCGCCAGAGAGATGATCGAGCGTTCGAGCTCGCCTTCGAGTGCGCGCCGGTAGTTGACGTGTTCGGTGAACTCGGTCGCCCCCAGATTCGCCTTGTCGAACAGCTCGAAGCCGATGCGGCCCGATCTCGGGATGCCCGCGGTGGCCATGACCAGGCGCAACTCGGCCAGCCGGGCCGAAGGGACCATTACCACGCCGCCCGACTCGGGCAGCCGGTACTCGATGCCGCTCTCCTTCAGCTTCTGCACGATCGCGCCGGCATCTTCCGGCGCCAGGCCCGTGTACAGCGGTTTAAAGTCGCCTTCCTTCTGCCAATGGACCAGGGCGTAAATGCCCGCCGCGACAGCCACGATCACCAGGCCGATGGTGACGCGCTGACGCAAGCTGAGGTTGGCAAAAACGTTCTTCATGCCGTTCGCTCCGGCGCATTGCCGGCCTGTTTGTTAGATCGGTAGTCCGGGCCGAAAACCTGAGGCCAAACGCGCAGGAAAGATGAGAAAAAACATGGACTTGGGCGGACACGCGAAACCCGATACCTCGGCGTCCACCAGCGGGGCGGGATCGTCGCGCCTGGAGACGACCGCAATTGGACCGGGGCGAATCCAGGTGGTTCGGTGCGATCAACTGAATCTAAAGTACATACCCGTGGATGCGATGGCAAGCGAAGCGATGGAGCTGCCAACTTGCTGCACGCCCAGCCGGCAGACCAGTCCCGATCGGTCAAAACAAGGCCTTTCTTCCAGGGCATGCTGCGAGAGCGGCCCGGGGGGTGCCCGGCTAGAGCTGCAACTTCATGATTTCCTGGTACGCGGCGACCACCTTGTTGCGTGTCTGGAGGAACATGTCGAAGGCCATCTCGGCCCTGGTGGTAGCCAGCACGGTGTTGTGGAGTTCCTCGCCTTCGCCAGTCAGGAAGCGCTGAACCGATGCGTTGGCGTCCTGGTTGGCTCCCTCGACCGATTGGATAGCGTTCGCGAAAGCCTGGCCGAAGCTGTCGCCGCCGCTCCCGCCCGACGCTTTTAGCGGTTCGACCAGGGCCGGAGCCGAAATGGGAAGAATGGGCGCCATGATTCAGTCTCACTTCAAGAGGTCTATGGACCGCTGGATCATGTCCTTGACGGCAACGATGGCCGCCACATTGGCTTCGTAACTGCGCGAGGCGGAGAGCAGATCCACCGTATCTTCGGCCGGATTGATCCGCGGAAAGGCCACGTACCCGTTGGCATCGGCATCGGGGTGCCCGGGCTGGTACCGCTTTTCGGGGTCGCGCATATCGGTCACCACCGAGGCGACGGCCACGCCGTTGCCGCCTTCCATTTCCTGTCCGAACACGGAGGAGAACGGCGAGTCGACGGACGTGCTCTGGAACACGGCATCCTTGCGGCGGTACGGGCCGCCCTCCGGCGTGCGGGTGGTTTCGGCGTTGGCGAGATTCTCCACCAGCAGTTCGGCGCGCGCGCGTTGCGCGGCCATGCCGGATGCGCCCACCGATAGCGCGGAAAACAGACTCATCAGGACACTCCTTCCTTGATCGCCGAGCGCAATTCTGTGATCTGCTCGTGCAACAGGCTGGAGGCGGCCTGAAAGCGCAGTGCGTCTTCCGCCAACATGCGCGATTCGCGGTCGATGCTGACGTTGTTGCCATCGTTCTTGCTGGGCAGGCCGGCCACGGGCACGGCTTGCGGCGCACCCATCGCGCTCTGAAATTCGCTCTGAAAGTCGATGTCCTGAGTCTGATAGCCGGGCGTATCGGTATTGGCAATATTCGAAGCCACCAGCTTCTGCCGCGCGCTCAGCAGATCCATATAGCGTTCCAACTGACCGGCCATCGGACCTAGTGTCACGCCTTGTATTAGGCAAGTGGGTAGCCAAAGCGTAAGTGTCTTGATTGGAGCGCGTGGGAGGTTCGGGCGGCGGCATTGTTTTGCCGCGCGGCAAGATCTTGGCGGCGGGTTCGTGCCGCCAAACCGTGCACCGGCCTTGCGACCGGACGCCAGACAGTACCCTTAGGTACCGCGATGGGTAGACCACGAGTGCAGACTACGTTACAATTCACCGCAGATGGGGCCGCAACCGCGGCTGCTGCCCGGCGGGTTCGTGATCGCGCGGCTCTCCCGGTTCTGGCCGTGAGCGGCCTCAAGGCGGCTATCGGATAAGAGAGAGGGTAGAACCGTGATCGAAACAGCCAGCACCAAATCAGGAGACTCGCGTAGATCGAACATCGGGCGGGGCGCAGCCAGGTTCCTGTTGCCGTTAGCGCTGGCCGCCCTGTTGGGCGCGCTCGAGCCGGCCACGCTCGCCGGAGCGTCGCTCGGGACGCGGGCGATTACGGCGGGCTCCGCCGCAGGCTCCTATTCGGTGGTGGTGACCACGACGGGCGCCTGGACGGCGACGGCCAACGATTCTTTTCTGCATACGGCCGCTAGCGGCACGGGCAACGGGCTGGTCGTGTTTACGGTCGACGCCTTCACCGGCACCGGCACGCGCACCGGCACGCTGACCATCGCCGGGTTGAACCTGGCCGTCACGCAGGTGGGGACAAACTATGTGGCGGTGAATGCGGTGACGACGCTGGTGTCGGGTCTTGTCGATCCTCATGGCGTGGCGGTGGATGGCTCCGGCAACGTCTACATCGGGACTTTCGGCAACGTCAAGTTCGTGGAGTGGAACGCGGCGACTGGCTTGACCACGTTGGCTTCGTCTGGGCCGGTAGCAATCCGCGAGGTGGCGTTGGACGGCTCCGGCAACGTCTACATCGCGGATGCCGGAGACCACGCGATCAAGGAGTGGAACGCGGCGAATGGATTGACCAAGCTGGTGTCGGGGCTGAACGACCCATGGGGCGTGGCCGTGGACGGCTCCGGCAATGTCTACATCGCGGATGCCGGAGACCACGCGATCAAGGAGTGGAGCGCCTCCACACATCAGGTAACCACGGTGGCCTCCGGCGGAAATGGGCTGAGTACGCCTTGTGGGGTGGCGGTGGATGCCTCCGCCAACATCTACATCGCGGACACTGGCAACAGTGCGACCAAGGTATGGAACTCGACGACCCAGAATCTGACCACGCTGCCGAATTCGTCCGCGCTGGGCAAGGCCTACGGCGTGGCGGTGGACGGCTCCGGCAACGTCTACGTGACGGACACATTCAGTGGCGAGGTCCAGGAGTGGAACGCGGCGACGCAAACGGTGAGCACGCTGGTGTCGTCAGGGCTGTCATATCCCGTTGGCGCGGCGGTGGACGGCGCCGGCAACGTCTACATCGCGGATTCCGCCAACGACGCGATCAAGAAGATCAACATCGGCTTCGAAACGCTGGGGACCACGTCGCTGCTGGTCGCGAGCGCGGCGGGGAGCGGCGCGGTCGAAGTCAGCTTCCTGCCCGTCAGCACGACCGCGCCGTGGAGCGCGTCGACGACCGATTCCTGGCTGCACATCACCAACGCGACTGGCGCCGGCGGCGCGCTGCTTAACTTCACTTACGATGCCAACACGACCACTACCGTGCGCACGGGAACGATCACGCTCGATAGCGGATTGACGCTCACGGTGACCCAGGTGGGGACGGACTACCAGCAGGTGACCGCAGTGACCACGCTGGTGGCGTCGGGACTGAACGACCCCGAATATCTGGCGGTGGATGGCTCCGGCAACGTCTTCATCGCGGATACCCAAAACAATGAGATCAAGGAATGGAACGCAACGACGCAGGGAGTGACAACGCTGACACCTCCCATACTTCCCCTAGGGCGGACGGGGCTGGAACTGCCTACGGGCGTGGCGGTGGACGGCTCCGCCAACGTCTACACCGTGGATCACACCAACTCAATTTTGGAATGGAATGCAACCAACGGGTTGACCACCATCCTGTCGTTGTCGAGCGGGCTGGATTTCCCTGAAGACCTGGCGATCGATCGCTACGGCAACCTCTACACCCCGAATTACAATACTAGCTCGCTCGCGGAGTGGAGCGCGGCGACGCACGGGTTGACCGCAGTGGTGGGCAGCGGTCTAAGCGGGCCGTATGGAGTGGCGGTGGACGCGGCTGGCAACGTCTACATCGCGGATACTGGCAACAATGCAATCAAGGAGTGGAACCCCACGACGGGAACGCTGGCCACGCTGCCGAACGTGTCTGGGCTCAACCACCCTGAGGGAGTGGCGGTGGACGGCTCCGGCAACGTCTTCATCGGGGACAACGTCAACAACGCGGTCAAGGAGTGGAACGCTTCCACGCAGACGATGGCCACGCTTGTGTCGACGGGGCTGAATGGACCTATGGGCGTCGCGGTGGACGGCCTGGGCAACATTTACATTGCGGATGCAACCAATAGCGCAATCAAGGAACTCCCCGACGCGTTCGTCGGGCCGGCCAGCTTCAATGAGACTGCGGCGGCCGGGTCGGGTTCGCTATTGCCGGTTCTGCCGGCAACGCAGCCGCTCACTGGCGTCTACGCGCCGTCGTCGAGCGACACAAGCTGGCTCACCATCACCGGCGTTTCGGGTGGCGGCGTGAACTTCTCCTTCGCGGCGAACACGACCACCTCTGCGCGTACGGCGAACATCGTCATCCTGGGCATGACCATTCCCGTGACGCAGGCCGGGGGGACGACGCAAACAATCACGTTCGGCGCGCTGGCGAATCGGGTCATTGGCACGGCGCCGTTCGCGGTGAGCGCGACGGCAACGTCGGGACTGGCGGTGAGCTTCGCGTCGCTGACCACTTCCGTTTGCACGGTATCGGGCAGCACGGTGACCCTGGTCGCGGGGGGCAAGTGCACCATCGAGGCAAAGCAGGGCGGCGGCTCCGGGTTCGCGGCGGCCACACCGGTCGACCAGAGCTTCCAGGTGACCCCGGCCAGCCAGACGATCACGTTCGGCGCGCTGGGGAACCGGCCGTTCCCGGCGACGGGGACCGTTGCGCTGAGCGCGACGGCAACGTCGGGCCTGACGGTGAGCTTTACGTCGTTGACGACATCTGTTTGCACGGTATCGGGCGCGACGGTAACGCTGGTTGCGGCTGGCACGTGCGCGATTGAAGCGACGCAGGCCGGCAGCGCGTTCTACGCGGCTGCTGCGGCGGTCGACGAAACCTTCCAGGTGATCCAGCCGGCTCTCGGCACGAGCGCGATTTTGGTGGGCAGCGCGGCCAGCAGTTCTTCGGTGATCTTGTCGACGCTGAACGCCTGGACCGCGAGTTCCAACGCTTCATTTCTGCACATCTCCTCCGGTAGCGCGAGCGGCACGGGCAGCGCGGTGGTCGTGTTTACGATCGACGCCTTCACCGGCACCGGTACACGCACGGGGACGCTGACCGTCGGTGGGTTGACGCTGACGGTAACGCAGGCGGGGACGGACTACAGGCAGGCGACCGGGCTGACGACGCTGGTGCCGTCGACGGCGGGGCTGACTTGGCCCAGCGACGTGGCGGTGGACGGCGGCGGCAACGTCTTCATCTCCGATTCCCGCAACAATGCAATCAAAGAGTGGAGTGCGACGGCGCAGACGGTGAGCACGCTGGTGTCCTCCGGACTCGCCGATCCTCAGGGCTTGGCGGTGGATGGGGCCGGCAACGTATACATCGCGGATTTCAACAACAGCGCGATCAAGAAGTGGAACACGGCTGACGGTTTGGTCGCGGTCGTGTCGTCCGGTATAAGTACCCCCTACGGTGTGGCGGTGGACGCCTTCGGCAATATCTATGTCGCGGATTCGGGCAACCAGGAGGGCAAGGAGTGGACGGCTTCGACGGGGACGCTCAGCACACTGGTGCCGTCCGGGATGCAAGTCCCCTGGGGCGCGGCTGTGGATAGCGCCGGCAACTTCTACGTCTCGGATTCCAACTTTTCGCTGATTACGAAGTGGAACGCTGCGACGCAGACGGCGGCTACGCTGGTGTCGACCAATCTGAATTCCCCTACCGGCCTGGCGGTGGATGGGGCCGGCAACATCTACATCGCGAATTCGGACAACAGTCAAATCAAGGAGTGGAACGCCTCGACGCAGAAGCTGACCACGCTGGTGTCCACGGGGCTGAACTTCCCGATGGGCGTGGCAGTGGATGGCACGGGCAACGTCTACATCGCGGACACCTTTAACAACGCGATCGACGAATTGCCCTACGCCTTTGTCGGTCCCGTCAGCATGACTGAGCGGCCGGCGGCAGGATCCGATTCGCTATTGCAGGTGCTTCCGGCGACGGAGTCGCTCACCGGCATCTTCGCGCCCATCAGCAGCGACACGAGCTGGCTGACCATCGGGACCATTGCGAACGGAGTAGTGAGTTTCAGCTTCACGGCGAACACGGGCACCTCCGCGCGCACGGCGAACATCACCATCCTTGGGGTGACCATCCCCGTGACGCAGTTGGCTGCCCAGACCATCACATTCGGCGCCCTTTCGAATGTGCCCTATGGAACGGCTCCGTTCGCGATCAGCGCGACGGCGTCGTCGGGTCTTGCGGTCAGCTTCGCCTCGCTGACCCCTTCCGTCTGCATGGTGTCGAGCGGTACTGTAACGCTGGTCTCGGTGGGCACGTGCACGATCGAAGCCAACCAGGCCGGCAACACGACCTACGCGCCAGCCACGCCCGTCGACCAGAGTTTCCAGGTGATCCAAGGCAGCCAGACCATCAGCTTCGGCGCGCTTTCGAATGTGCCCTATGGCACGGCGCCATTCGCGGTGAGCGCGACGGCGACGTCAGGTTTGGCGGTGAGCTTCAACTCGCTGACGACTTCCGTCTGCACGGTCTCGGTCGCGACGGTGACGCTCGTCTCGGGCGGCGCGTGCACGATCGAAGCTACCCAGGCCGGCAATGCTAATTACACGGCGGCCACGGCCGTCGACCGGAGTTTCACGGTGACGCCAGCGCAGCCGGGCCTATCTATCAGCGCGCCGGCGGTGACTTATGGCGTCAGCGCGTCGGTTGGGATAACCGTGGTTACTTCGCTGGCGACGGTGCCCACCGGCACGGTCACACTGGCGGTGGATGGTGGCGCGGGAGCGACGAAGACGCTCCTTGGCGGCGCGGCCACGTTCAGCCTGGGTGTGCTCGCCGCGGGCAGCCACACGCTGAGCGTGAGTTACTCGGGGGATACCGATTACCAGGCCATCACGGCGGCGCAGGCAGCGACGCTTCTGGGCAGCCCTGTGCTCGTCGTGAACAAGGCATCGACCGCCATCGCGCTGGTGGTGAGCGGGCAGACCGCTACGGCAGCGGTTTCGGTGACGCCGCCGGGCGTGGGAACGCCGACGGGATCGGTACAATTCCAACGCGGCACCACGGTGCTGGGCACGGTGCCTCTCAACGGATTGATGGCGACATTGGCGAATGTCACGGCGGGCGCCGTGACGGCCATGTACTCCGGAGATAGCAACTTCAGTAGCAGTACGTCGCCCGGCCAGACGGTCTACGTTCCTACTTCGAGCGTGTCCATCACGAGCAGCGCGAACCCATCGACGCTGGGGCAATCGATTACCTTCACGGCGGCGATTACCTATGGCGGCGCGCCGCCATCGAGTTCTGCCACGGGAACGGTACAGTTCTTCGATGGCACGACGGCGCTGGGTACGGCCAGTCTGTCCAACGGTCAAGCCACTTATACCACGGCTACGTTTGGCGGCGGCACGCACCAGATCTCCGCTAAGTACAGCGGCGACGGCGTATTTCCGCCGGCGCAGGCCACTTACCAACAAGTTGTAAGTGCTCGTACAGCGGTGTCGCTGAGCGTATCGCCGGCCGCGCCCGCGTTGGGCGATCCGGTAACGGTGACAGCGACGGTGACCAGCGTGACGGCGGCGGCCGGGTTCGCGGCGCCCACCGGGACAGTCACTTTCGTGCTGGGGGGAACGGCCTTCACGGCGGGTACTCCGGTGGGCACAGTGACACTTAGTTCCGGGACGGCTTCGTTTACGTTCACAGGCCTCGTTGCGGGAGGCAACGAGATCACCGCGGAATACAGCGGCGACGGCACTTGGTCGGCAAGTTTCCTTACCATTGTGGTGACGGTGTCCGGCAGCGGCGTCAAAGTGGGAGCGGCGCCCAGCGAGACGTCCGTGAGCCTGGCAGTGGTGAATGGACAGTTGGTTTTGTCGGCGACCGTTACCCCGGCGGCAGCGGGCCCTGGCACACCGACCGGCAGCGTACAGTTCATCGACACGATTGATAACTCGGTGGTAGCCACCGCGACTCTGTCGGACGGGAGCGCGTCAGTGAGCGGAGTGTCGATCGCGGCGGCGCTGCCGATTGAGGCGGTGTACTCGGGAGACTCGAACTTCCAGGCAAGCACCTCGACGCCGCTGCCGGCGGCGACTAGCGCGGCCGCGCTGCTGATGTCCGGCTTCGCACCCGACGAAATCGCCAGCCTGTACGGCGTGGCCGGACTGAGCGGCAACGCCACCGGTACGCTGCCGCTGCCCACCGTTCTGGGCGGGGCGACGGTAACAATTACCGACAGCGCGGGCACGGCTCGCCCGGCGCAATTGACCGCCGCGTTCGCCTCCGCCAGCCAAATCAACTTCGTGATACCGGCCGGAACCGCCGCCGGTTTCGCCACCGTGACGATCACGACGCCGGGCGGCGGCACGATCCAGACGGTGATCCTGGTGGGAACGACGGCGCCGGGAATCTTCACCGCCAACATGACGGGGAAGGGCGTCTATGCGGGCCAGGTGGTCGACGGGAACCCGGACGGGACCCAGACGATCCTGAGTCCGGCTGTGTGGGACACCGTGACGAATCAATACGACGCGGCGCCCATCAGCCTGGGTCCGGCCGGCGAGCAGGTGTATCTGGTGCTCTACGGGACGGGACTTCGCCAGGCGAAAACAGTGACTGCCAGCGTGAACGGCGTAAGCCTGCCGGTGGCATTCTACGGCGCGCAATCGCAATTCCCCGGACTCGATCAGGTGAACCTCGAAGTGCCGCGAAGCCTGGCAGGCGCGGGGTTGGTCAACCTGGCGATCACGGTTGACGGCGCTGCGGCCAATACGGTGACGTTCGACATCGAGTAAGTCGGGATTCACAGGACCAGAAGAACGCCCCCGCAAGCGGGCGCGGGCAGGCCGGGGGCCTGCCCCACCAAATCCAGGTGCGGCGTTGGGCGGGGCTTCGGAATCGCGCGCACGGGCTTGCCCCGCAGTACCCCCTGAGTACCCAACACGGCCCATTTTGCGGCTGCGCGCGCCCTTGGCACATAGTTCACAACTGTGAATCGGTGTACAATCTATCGACAATGAGATCCCTAATTACCTGTATGCTACGTCTGATTTCGTGGCTGACGCGGGGTCGCCTGGCGCCCGCGCCGCTTTCGCTTCATCCGCAATATGCGGCGGGCAAGCCGCCGCGGTGGGATCGAGTTTCGCCGGCTCGCCAGCGCGGGTCGCGCGCTCTGGTTGCCGCCTGCCGACTGGCGGCGGTGGTGGCGCTGGCGGCCGCGGGCTTGCAGGCGGCGGCCACTGGAACCGTCGAGGTGGACGTCACAGGCGGCGTGCTGACGTTAACCGAGGTCGGCGGTACCCTCGGCAGCCTGGAGATTTCGAGCGACGGCACGAACTTCATTTTCAGCGACAGCGGGGCACATGCGGGAGACATCTACGCCGATGCCAGAACTGCGGGTTGCAACTTCTCGACGGGGGTGACCATTATCTGCCCGATAGCGGGGGTGACGGCCGGCTTCAACGTGGTTGCGGGCAGCGGCGACACGGAGGCGGTGACGGTTTCGGCCCCAATCAACGTGAGCGGGAGCATTTCAATCGCCAGCGGGGGATCTCTCAGCTTGAGTGGCAACCTGAGCGGCTCGAGCGTAATATTAACGGCGGCCGGGGCGATCAGCCAAACGGCAGCCTCCATTATTACCGGTTCGCTCCAGGCGAGCGGGTTCAGCGTCAGCTTGACCGGGTCGAACCATGTATCCACGCTTGGGGGCAGCGCCAGCAACGGCGTCTTCGGTTTCGTCAATAGCGGGACCGTGTCCGTGAATGCGATCAGCGCCACGGCGGGGGTGGAGATTGTCGCGACCAGCGGCAACATCGATCTCGCCTCGACTGTGACCGCCGAGGGGGAGAACGTCGTCGTACTGTGGGCGGCCGGCGCGATCATGAACACGGGCGGCAGCAGCGAGAACGTTACGGCTGCGATCTTACAGCTCACTGCGTCTACCGGCATCGGTATGTCGACCGCGCCGCTGGTCACCGCGGTTGGCGAGCTTTCGGCTAGCAATTCGACTTCCGGCGGCATTTTCATCGCAAACACGGGCGCGCTCACCGTGGACAGCGTTGTCGACAACGGCAGCGGCATGGCCCAGATTGTCTTTACCAATGCGGGAACGCTGACGACGTCGACGTCGGGCGGGATGGCCTTTTCCACCAACGGGAACGTCTCGGTGACGACCACGGGCGCCAACTCCGACTTGGTGGCCGGAGCGGCGGGGGCCGGGGCATGGACGGTTTTCAATTCCACCGCCGGCACGATCACGGCGACGGCGGGACGCGATTTGCTCTTCGGCGATGGAGGGGACGCGAACTTTCAAGCCCAGGGGGCAGTCAGCCTCCGCGCAGGCCGGGACATCACGCTGAATAACAACTCGTACACCGTGTGCGAAAGCGTCACCGCAACCGCAGGCGGCAACGTCAGCGTCTTGGGCGGGGCGCAGTTCTATACCTCCGGCGGCGCGATCGACCTGACGACCGGAGCGGGAGGCACGTTCACGGCCAACGCCGGCGGCAGCAACGGGGATCTCCAAAGCAGCGGCTACGACGTCAGGGTTACGGCCGATATCATCAACCTCGAAGACACGACTTCGATCAACGCCGGCGCCGCCGCCGCGGTCACGCTGCAACCCGTGACGGCCAGCCAGGCGATTACGCTGGTAGGCGCGGCTTCGACCACAGCCGGAAATTGGTACGGCGTGGGCAACGTGACCGCTGGCAGCCTGCTGATCGGCAACGCGGCGGATACGGGCGGCATTGACGTCGCGGCACTGGTGAGCCCCAGCGTCAACACGGTCACGCTCGAGACGGCCGGAACTTTCTCCGGCAACGGTTCCGGTGAGTGGGGCCTGATCCGCCATCTGGTCCTGACGGACACCAGTACGAGCGCGCACACCTGGAACGTCACCGCGAGTAGCGTGCAGGAAGACGGTCACCCGCCGATGCAGATTGTGCTTGACGACGGCGTCCTGATGATAAACGGCGGAAACGGCGCGCAGAGTTTTAGCGTGGCACCCAACACCGGCTTCAGTGTCAGCGTCAACGGCGGCGCGTCGCTCTCGAACTCGCTGAGTCTCACCTCGACCGCGGGCGCGAGTCTCTCGGTCAATACGACCAACCCGTACACGGGGCTTTCCGGCAGCTATACGTTTTCGGGGGGTAACCAGCCGGTGAATTTCTCCCACATCGAATACGGCCCGATCACGCCGCCGACGATTTCGACGAGCTTCGCGCCGGCAACGGTCCAGGAGGGAGGCCTAGCGACGTTCGGCATTGTCATCGCGCAGACGAATGCAGTCCCGGTTACCGGGCTGAGTTCCCTGAGCCAAGTCTCCTTCGCCGACATTTTGCCCACGGGGTTGACCGGAGCCACCATTTCGAGCAATACCTGCGGGGGCGCGATCAACTTCTCCGTCCAAACACTGACGCTCAGCGGAGGAACGGTGCCGCTAAACGGGTCGTGCACCATCACGGTCCAAGCGACCGCCAGCACGCCGGGGGGGTTCGTCAACCAGACCGGCGCGGTTTCGGCGTTGGAGAGCGGGCCGGGCGCGGCTTCCAACCAGGCCACGCTGACGGTCCAACCCGCCGTCACGATCAGTGCGCCCTCGGTCCCCTACGGCGACACCGCAACGGTCACGGTGAGCCTCGACTCGACGGCCACCGGCACGATCACACTGACGGTGGGTTCCGCCGTTCAGGTGCCGCAGACGTTGACGAACGGCGCAGCCACGTTCACCCTGACGGGGCTCGCGGTAGGTACCCACGACCTGACCGCGAGCTACACGAACGGGAACTATCCCAACAATTCGGGAACGTCCTCGCTATCGGTGATTCAGGCTTCGACCGGGGTAACGCTGAGCGTTAGCGGGCAGAGCGCGACGGCGACGGTTTCGGTGATCGCGCCGGGCGCGGGAACGCCGACGGGATCCGTGCAATTCACGCGCGGAGGCACGGAGCTCGGCACGGTGGCACTAACCGGCCTGACGGCCACATTGAACAATGCCACGGCCGGATCGATCACCGCTACCTATCTGGGAGACATCAATTTCGGTTCCAGCAAGTCTCTGGCGGCCACAGTGTACGTGCCGACTTCATCCATGTCGGTAAGCGGCCCCGGCAGCCCGTCCGCGCTAGGGCAGCCGTTGACGCTCACGGCCACATTAGTGACCGCCGGCGGACCGCCATCCACTTCACCTAGCTCAACCGTTCAGTTCTACGATGGCGCGAATCCGCTCGGCAGCCCGGTAAGTCTGACGGGAGTCAGTTCGTCCGGCGGGCAAGCGACTTACTCAACGGCATTAGTCACCGCGCTAGTCGCGGGCACGCATAACATCACAGCCAAGTACAACGGAGATAGCACGTACCCGGCGGCGCAATCTGTAGTTTACAGCCAGATCGTGCAATCGAGTCTGACGATCTCCGCGCCGGCGGTGACTTATGGCGCCGCCGCCAAGGTCACAGTGACCGTGGTTACGAATTCGACGGCGGCCACCGGCACGCTCACACTCGCCGTGGATGGCGGAACGGGAGCGGCCATGGCCCTGAGCGGCGGCGCGGCCACCTTCACTTTGGGAGCGCTCGCCGCCGGAACGCACACACTCGGTGTGAGTTACTCGGGCGACACGAATTACCAGGCCATCACGGCCACCCAAGCGGCCGGGCTGCTGGGAAGCCCCGTGCTGATCGTGAATAAGGCCGCGACTGTCACCGCCATCGCAGTGAGCGGACAATCCGTCACGGCGACGATCTCGGTGACTCCGCCGGGCGCGGGGACGCCGACCGGATCAGTGCAATTCCTGCGTGGCGGCACGGTGCTGGGCACGGTGTCTCTCGCGGGATTGACAGCCACGTTATCCGGGGTCACTGCCGGCTCGGTAACGGCCGTCTATCCCGGAGACACTGACTTTCTTACCAGCACGTCGGCCACGGCGTACGTGGCGACTGACTCCTTATCTCTTGCCGGATCGCCCAACCCGTCTGCGCTCGGTCAATCGATCACATTGACAGCGACACTTACTTCGGCCGGCGGACCGCCTAACACAGTGCCTTCGGGGACGGTACAGTTCCTCGACGGCGCGAAGCCGCTCGGTACGGCCACGCTATCGAGCAATCAGGCTACTTATTCGACCGCCGCGCTGGCCGGCGGCACGCATAACATCTCGGCCCAATACAGTGGCGATGGCACTTACCCGGCGGCACAGGCCAGTTACAGCCAGGTAGTCACTGCGCTGCCCAATCTGTCGGTAACCGTGTCGCCCACAGCGCCGGCATACGGGCAGGCAGTGACATTCACGGCTGTAGTCACTTCCACTGCGGCTGCGACCGGGTTTCCGGCGCCAACCGGTCAGGTGACCTTCCTGCTCAGCACCGGGCAGTTCACGCCGCTGAAGCCGCTGGGCACGGCCTCGCTCACTTCCGGAACGGCGACGTTCGCGGCAACCGGGCTTGCCGCTGGCCCGAACTTTGTTACCGTGCAATACGACGGCGACAATACGTGGTCGGGTGTCTACCGCACGGTCGAAGTGATCGTCGCGCAGCCGGGTGCTACCCTGACGCCGGTCGAGGGCACGAATACCGCGGTGAGTCTGACGGTGGTGAGTGGCCAACTGGTGCTGTCGGCGACCGTCACCGCGGTAACCGCCGGCGCCGGCGTGCCCACCGGCAGCGTGCAGTTCGTCAATAAGATCGATAACTCCGTGATAGCCACCGCGAGTCTCTTGAACGGGACGGCCGCAGTTACTGGGGCATCCAAAGCGGCGGCATTGCCGATTGTTGCGGCGTATTCGGGAGACAGTACGTTCGTTCCCAGCACTTCCGCGCCGCTACCATCGATGACCAACGCCGCGGTGCTGCTCACGGCCAGCTTCGCTTCCGATGAGATAGCCAGTCTGTATGATGTCACCGGGCTGAGCGGGGATACAGTGGGCACCGAGCCGCTCACCACGTCTCTGGGCGGGGCGACAGTCACAATAACGGACAGCGCCGGCGTGGCGCGCGCGGCGCAGTTATGCGGCGTGTTCGCTTCCGATGGCCAGATCAATCTCGTGATACCGGCCGGCACCGCCGCTGGTTTCGCCACAGTCACGATTACGACGCCGGGTGGCGCGGCGCAGGCGACGGCGATCCTGGTGGGAACGACGGCGCCGGGTATCTTCACCGCCAATATGACGGGGAAGGGCGTCTATGCGGGCCAGGTGGTCGACGGGAACCCGGACGGGACGCAAACGATCCTGAATCCGGCCGTGTGGGATGCCGTGACGAATCAATACGACGCGAACCCGATCAGCCTGGGCGACGCCGGAGAGCAAGTGTATCTCGTGCTATTCGGCTCCGGGTTACGCCATGCGAGTAAGTTGACCGCCAGCGCGAATGGAGTCGCTTTGCCGGTAGCTTACTACGGCGCCCAACCCCAATTCCCCGGACTGGACCAGGTGAACCTCGAAGTGCCGGCGAACTTGGCCGGCGCCGGGTTAGTCAACTTGGTCGTCACGGCGGACGGGCAAGCGGCCAATCCGGTGACGTTCGATATCCAATAGGACGCTGGGCGGGGCTTGCGACGCGATTGAAGACCGCCCCCGCAAGCGGCTGGCGGGCATCGGAGGCCGCTCCGTGCGCGTGCGCGGAGCGGCCAAAGCGATGGCGCACTAAATGTCCCGGATACTCGCCCTGGCAGCCGATCAGATTTTCCGTCGTGCCGTCGCCGACCACTGCGGCATCTGAAATCCCGTTTCCGGAGCGCGCCGGCTATCGGTGTGCCTCCGCGCGGCGCCAGTCCGCGTCTCAGCCCCGACCGCACAGCTTCGGGTGACAATTCCAAGCCGCGCCAGCCCCTCGCGCCCACCAGCCCCGCCACCGGCGGCTATTTTTGCAAGTCCCTCTCTTAGCTTGCCCGTAACCACAAACAACCGCCTCCCCGCCCCGGTCAAGGTGTACACCTCGGAGCCCCCTTTGGGGGTAGTGCCCGCGCCGTTCGCCCCCCGAATGCACCCATACGACTGCCGGAATTCACACTTGAGAGCCCTATTGTGGTTTTTGGAAGGAACCTTATTTACAATCTACAACATGGCGCAATTTCAGGTATTACAACCCGCAACTACNNGGCGGCAAGGTTGTGATGGAGAAGACCTGCCCCACCCACGGCGACTTTCGCGACACCGTCTACTCCGACGCCAAAATGTACCTGAAAATGGAGGAGTGGAGCTTCGGCGATAATCGCGGTCTGTCCAATCCGGCGGTGACCACTGCCAAGACCTGCCCGGAAGATTGCGGCCTCTGTAACCTGCACACCAGCCACACCGGCCTCGCCAACGTGGATCTCACCAACCGCTGCAACATGACCTGCCCGGTCTGTTTCGCCAACGCCAACGCCGCTGGCTACCTCTATGAGCCCGATTTCGAAACCGTACGTAAGATGTTGCAGGCATTGCGCGACCAGAAACCTGTGGCGGGCCGCATCGTGCAATTCTCCGGCGGCGAGCCGACCATCTACCCGCGCTTCCTCGACGTGCTGCGCATGGCCAAGGAAATGGGCTTCTCCCACCTGCAGGCGGCCACCAACGGCCTGAAGTTCACCAGCCTCGAATTCGCCGAGCAAGCCAAGGAAGCTGGCCTGCACACCCTCTACCTCCAATTCGATGGCGTCTGCGACGACGTGTACCGCAAGACGCGCGGCGAGTCGCTCTGGGAAAAGAAACTGCGCGCCATCGAAAACGTCAAGAAGGCCGGCCTCAAGATCGTCTACGTGCCTACCATCGTCAAGGGCGTCAACGATCACCAGATTGGCGACATCATCCGCCTGGCGCTCGAGTACATCGAATGCTCGAGCGGCATCAGCTTCCAGCCGGTCGCCTTCACCGGCCGCATTGCGCGCCGCGAGCTCGAATCCAAGCGCTTCACCCTTTCCGATTTCGCCCACGCCGTGCAGCAGCAAACCGGCATTGCCGATCCGTATGAAGACTGGTTCCCGCTCTCCTGCGTGACGCCGTTTTCGAAGCTGATTAGCGCGCTGCGCGGCGAAGAGACCACCACCCTGAGCTGCCATCCGCATTGCTCGCTCGGTACTTACTTGTTCGTCGATCAGAACCGCAAGGCCGTCCCCGTCACCCAGTTCGTCGATGTCGGTCCCATGCTGCGCGAGATGGACGAGTTAGCCCGCAAAGCGAGCACCCGCCGCATACAGTTCTTCACCAAGATCTCGGCCTGGAATAACCTTCGTAAGTTCTTCCATGAAGACAAAGCGCCGAAAGATCTCACCTTCAATAAGTTCCTGCAAACCCTGCAAGGCATGACCGATAAGAAGTACGGCCGCGGCGAAGCCGAATCCGGCGGGTTCACTTACCGAACGCTTATGCTTGCCGGCATGCACTTCATGGATTCCTATAACTACGACATAGAGCGCGTCAAACGCTGCGTCATCCACTACGCCGCGCCCAACGGTCTTATCTACCCCTTCTGCGCCTATAACTCCGGCCCCGTCTTCCGCGAACGCATCGAGAAGGAATTCTCCATCCCCTTCGAAACCCAGGAAGCCATGCGCAACCTGAGAGTGCAGGCGAAGAAGGGCTGCGGGACGTGTGCTAGCGAGCCGGAATTGGTGGGATAGGCGAAGCGAACTACCCTTCGCCCGCACCGCGGTCTCTAGAGTGTGGTGCCGACGTCACTTCAGGGACTTCACGGGATCCGAGAACAGGATCTCGTGCAGGTGGTAGGAAGGCACTACGGCGGCGATGCCCACGTTTTGAAATGATAGAGGGATAGCGTTCTGGTTCGCCATCGCCAGCGGCGAGGCGTCCCTAAAGGCGCCCTTCATGACCCCTGCCAACTTAATGACCGGGGGACCGGCATAGATTGACCCGGGAATCCGGTCCGCTCCCAAGTAGAAGAACACTGGCGAACCACTGTTTCCCCCGAACGACTGAGTTTCCAGAAGGTACACATCAACCATCTCGGGAGGCCCTCCCACGGCGTCCGGCCACTGAATCCTCTCGTCGGGCACCATGGCAACTCTACCAAAGCGCGTCACAGGGTAGTTCCGAGCCTGCCCGAGGAACTGCACGAAGAGGCCGGTAAAGAACACATCGGAGCCCTCAGAAATATGCAGTTCTGGGAAGCTCTCTTTCGTCGTCAGCATCTCGTCAGGCAAGAACTGGAAATCGAAAATGGCTGGATTCGGCGCAAACGGGATCACTGCGAGGTCGACGGAGGGGTCAGTTGGATGTTCATAAACGTGGAGCGCGCCGTTCCCGGCAAGAGGCAATTCGATCATCTGAGAGCCGGTGCCCTTCTGGTTGAGCCGAATCCAGACGCTCTGGTGGTACTGACCTGCGGGATCCTTCAAAACGTGCCGCGCGGTGACAAGGTACACCTTTTACCGGTTTGCCTCGGCCTTCACCCCGACGAAAAAGCCGGTTCCGTTGGGAGCAAACGATTTGCCGCCGTCTGGCGACACGAAAATGAACGTCACAACCTTCGTGATCTCGTGGGGTATGGCGGCGCTAACAGCAATACGGGCGCAGATAAGGCAGGACAGGAATGCCAATGCAAGCAGTGAAGGTTTTCTCATCCTGACAACAGTATGCCACCAGCCGCGGTGACCCGCCAGATTTGTTCGCTGTCGTCCCTTCCGCGCTCATCATCTCGGCGTTAAGCGAAGCCGACCGCAGGCCGAATGATTACAGAATCTGGCCGCCGTTCTAGATGAACAAATCCGCCGTCACCTGGAACGCCGCCGCGAGCCGCTTGGCTTGCTCCTTGCTGATGGAGCGCTTCCCACGTAGAACTTCCGAGACACGTCCGCGCGTGGCGAGCACTGGCAAGAGGCCCGCGGCGGCGAGTCCGCTCGTCTCCATCAGGTCGGCGCGCCTGGCATGGAACATGTGCAGCACATATTACGTGCTATGATGGAGGCGTGGAAAAGGCAAAGCAGAACGTGACCCTGGTGGTCGAGGAGGATCTGCTCCTGGCGGCGCGAAAGGTCGCGCTCGATCAGCGGACCAGCGTCAATCAGCTGGTGCGGGAGTACCTGACAACGCTGGTCGAGGAATCCAGCCGGAGGCGGCTCGCTCGCGTGCGCTTGGCGGCGGCGTTCGGTACGGGCCTGGTCAAGGTCGGCAAGCGGAACTGGAGCCGGGACGATCTCTATGCCCGTTGAGCGGGCGCCCGGTTTCGTCGACACCAACGTGCTGGTGTACGCCTTCGACAAGAGCAACTCGCCGAAGAAACGTGCGGCGCAGAAGCTGCTGAACGAGTTGATGGAGACGGACCTGCTGCGCGTCAGCACACAGGTATTGCAGGAGCTTTTCGTCACGCTGACCAGAAAAGTGAGCCAACCGTGCTCAATCCAGGAAGCGATGGCGGTGCTCGAAGATCTGACTGCGTGGCCGCTGGCGATTGTGGATTACGCCGCCATTCGATCGGCCGCCGGGCTGGCCGACCAAGCCAAGATATCATTCTGGGATGCGCTCATTATCGTCGCGGCGTCGCGCGCCGGCGCGACAGTGCTCTATACCGAAGACTTGGACGACGGCCAGGAAATCCTCGGCGTTCGGATCTGCAATCCCTTCGCGGCGTGAGATGGAAACACGGACAGCCTGAGAGCCATTTGTCCGATTCAAACGCGCACGAGGGGCCGCGGCCGCGCATTCATTCCGAACACACGCGAGTGTGACAATGAGTGTTACTATAGGTGTGGCAATGAAACGTCGTCCGACTACACTTCGCCGCAGCGTCGCCCTGCCAAGTGCCCTCCTCGGCGAACTGAACTCCGTCGCTCCCCCCGAGCTCCGCACCAACCTGAATCGCCTGGTGATCGTCTCGCTCCAGGAGTACGTCGCCCGCCGCCGCCGGGAGGAGTTCGAGAGCGCCATCGCCGCCATGGCCGAGGACCCGCAAGTCCAGTCCGAATGCGCCGCCATCGCCAGAGACTTCGCCGCCACAGAAGCCGATGGTCTCGGGAATGATTAGGCGCGGCCAGATCTACTTCGCGTCGCTCGATCCCGTCCGCGGCCGGGAACAAGCCGGCGCCCGGCCGGTCCTGGTTGTTTCGAGCGACGCCGTCAATCGCCTTCCATTCGTCGTCACGGTCGTCGTCGGCACCGATGCCGCCAACATCTCCCGCGACTATCCGGTGAACGTCCGCGTCACGGCCGCCGAGTCCGGGCTGCCCCGTGACACCGTGTTCCTCTGCTTCCAGGTCCGGGCTCTGGACCCGTCGCGGTTGACCACTCCGGAGGTCGGCACACTGCCCGCGACCCGCATGGCCGAAGTGGACGCCGCACTGCGCCGAGTTTTGGAGCTGTGATCCCCGTCGAACCCGGCACCTCCAACCCCGCGCTATAATTAGACCAGTCGATCCGACTGGTTGATTGCATGCGCGAAATCCAAGCCTCCGAAGCCAAAACTCATCTCCCCCAACTTCTGGACGAGGTCGAGCGGGGCGCGACGCTGATCATCACCCGCCACGGACACCGCATCGCCCGCATCGTGCCCGAATTCGACTGGCGTCAGGACAAAATCGACAAGGCCCTCGGCGCCATCCGGGATCTGCGTAAGCGAACCGGCAGGATCAGCGTCGCCGACCTGCTCTCCGCCCGCGATGAGGGACGCAAGCCCTGATGGCGTTCGTTCTCGATGCCTCCATCACCGCCTGCTGGGCATTCGACGACGAAGACCACCCCGACGCCAGCTTGGCTTTCGACCGAATGCGCGCCGAAGAGGCCGTCGTGCCCAGCCTTTGGTGGTTCGAGGTTCGGAACATCCTGATCGTGAACGAACGCCGCCGTCGCATCGCGGAATCCGACACCGCGTCTTTTCTGCTGAACCTCGCGCTGCTTCGATTGCGCCACGACCACTCGCCCGACGAAGCCGCCGTCCTCCGCTTGGCGCGCACCCACCGCCTGTCCGTATACGATGCCGCCTATCTCGAATTGGCGCAGCGCGCGCGCTTGGCCTTGGCAACGCTGGACGCCGATCTGCGAACGGCCGCGACCACCGAAGGCGTGCCCCTGGTCTCCCGTGGCAACGCGTCGCCCGACGTCGGTCCGTAACCCGATCGCCCCAGGAATATGGTCGCTTACCCCGGCGTCGGCACCGTCAATCTTACCAGCGCGCCGCCGCCTTCCCGTGCCAGAAATTCTACTTGCCCGTTAACTAACTCGGCGCGCTCCCGCATCGAAACCAGGCCCATGCCCTTGCCATCTCGCGCGCCGAATCCGACGCCTTCGTCTTCCACTTCGAGCACCACCGAATCGGGTAGAAACGACAGACGCACCGCCGCCGTTTTCGATTTCGAATGCCGAGCCACGTTGTTCAGCGCCTCCTGCAGCACACGGTACAGATGAATCGCGATGCCGCGGTCCAGTTCGCGGCCGGCGCCGGTCTTCCGGTACTGGATCGAAATCCCGGTTTGCTTCTCGTAGCGCGGCAGGTAGGCGTCCACGGCGCCTTCGAAGCCCGCGTCGTCGAGCACCACCGGGTGCAGCGCCTGCGACAGCGTGCGCACCTTTTCGAGCGTGGCTTGCACGGTTTCGTGGATCTCGCGCAGGTCCGCGCGGTCCGTGCCGGCCTCCTCCGGCGTGCGTCGGAATGCCCGCTGCAACATCGCGCCCACTGCGGTGAGGATCTGGCCGAATTCGTCGTGCAACTCGCGCGAGATCGAACGAAACGTATTCTCCTGCATCGAAATCAATTGCCGCGCCAGCTCGCTGCGGCGCTCCGAAAGCGTCGCCACGTGCTCGAACATGCGCCGGTTATACATCACCAGGTAGATACTGGTGAGCACCACCACGATCAGCACCGCCGCGAGAAAAATGTAGACGTTCCGCTTGGTCTGCGCATAAATCGCCTGCGTGCGCGCCGCGGCTTCCTGCTCGCTTTCGTTGTTGGCCACCAGCAGGCGCGCCACCGCCGTGCTCAGCGCCTCCTGCCGCGCTTCAAGCGAAATGCGAATCAGGTCGCGCGCCTTCTTCGGTTCGCTCGCGGCGAGCGCGAACACTCGATCAAGCGCGTCCCAGAATTGCGTCACGCTGCTCGCGAGATACGCGCGCTGATCCGTGCTGCGGTCGAACGGCGATGAGCGGCTCTCCTGCTCGAGCGCGTCGTCGAGGTCGTTACGTATGCGGCGAAACGGCGCCTGCCACGCTGTCAACGGATACGGCTCGCTCTCTTCCAACATGTCGCGCATCGTCACTGCAAGCGCGTTCAAATTGTTCTGAATACGCAGCAGCAGCAGCGAATCGGTGCGGTTGCGATCGATGATCGACGTCTGCAACTGCTCCAGGCTGCGCAGTTGCACGATCGTGTACGCCGAATACACCATCACCGCCGAAAGCGTGATGGCCAGCCCGGCCAACAGTCGGATTGTAGGAGATCGGCCCTGGTCCATTAGTATGATCCTATTATGGCCGCATCGCGCCGGGTTGTGATACTTTGACGGCACCGGTGGTGCTATCGAGGGATGCGTCTGCCATTACAATCAAGTTTGACTATGTCACTACACGGCAAGCTTTTCCCGGTAATCATAACAGTGTGCGCGTCGGCCTGGCTGGCCCATGCGCAGGCCGATCCCGCCCGCGAGGCCCAACTCTGGCGGCACCGCAACCTGGCCAAGGCGCTCTATGAGAACCCGATCACGCAGGTGCAGGCTGTGGCTGAATTCAAGGCCGCCCTCGACATCGCGCCCGGCTCCGTCCGCGAGCGGCTGAATTACGCTCTGGCACTGCTGCGCGCGGGCGAACTCGCCGCCGGCATCGCCGAACTCGAAAAGGTGCAGAAGCAGGACCCCAAGCTGCCGCACACCTGGTTCAACCTGGGTGTCGCTTATAAGAAGGCGGATGAGTTCGATAAGTCGCTTGCCGAGTTCGAAGGGATGGCGCGCCTCGTTCCCACCGAGCCGGTAGCCCACTATCAAATCGGCACCCTGCACAAGATCAAGGCCGAGGCCGACCCCGCGATCAAGCCAGCCGAAATCGCCGCCGCCATCCAGCAGTTTGAGACCGCCCGCGATCTCGATCCGCTGCTCGCCGCCCCGCACTTCCAGCTCTACGGCCTCTACCGCCAGACTAACCATCCGGCTGATGCCGCTACCGAATTGCGCGCGTTTCAGGAAGCGAAAAAGCGCCAGGACGGCGCGGCCATTCCCGAAGATATGGACTGGTGCATGTTTGCCGAAATCTACGATCCCATCGATGCGCCGCCACCCGCGCCGCTCCCCGCGCCTGTGTATCGCGATCAGAAGCTCGCTGCCGGATTCACCGGCGACGAGGCCGGCCTCGCCGTGCTCGGTCTCGATGGCGGCTCGCGCCCCAGCCTGATCGCCTGGGGCGCCGGGCGCGCGCAGCTCTTTCGCAATGGCAAAACGCTCGTCCCGGATTCCGGCCTCGAAGCCCTGCGCGACGTGGTTTCCATCGTGCCCGGCGATTTCGACAATGATGGCTTGCCGGATCTTTGCGTGATCACCAAGCAAGGCGCGGCGCTCTATCGCAACGTGAAAGGCCATTTCGAAAAGGCAGCCGACCTCGCCGCGGGCGTTTTCCATACCGCCGTCTGGCTCGATTACGATCATGATTACGACTTGGACCTGTTTCTCATCGGCCCGCAATCGAAGCTGTTCCGCAACAACGGCGAGGCCGGCTTTAGCGACGAAACCGCTCGCTTCCCGTTTGTCGCCGGCCACGCCCGCGACGCCGTTCGCTTCGATCTCGAACCGGACACGCCCGGCTTCGACTTAGTGGTGACTTATGACGACCGGCCCGGCGTGCTCTACCGCGACCGCCTCGTCGGTCACTTTGAAGCCGTGCCGCTCGATGCGCTGCCCGCCGGCTTTCGTCACCTGGTGGCACGCGACGTGAATCGCGACGGTCGCACCGACTTGGTCGTGCAAGGCCCGCTGATACTCAATCTCGAGAACGGCTTGCTGCTGTTCAACCGCGCCGGTAAACTCGAGCCTCAGTCCAACCTGCCCGGTGACGCCTTTCCGCCCCGCGAAGTACTCGCCGATTTCGAGGGCAACGGCCGGTTGGACCACGCGCTCATAGACCCCAACGGAGCGCTCGTCATCCGTCACGACGTTACGCCTGACTACGGTAACTGGATCGAAGTGGCACTTACCGGCGAAAAGAATCTTAAGACGGGTGTCAACGCCAAGATCGAAGTGAAGGCTGGCATGAGTTATGAGAAGGTCACTTACTTGGGCGTCCCCACCGTCTTTCGCCTCGGCAATCTCATTAAGGTGGATACCGTGCGCATCACCTGGCCCAACGGCTTGGTGCAGAACGAAACCAACCTGGCCGTGAACAAGGTGTATTCGATTAAGGAAGCGCCGCGCCTGGCCGGCTCCTGTCCCATGATCTTCACCTGGAACGGCAGTCGCTTCCAGTTCCTCACCGACGTACTCGGCGTCGCTCCGCTCGGCGCCAGTTCCGGCGATGGCCAGTTCTTCCCCGTCGATCATCAGGAGTATGTTTCTATCCCCGCCGAAGCCCTCCAGCCTCGCGATGGCGCGTACGAACTTCGCGTCACCGAAGAGCTGCGCGAGGTCTCCTATCTCGATCAGATCGAGTTGATGGCGCTCGATCATCCGGCGGATACTGAGATTGTTACTAACGAGAAGTTCAAGTCGCCGCCGTTCCCGGACTTCCGCCTCTTCGGCGTGAAGCGCAAAGTCTATCCCGTAGCCGCGCACGATTCCCGCGGCACCGACGTGCGCGCCGCCATCCTCCATCGCGACAGCGCCTATCCCGATTCCTTCCGCCGCGACGTCGCCGGCGTGGCCGAGTTACATCATCTCGATCTCGATTTCGGCGGCGCCGCCCGCTCCAACCGCGCCGCTCTTATTCTCTATGGCTGGGTGGATTGGGCCGACGGTAGCACCTTCCTTTCCGCCACTCAAGCGCATCGCGATCTCGTTTTCCCGTACCTCCAAGTCAAGGACGCCGCCGGCAATTGGAAGACTGTAGTCGAAGACATGGGTATGCCTTCCGGCAAGCCGAAACCGATGGCTGTCGAATTAGCCGGTAAGTTTCTTTCCGCCTCGCGCGAAGTCCGCATCGTCACCAACCTCTGTGTCTACTGGGACGAAATCTACTTAGTCGAAGATGACGCGCCGCCCGAAGTGCGTATGACGCGCCTCGCCCTGGCCGATGCCGATCTGCATTTCCGCGGCTTCTCTCAGGCGTCGATCGATCCCCAACGCAAACAGCCGGAAGAGTTCCATTACGACACCGTCTCTTACACCTCGATGTGGAACCCCACGCCTGGCCTCTACACGCGCTACGGCCCTGTCCAAACCCTGCTCGCCGAGCCCGACGACCGCATGGTAGTGATGGGCTCGGGCGACGAGCTTCGTATGCGATTCCGCGCCACCGGCCTGCCGCCCGTGCCGCCCGGATGGAAGCGCGATTTCCTGCTTCTCGTCGATGGTTGGGCCAAGGACGGCGACGCCAACACCGCGTTCTCCCAGTCCGTCTTACCCTTGCCCTTCCACGCCATGACCAGCTATCCGTATCCGCCGGCGGAGCATTTTCCCACCGACGCCGCGCACGCCGATTTCGAGCGCGAATACCTGACGCGCCCCGCGTTACGCCTCATCCGCCCCTTGGCGCCCGAAACCGCGGAGTCGCAACCATGATGAGCCCCACGCAATCTCGCCGGAACCGTGGGGCAGGCGCTTTCGCCTGCCAACTTCCCGTCTCGCAGCGCCCTTGCGGCCACCGCCATCGATTCGCAATCACACCGTAGACACTCACCATGACCAAGACCAACCTGATCCGCGCCGCCGTCGCCGGATTGGCCCTGCTGATTGTCAACAGCGGCTATCTGGTCGCCTTCCCCGCCGCCAGCGTTTTCTACATGGCCAACGTGCTCCTGCACCTTGCGCTCGGCATGATCCTGATGGCTGTCGCGGCTGGTTCCATTAGACGCTATTCTGTTCCCACCTGCGCGTTTCTTATAGCCGGATTGCCCGCCTTCTATCTCGTGTTTTGCGGCAACACGCGCGACCGTCGTTTCGTCTTATGGCTGCACATCGCGCTGGCTCTCGCCGCGCTGCCACTTATCGCAAGCGCGCTCACTCGTGGCCGTCGCGTACTGCGCGGAGCCTTCGCCGCGGCCGTTCTACTTGTACTTACATCGTTGGCTTGGACCCGCATCCATCCCGACCCGAACGCACGCATCGTCAATCCCGCCTCGCCTCCACTTTCGATGAATCAGGAAGGCGCCGGAGCCGCTTCGCCCTTCGCGCCCGCCTCCGCGCAAACCAATACCGGCCGCATCATCCCTTCGAACTTCTTCATGGATTCCAAAGACTGTGGGCGCTGTCACAAGGATATCTACGATCAATGGCAAAGCTCGACCCATCACTTCGCTTCGTTCAACAATCAGTTCTACCGAAAAGCTATCGAGTACTTCCAGGACGTCGCCGGCACGCGCCCCAGTAAGTGGTGCGCCGGCTGTCACGATCACGCGGTCTTCTTCAATGGCCGCTTCGACCGGCCCATTAAGGAGCAGATCGATACGCCGGAAGCGCAGGCCGGCCTTGGTTGCATGTCGTGTCACGCCGTCGTCCACGTCGGCAGCACCATGGGTAACAACGATTTCACTGTCGAGTATCCGCCGCTGCACGAGCTCGCATCCAGTCACAATCGATATCTGCAAGCTATGGATACTTTCCTGACTTATCTCGCGCCGCAGCCGCACCGTAGGACCTTCCTCAAGCCGTTTATGAAGGACGCCGAATTCTGCGCCGCCTGTCACAAGGTGCATCTCGACGTTCCCGTGAATAGTTACCGCTGGTTCCGCGGCTTCGACGATTACGATAACTGGCAAGCCAGCGGCGTTTCCGGCCAGGGCGCGCGTTCGTTCTACTATCCCGAAAAGTCCATGTCCTGCGCCGATTGTCACATGCCGCTCATCCGCTCGCGCGATCCCGGTAACATCGATGGAAACGTCCATTCTCACCGTTTCGCTGCCGCGAACACCGCCGTCGCTTATGCCAACCAGGACTTGGGTCAGTTAGAAGCCACTAAGAAGTTTCTTCAATCCGGTTTCATCACGCTCGACATTTTCGCTATCTCGCCACTCGATGAAGCACGCGGCCAACTCACCATGTCTGGCCGCGCCGATAACCCGGTCGCCGCCAACACGACTTTCGGCGTGGGCGAGGAATCCGACCAGTCCGCTCCAGCCTTGATTCGCGAAGTGGGCAAGATCGCCGCACCCATCGATGCCGCGGGCGCCATGCTCGAGCCCGGCAAGACAGCGCGCGTCGACGTGGTCGTGCGCACCCGCAAGATCGGCCATTTCTTCCCCGCCGGTACGGTAGACTCCTTCGATGTCTGGCTTGAGTTGCAAGCTCGCGACGCCGATGGCCGCGTCATCTTCTGGAGTGGCAGCGTTGCGGATCGCGGCCACGGCCCGGTCGATCCCGGCGCCCATTTCTACCGCTCGTATCAGCTTGACGCCAATGCCAACCCCATCGACAAACGCAACGCCTGGCAGGCGCGCAGCGTCCTCTACGTGCATTTGATTCCGCCCGGCGCGGCTGAAACGGTTCACTACCGCGTCAGTGTGCCGAAGGGCGCGCGCGGTCCCATCGGTTTTACCGCACGCTTGAATTATCGTAAGTTCTCCTGGTATTACACTCAGTTTGCCTACGCCGGCCAACCCAAGCCGGGCCAGGATCCGGCGTTGCTCGGTCTCGATCACAACGGCATCGAGTATCAGTTCCTGCGCACTTCGATTCCCACTAATGTCTCCGGCGCCATTCGCGATCGCATTCCGGATCTTCCTATAGTTACTCTCGCCGAGGCGCACGCTACCGTGCCGCTCGGCCAACCTGCTTGGACACCAGTAGCGCGCAAGCAGGACCGCGAGCGCTGGAACGATTGGGGCATCGGGTTACTCCTGCAGGGGGATTTGAAAGGCGCCCAGTATGCGTTCCAACGAGTAACCGAGGCACAGCCATCTTATCCCGATGGCTGGCTCAACATCGCGCGCGCGTTGATTCAAGAAGGCGAGACCGATGCCGCCAAGCCGTATATTGAGAAGGCCATGTCTCTCAACCCGCAGCTTGGTCGCATCTGGTTTTTCAAAGCCGCCGCCCAGCGCGCCGATGGCGATTACGATGGCGCGCTCCAATCGCTCGAAGTCGTGCGCTTCAAGTACCCGCGCGACCGCGTGGTACTTAATCAGATAGCGCGCATACAGTTCCTAAAACGCCACTATGCCGCCGCCGTTGAGACATTGAAGCAAGTGTGTGCCGTCGATCCGGAAGACGTGCAGATGCACTACACCTTGATGCTGTGTTATCGCGGCTTGGGCGACTTACCTCGCGCGGCCCGCGAAGAGGCGCTCTTCCGCCGCTTCAAAGCCGACGAATCGTCCCAGGCCATCACCGAGAAAGCTCGCATGAGAAGCCCCGCCGACAATAACGAGCGCCAGCCAATTCACGATCACGAAAGCTCCCTACCATCGGAGCCGCGACCGTAGGTGGGGCATGCTTCAGCTTGCCAACGCCCGCCTGCGGGCGCCCCTTTTTCGCAGTTTAAAGAGACCACGACCATGAAACGCTCACTTCTCATCCCCGCCGCGGCCGGCCTTTTCTCGCTGACCGTGCTGTGTCTCATCGCCTGGGCCGCTTCGCCGGATCGCGCGCCCGTGGTCTTCACGGACGTCACCGCGCAGGCCGGCATTCACTTCATCCACAACGCCGGCCGCTCCGGCAAGAAGTACCTGCCGGAAACCATGGGCGCTGGTGTTGCTTTCTTCGATGCCGATGGCGACGGCTGGCCTGACATCCTATTCGTCAACGGCAAGGACTTTACGCCGCGCGGCCACCGAACGACGGCCGCGCTCTATCGCAACAACCGCAACGGCGCCTTCACCGATGTCACCGCAGCCAGTGGTCTCGACATTGAAATCTACGCTCTCGGCGTCGCCATCGGCGATTACGATAATGACGGCCGCGACGACGTCTATATCACCGCGCTCGATGGCGATCATCTCTTTCACAACGAGGGTAACTTCAAGTTTCGCGACGTCACCAAGGCGGCTGGCATCCGGAATGCCAACTTCGGTTCGAGCGCCGCCTGGCTCGACTATGATCGCGACGGTAAGCTCGACCTATTCGTCGCCAACTATGTCCAATGGACCGAAAAAGGCGACCTTAAGTGCTCGCTCGACGGCACTTCTAAGTCATACTGCACACCGGAGTCTTACAAAGGCACGCGCTCGCGTCTCTATCACAACCTCGGCGGCGGCCGATTCGAGGATGTCACCGACCGCGCCGGTCTGGGCGATCCCACCAGTAAGTCGCTCGGCGTGACGATCCTCGACTATAACAACGATGGCTGGCCAGATATCTTCGTCGCCAACGATACGCAGCCCAATAAGCTCTACCGCAATCTTGGCAACGGCACCTTTAAGGAAGAGGGCATGACTGCCGGCGTGGCCTATGGCGAAGATGGCGTGGCCCGCGGCGCAATGGGCGCCGATGCCGCCGATTACGACCGCTCCGGCCGCCAGCACCTGCTGGTCGGCAACTTCTCCAACCAGATGCTCGGGCTTTATCACAACGAAGGCAACGGCTTGTTCGTCGATGAAGCTCCGTCCTCCACCGTCGGTCGCGCCAGCCTGCTGTCACTCACTTTCGGCGTCTTCTTTTTCGATTACGATCTCGACGGCTATCCCGACATATTCGCCGCCAACGGCCACATTGAAGATGAAATCGGCCGCGTGCAGCCCAAGGTAACCTACCGCGAACTGCCGCTCCTATTCCGCAATCTGGGCAACCACAAGTTCGAAAATGTTAGTGCCCAGTCGGGCCCCGGCTTCGCGCAATCGATGGTCGCGCGCGGCGCCGCCTATGCCGATTACGATCACGATGGCGACTTAGACCTGGTTGTCTCGACCAACAATGGCCCCGCCCATTTGCTGCGCAATGACGGCGGCAATCGCAATCACTGGCTTTCGGTTCGTCTCTCTGGAACTAAGTCGAATCGCGACGGCATCGGCGCCGTGGTGCGTGTCGAGAGCGTCGGCGGCAAACAATGGAACATGGTGCGCAGCGGTTCCAGCTATTGCTCGCAAAGCGACCTCGCGCTCACTTTCGGCCTCGGCCGCGACACCAGCGTAAATCTCGAAATAGCCTGGCCCAGCGGCGCCCGCCAACGCTTCCCAGGCGTTGCCGCCAACCAGCGCCTGCTGATCGACGAAACGAAAGGCATCACGCAGGCCAACCGGAACCCGTAGCGCAGGCTCAGCGACCGGCGCCGCTGGCAAGCGCCCGCGCCTCGCGCTCTAACCGGAAACACTCGGCACTGGCCGAGAACGGTGCCCAGTAGACCGGGTCGGCGAAGACCGCGGCCTTCCCGCTCGCGGCCAGCGCATCCAGTTTCTCTCGCACGTAGGCCTGCTCGTCGGGCGTTAGCTCCTGCGCACACTGGCCAAGCCACCGGTAACCGCGCGCTGCCATCGCGGCGCCGGGCTCGGTCTGCATCCTCCTCTGCGCCGCGGCGAGAGCTTCGGCGGCTCCCGCTCCCTTCGCCAGCGACTCATGGACCAGCGCCAGCAGCAGCATGGTGCTCAGATCGTCGATCCGCCAATCCGCCGCGATCACGAAGCGGCATCCCGCCCGCAGCAGTATCGACGCAAAATCGGAGCGCTCGCGCGGGTTGCCGTCGCGCGAGCCCGCCTCGCACGCCGAAAGCACAATCAGATCGCATGGCGATCGCGCCAGCGACAACTGAATCTCTCGCAGGCTCAATTCCCCACCGGCCAGGACCAGCTTCGAGTCGAGCGGCGACTGCCAATCGAAGTACCCATGGCTGCACAGGTGCGCCACGCGGCTTTTCTCCAGACCAGCCAACACCGCAGCCGGCGTGCCGCTCTCGCCCGTGGCAATCCGCGCACCGGCATAGCACTCCACCACGCCCCGCGCTTCCAAAGCCGCAAACGGCAATCGCGCGGCTTTCGGCGAGTAACTGGCGATGAAGACTCCGTCCGCCTGAGGCTTCTCCCCGCCCGCGCCGTCCCCGTCCGCAAAGCGCAACTCGGAGCAGTACGTCACTTCGAAGCGGTCGAGCACCCGCTTCCCTCCCCTGAGCGACGCCAGATGCAACGGCAGCACCGACATCACGGAAAAATCCGGCAGCAATGTCAGTCGCCCGCTTTCGGGAAGCAGATCCTCGATGGGGCGGAATAGCTTCTCGCCCATCAGGCCACTCACCCATGCGATAGCGGCGAGCCACGCATCGCTCGATACCGCCGCGCCCTTATCGCCGTCTATCCTGGCCGAGAGAAACTGCGCGTCTGCCCGAATCAGTTCCATCGGTTCGATCGGAAGCTCGCGAAACTTCACGCCGTCTTCCCTGATCGCGAAGGCGCCGAGCCGATTCGTCGAGAGCACGCGAAATACGATCGCGCATTCCCGCTCTGCCGCTCTCGCGCGCCCGCCCTTCGGATACGCCCGCGCCCGTTCCCCCGGCGCCGTTCCTGCAAAGAACAGCGCCCGGTCCAGTTCGCCCCACTCCACTAGCGACCTAACGAGTTCGGTATTGGTGCGATACAAGTCCGCCACCGCCAGGTCGAGCGCCACCGGCCCGCTGGCAATCCGCGCCCGCAGCATCCGCATCCCCGTCAGCAACCGCCGGTAACTGCGCGCCTTTTCGCCCAGCAGCCACGCCAGCCGTGCACTCTGCCGAAAGCCCACCGACCACACCGTCGGAGCGACCGACGCCAGATTCTCGCGCCGCAACAGTCCATCCAGCCGCGCCTGTAACTGCGCCAGTTCCACCGGCTGGCGGCCCATGTCGGCGGCCGTCTGCGCTAATTTGATCGCCACCCCAAGCACCAGATCCATCCCCGGGTGATCAATCTCGTTCAGCGCCTTCTCCGCCGCCGTCGCGCAGTCCCACGCCGCCGGATAGTAAGCGTCGCGCCCAGCGTCCGGAAACGTGTCCGCCAGTTCGACATAAGTCTGCGACAAGTTGATGAGCACCTGGCAGCGCCCCGCCGGATCCTCACCCAGTTCCTGCACCAACTGCGCCTGCACATCCAGGGACTTCCGCAGCGCATTGACATCCGGCTGCCCGGCTACGAGCAAACTGCTGCCCGTCCGCGCTTCCCACGCCATCGCATTGGCCAGGTTATTCAGTAACGCCCGCCGGTAGTCGGCGAATTCCGCACCCTGCGGAAGTTCCTGCAACGCCGCTTCGAAATGTTCGCGCGCCTTGCCCGCGCTGGCGCTTTCGCGGTCGAGCGCATACCATTCGTTGTACGCCAGCCCCAGGTCGCCGTGCAACTCCACAACCATCGCGTGCATCGTGTTCGCCTCCACGATCTCCCGCAGTGGCTTGCCCGCAATCTCGCCCTTCTCGACGAAGGCCAGCGCGGCTTCCCAGTACTTCACCGCCGCCTTCACATTCTCGATTCGTGGCCCGTCATGCCGCGCGTAATACTTGCCGCCCAGCGCTTTCTCCACCTGCGCCCGATCCGCGTCCGCAGTCGCCGAGATGTTTCCACCCCCACTCCACAGCCTCCACTCCAGTTCTTCGATCGTCTGCGATTCGGGATCCGGCAACTCCTCTTCCGGCGCATCCCCTAAGCTCCGCCGCACCGTCTGGTAATCCGCTTCCCGCTGCGAGCCGCTGCCTTCAATCCAGCGGATGTCGTCCAGACACCGCGCCGCCGCCGCACGGTCCCCTTGCCGGCGCGCCATCTCGGCCTCGTTGATCCGCGCCAGCGCGTAGACCTCTGGGATCCGTTCGTCCCGTCCTATGTTTCGTGTCTTCTCGAATAACTCCGCCGCGGCCGTCCACTGCTTGGCTTCCATTTCCACCTGGCCCAGGTTGGAGAGAATGTCCGCCAACATTTCCCCGCTCACATCTCCATGTGTACATATGTCGCGCGCCTGCAGGAAGATCGTGCGCGCCCGGTCCACGTGCCCTTGCTCCAGTTCCAGAATTGCGACTCCACTCAGCGCCCCTGCCTTGTCGGCCGGCGATGCGGCGTTCGCAAATGAGTACTGGTAGAAACGCTTGGCCTGCTCTCGTTTACCCTGCCGGCGGCAGGTGATCGCCAGTTGGCGGTAGAATCCCGCCGGCGCCGCCGGATCCAGATCCCCCGTCAGGCCTTGCAGGACTTTCGCCAGCCAACCTTCGATCTGCCGAAGATGTTGCGCCTCGTCACTCGGGATTCCATACTCCTCCGGGTGCCGCGCCACTTCCATCAGATCCGGCGGCGAGAGCACCGGCGCTCCCACCAGCAAACTCATCGATTGCTCCGCGCTGTCGCACCGCGCCAGCGCCGCCGCCAATCGGATCGCCGCTTCCGTCATACCCCGTACAGAGCGTGAAACGAGCAGGGCAGCCCCCGCTCCAGTCTCTTCTCCGCCACCAGCCTGCCTAGCCCAATCAGCACTTCGACCGTCATCTCCAGGCTGGGACTCGGCGCTCGTCCGCGAGCGTTGCGGAGCGATTCCGAAATCGACATGAAGAAGTTCCCGTCAAGGTACTCGATGTTCTTCTCCACGTATGCGATCACCGTATCGGCGTCGGAGTCGTTCACCAGCCGCAGCATCTCGCGCAGCATCTGCGGCTGTGGCAACAACTGACCTTCCGGAGTAACCATGAACTGCCCCTTCAGCAATTCGTTGATTACATCGCGCATCGAGCCGAGCGTCTGCGCAACCTGCAAATTCTTCTGCTCGGCGGCCTGCTGCTGGAGCTTCTCCAACACGGGAAAGCCGCGCGCCCAGGCGAACTGGTCGATGTTCTCCCGCAGCGTGACTCCCCGCTGCTCCAGCGGCGCCGTGGCCAGTTTCTGGATCGTCGAAAACTCCGGATCCAGACCCAGATGAAAGCCCTTCGCGCGTAACCCCGCGAAAAAGGGCGCCAGATAGTCCGCTTGGGCGGAAGCACTCATGCCAACCTCCTCTACCTACGCAATCTCTGCGGCGTGTTGCTTCAGAAACTCCATCGCTTCTTCCGGAGACATCCCGGACAGTTCCAACTCCGAGCCATTCTTGAGTTTGAACTTGATCGTCGCCTTCGGCCGGTTAGCGAGCCATGTCTTCAACACCTCTAGCATGCCCGCGAAAACACCTAGCTTCACTCCGGTCACTACCAGAGCGGTTATTATCGTCACCAGTTCCCGATGATCCGCGATCGCCGGCGTTTCCACCTTCGCGATCTCCGCCTCAGGAGCGCTCATCTTTAAGTCCAGGTATAACTGCTGGCAGGCTTCCGCCGCCTGCTTCCTCTCTCCATCCCCCGGATCGATCTCGATAGTCAGCATTCAGACATTATATGGCCGATTTGCCGGCTGGGCGCGAGTAAGTGCGCCGTTAATCCGGCTACCACCGGTTCCGGCCGTCGTTGGTCGGGATTCAGGAAGTAAGAAATGTGCGATGCCGCACATATTGCGTGCCGTAACAAAGTCAAACCGCACCACTCCGCCGTGTGTGCGACGTAGAAAGGAAACCTGCTAGTTAGTCTTGTATCAGCGCACGGCCTCAGCCGTGTTCCTTGCCCTCAGGGCCCGGCAACGATTGGATTGAAAACGACGGACTTGTCAAATGGGACGCCCGGCGTCTTCGAGGGCGCCCCCTCGGGAACCCAGCCTGCCGCGTCAAGAACCCGCGCGGCGCATACTTCCCCTATCGACCTATCGGCGGACGCCGTTAAAGCCCGTATAGCTATCGGACTTGGAAGCGCCGATGACACGTCATTGAGGTGCCGCCTCGGGGACCCAGCCTGCCGCCTCGAGAACCGGCGCGGCGCGCACCCCCTCCTATCGACATAATCGGCGGACGCCGTTAAACCCTGTATAGCTATCCGACTCGGAAGC
>PMKM01000093.1 GCA_003157745.1 Bryobacterales bacterium | reverse complement strand
AATGCGCCCGCCCAGCTTCTGGAATTTCTGCGGCTCGCGCAGGAATTCGATGATCTCCTGCAATTCTTCCTTGGCCTCTTCCACGCCCGCCACGTCCTTGAAGGTGACTTTCTTCTGCTGCGTGGAATGCAGCCGCGCACGGCTCTTGCCAAAGCTCAGCGCCTTGTTGCCGCCGCTCTGCATCTGCCGCATCATGAAAATCCAGAAGGCGATCACCACGATGAAGGGCGAGGCGTTAATCAGGATGGAAACCCAACCGGAGGAACTGGTGTCCTTGATCTCCACGTTGACCCCGTGCTCCAGCATCTTGTCCAGAATCTTGGGGTCGTTGCCTGGAATAGCAGGCAGGTACGTGTGCAGGCCGGCGGTGGGGCTGGACTTATAGATCCCGTGCACTTCGTTGCCGTTGATCGTGACCTTGTCCACGGCTCCCGCTTCGACTTTGGCGACGAATTCGGTAAAGGTTAGAGGTTGTTCCTTGGTCCCCGCCGTGTTGCGGACCACCACGAACAGCATCGCCACCACCAGGAATATGACGACCCAGAACAGAACCTGTTTAAAATTAGAACTCACTTATCCTCCCTGCCAGCCGGACTCCACTCTTGACTAATAGACGCGGCCGCACACACCTGCGATTCCACCTTCCCATCGCGGCCAGCCTCGCGGATTCGCAGAACCCGCGTACTGGCCGGACCCGCAGCCACGCTTTGGGCGGGTCCAAATTGCCGCGTCCAGACGATGGAGTCGCCGGAGGCAAGCACCGGCCACTGGGCACGCTCCCAAACCGGAATCCGGGCCTGATGGAAGAGCGTCTTGATTTTGGCCTCGTTGGAGTGTCCGTGGGGCCTATAGCGATCGCCGGGGCGCCAGGAACGGAACACCAGCCCCCCGGACACTAGGTGCCCGTCTACACAATCCTTGTCACTATTATTATATACGCTTCCCGGTGCCTGTTCCGTTCCCGGCTTTTCGATCAGCTCGATTTGGAGCTCGATGGGCGCGCCGGGAGCGCTGGCGCAGCCGGGAACCGGGGCTGGCACGGCCCAGGCCAGCGGCGGAGCTTGCGGCGGGGCGAAGCGAATCCAATCGAAGGAGCGCGTGATGCCCACCCCTGGCGCCTGCACGCGGCCGTGGCCCTGGGCGGCGCCGGCCATTTCGAGCGCGCGGTCCACGTGGTCGAGCCCGATCGCCCGCAGATTCCCCTTGGCGCGCTCGATCGCGTAACGCGCCAGCCGGCGTGCCGCGGCCAGCGGCAGGCTGGCAAACAGGCCGGCCGGCGCCAGCACGGCGCCGCCCTCCTCGCGCAGGCAAGCCTGCGCCAGACTGGCGATTTCCTCTTTCCAATACGCTTCCTCGGCCAGCGCCCAATCGGCGGTCTTGACGAGCGTTTCCTCGATGGCGGGGTTCCACTCCCGGGCAAGCTGCGGCAGCAGGCCGTGGCGGATGCGGTTGCGGGCAAAGCGTGCGCTCCGGTTGCTCGCGTCCTCCCGCCATGCCACGCCGCGCGCGCGGAGGAAAGCCTCAGTCTCGGCCCGCGTGACGTCGAGCAGCGGACGCACAATGCCATCTTCGGTCACCGGACGAATGCCGGCCAGCCCCGCCGTGCCCGCGCCGCGCAGGAAGCGAAACAGCACGGTCTCCGCCTGGTCGCTGCGGGTGTGGCCGACCGCGACCGCCTCCACCGCGCCGGCCGCTATCCGCTCGCGAAAGAACTCGAAACGCGCTTCCCGCGCCGCCTCTTCCAGGTTGCCGGCCGCCGCCAGTTCCGCCCGCGCCAGATAGAAAGGCAGGTCGCGCGAACTGGCCAACTCGCGCACGAATTCCGCATCCTGCCGCGACTCCTCGCCGCGTAGCCCGTGATCGAGATGCAACACGGAAAGCCGCAAATCCCAGCGACGGCCAAGTTCCCGCAGCACTTCCAGCAGGCAAACCGAATCCGCGCCGCCCGAAACCGCCACGCCGGCTCGCTGGTGTAGCCGGAACATGCCGTACCGTTCGATGGTTTGGACCACGCGTTCGAGCAAGATTGCGCTACCCGCAATTCAATTGTGGCACGCGCGGGCCAAGAGCACGTCCCAACTTTAGTCTACCCAGTCGGTGGCCAACCGCACCAGCGTGCGGACGGGCAAGCCGGTCGGGCCTTTGGGCATGTGCGGCTGGGCCTCGTCGAGATAGGCTGTGCCGGCGATATCCAGGTGCACCCAGGGCGTGTCTTCGGCGAATTCCCGCAGGAAAATCGCGGCCGTGATGGCGCCGCCCCAACGCGAACCGATGTTGGCGATGTCGGCGAACGGCGTCTTCAATCCCTCCTTGTAGTCTTCGTCGAGCGGCATCGGCCACATCCGCTCGCCCTCGGCCCGGGCGGCGCGCAGGACGCGGTCGCGCATCGCATCGTTATTCGAAAACAGCCCGGCGTGGATGTGCCCGAGCGCGACCACGATCGCGCCTGTCAGCGTGGCGGCGTCCACCAGGTGCGTGCAGCCCATGTGCCGCGCATAAGCCAAGGCATCGGCCAGAATGAGACGCCCTTCGGCATCGGTATTCAAAACCTCGATCGTCTTGCCGGACATGGCGGTGACGATGTCGCCGGGCCTCTGCGCGCGGCTGCCGGGCATGTTTTCGACGCACGGAATGAAGGCCGTCACGGCCAACGGCGGTTTCAATTGGGCGATCGCGCGCATGGCGCCGATCATCGCCGCGCCGCCGCACATGTCGTACTTCATCTTCTCCATCCCCTCGGAGGGTTTGATGGAGATGCCGCCCGTGTCGAACGTGACGCCCTTGCCCACCAGCCCCAAGTGCGCCGCCGACGCGGCCTGTTGCGGGCGATAGCGGATCACGATCAGGGCGGGCGGCGCGGCGCTGCCCTGCGCCACGCCGAGCAGCGCGCCCATGCCCAGGCGTTCCAGTTCCCCCCGTTCGAGCACCTCGCAGGCGAGGCCCTGCTCTTGGCTCATCTCGCGCGCGGCTGCGGCCATCTTCAGCGGTGGCAGAAGGTTGGCCGGCTCGTTGGCCAGGGCGCGCGTGAAGTTCTGAGATTCCGCCAGCACCTGGCCGCGCGCGATGGCCGTGTCCAACTCGGCCGCGCCGTCCGGGCACACCACGGTGAACGCGGCCAGCGACTTCTTGTCGTTCCCTGTCTTGTGGCGATCCGGCTCGTAGTCGCCCAGGATGGCGCCTTCCGCGGCGGCGGAGACGAACTCGGCGCTGCTGCGGCTGCCATCAAGCAGAACCGCCGCCGACAGTACCTTCTTCTCCTTCAGGAAGCGCACCGCGCCCGCCACCAGCTTGCGCAATTCGGCGGCATCGAAACGTCCCGCCTTCCCGCCCCCCGCCAGCAGCACTCTTGCGGCGGCTACACCCGTGGGATTGTGCAGCAAGGCGAACTCGGCCGCTTTGCCTGCGACTTCGCCGGATTCGACCAACGGCGCCGCGCCGAAGTGCGATTCCTTCTCGCCTTCGAACACGGGCACAATCAGCGCGCCCGTGGCGATTTGTTCGGCCGGGTTTCTCTCGAGCGTGATCTTCATAAGCTACGATTGTCCCCGAACCGCGGCGCGGCTTGCAAATGCGCGCTTGGGCGCGCCGGCGGTTGCCGGTTGGGGATATCATCGAAAGTATGAAAAGGACACTGACAGTACTCTCAGTTGTTTTGTTGCTCTCGGTGGCCGGTTTGGCGCAACAGGGCAGGGGCGCGAAACCGGAAGTAGGTGGCGGATACGTTCCCAGGCACGGTCCCGCTCCGATGCGCCCCGCGGCGCCGGCGAGGGCTCCGGAGCAGCCTCGGGTAGCCGACAGGACCGGCCATCCGGAGGCTCCGCACGTTCACGCCAACGGCCAGTGGGTCGGACACGATTCCGGCCGGGGCGCCGCGGCGTACCATCTGGATAGACCGTTCCAGCACGGCCGCTTCCCGGGTGGCATCGGCCGCGGGCACGTGTTTCGCATCATGGGCGGAGGCCCGGATCGGTTCTGGTTCAATGGATTCTACTTCAACGTGGCGGCCGCCGACTTCGCTTTTTGCGATGGCTGGCTGTGGGGTACGGATTCGATCGTGATCTACGCGGATCCCGATCACGACGGCTGGTACCTGGCCTATAACACGCGTCTCGGCACCTACGTTCACGTCATGTACCTGGGCAGTTCCTAGGCGGCTGGGAGCTTCGGACGTGCTGCACGCGGCCCCCGGCGGCCGGACTGGTACGGCTATGTCGCGGCGGCTTCGATGAATCGCTGCCGCCGATTGGGGCCGGCGTCGTTTGTTGGTACAATGCGACAGCGGGCTCAAGGAGTTACTGTAAGTAAGTTGAATGCCGTACTGTACAAATTGCGGAGGTCATGACGTTCGGCGCTCCCACTCGCGGGGTTGGCTGGACGCCCTCATGTCCAAGTTCCGCAGGTTTCCGTTTCGCTGCCGCGCCTGCTCCCGGCGGTACTATCAATACGTGCCGGCCGAGGGCGACGAAGTGGAAATCGAGCCGGAGAGCGAAACCGACCCCGACGAGACCGACGTAAAGCACCACCGCGAAAGCTGACCGCGCCCGCGCGTCAGACCCGCCGCACAACCACGCCGGCTTCCTCGAACAGCACCTCGACCATGCCGAAATGCTCGTCGTAATACTGGCTCGAATACTCGGTCATGCGATCGCGCGAAACCACCACTTGCACGATTCCCGCCTGCACCACCGCGCGCGCGCAATCCATGCACGGCATGATTTCGACGTAGATCGTGCAGCCCTCGGTGGCCGTGCCGGCGCGCGCCGCGTTGCAGATGGCGTTGCGCTCGGCGTGCTCGATCCATAGGTACTTGGCCGGACGCACCAACCGCTCCGGCACGTCGTCGCGGATCCCGCGCGGGAACGAATTGTAGCCGGTCGAGCGGATCTCGTGGCTCCCGCCCACGATCACGCAGCCGATCTGCGTGTTCGGGTCCTTGCTGCGAGCCGCCACCACTTTGCAGATGTCCAGGTAATACCGGTCCCATCCGGGAATGTCGCGCATGGTTTCCCGCCACTGTATCACACGTCCCGCGCCCGCCTGTGTCCCCACGTACCCCGTAATCTGTCCGGCGGCAGATGTGATAGGAACCGACGGGCCTGCCAGGAACCCAACCACCGCCTTTGGCAACGCACCTGCGCGGTGCGATCGCTCCCTTCTGGGCGCGCCTCTGAAAGCGTATCGGAGCCGCGACCAAAGGGAGCGGACGTAGGTGGCGCGCGCCTAGGGTCGGATTACGGGCATCTTCGGTGCGCGTCCGCTTGCATGTTTCCCGACAAGCTGGTATGGTCCAATTTCCACGTGATGCCGCGAATTCCCGGAAGCTTCTTTCTTCGAAACCTGGTGGGGCGCCGCAGTCTGCTGTTCCAATTAGTCCGTCGCGACTTCGAGCAGCGCTTCGTCGGCTCCATCATCGGCTGGGTTTGGGCGCTCATTCATCCGCTCGTGCTGCTGGTGTGCTGGTGGTTCGTCTTCAGCGTCAGCCTGAAGGTTGCCGTCCCGCCCGGCGAAGGCACTCGCAATTACGCCCTCTTCGTGTTTGCCGGCATGCTGCCCTGGCTGCTGTTCAGCGAATCCGTGCAGCGCTCCGCATCGAGTGTCGTCGAGCAGGCGAACCTGATCACCAAAACCGTTTTCCCCTCCGAGCTCATCCCCGTTTCGGTCTTCCTCTCGACCGTGGTGAGCCACTCGCTCGCGCTCGCCCTGCTCGTCGCCGTCGTCGCCTTCGTAGCGCATCACCTCAGCCCGTTCGTGTTGCTGCTGCCGCTGTTCGTTTTTTCGATCGGGCTTCTCGCCGTCGGCCTGGGCTGGATCCTGGGCAGCCTGCACGTCTTCCTGCGCGACACCGCACAGCTCCTGAGCGTGGCCCTGACGTTCTGGTTCTGGTTGACGCCGATCATGATCGCCGAAAGCCTGTACCCGCCCCAAGCCCGTTGGCTGCTCGCCGCCAACCCGATGTTCTACGCCGTGCAATCCTACCGCGCCATCGTCCTACGCGGCGTCTTCCCACTCCGCGAACTGGCCATCCTCACCGCCTTCGGCGCCGCCGCGTTCGTCGTCGGTGGCCTCTTCTTCCGCCATATGAAGCGCGGCTTCGCCGACGTGCTGTAGTGGGCCCTCGTCCCTACGGGAACATCTTGGCCGCGACCGAGACCGCCTGGGTGATGTCTGACACGACCGCCGTCGCGGTCTTGATGTCGCTGATCAGGCCATCGATCTCCGCCTGCAGCTTCTGCAACTGCTTATTGACGGAGACGACCTCGGTTCCGAGCGCTGCGTATGCCGCGTTCTTGGTGCTCAGATCCGTGGCATCGATGGTGGTGATCGCATCGGCCACTATTTCCAGGACTCCCTTGATTTGATCCTTGGCGGCCAGCGTGCTCGCCGCCCAGTAGGCGCGATTGAGATCGTCGAGCAGCTCCGCAAAAACTTCGTTCAGCGTGAGTGACGACGCAGGTGCCGGTTGCATGAGAGTGGACTCCTTTCGTTTACTTGCTCTTTTCGAGCGAGTTGTAATAACTGTTGAGGCGCTGCGCTTCCGCCAGCAGATCGCTTACGTCGGCCGTTAGTGGCTGCTTCGCCTTGGCGGCTTTCACGAGTTCGGTATGCGCATGAGCCATCTGTTTGATCGTCACCGCCACCTGCGCGAGCGTTTGATCCGCGGCCCTCCGCTGAACCGAGAGGCTCACGAGTTGCTTAATCGCGGCGAACCTCGAGTCGGGACTGACGTCCTTGCCAAAGTAATTCTTCGACACATACAGGTCCCACGATCTGATTTCTTCGCCGTATTGTATCCACAATACTTGCCGCAGCCCGGAGCCCACTGACGGATGTTCGGAGTCGGCGCCAACAGTTCCTATGTCGGCAATCAGCAGTTGACTGATCTGCTGAATCGGATCGTCCATCTTGATGATGATCGCTGGGAGTTCCTTTTGGAGCTTGCTCTGAATCAGCCAGATTCCCAGTGCATCCACCGCGGTAGTCGCGATTTGGTCGGGGACTTTCGCCTCGGCGGCAACCTTCTTGAACGGTGCCGTGCCGGTAAGTTCCGTCAACGACTTACCGAGCGCCGTGCTGGCGGTGTCCACGCTGCTAATGTCGGAGGCAGTCAGACTGCTCAGTTCCGATGCGTACTGCTTCAGTCCTTGCAGGACGAGCGCGCGCGCGGCCAGAGTCTCCGGCGTGATCCATGTCTGACACAGCGTCCCCGGGTCGAAGCCGTTGGTCCCCGTGTAGCTGACCGCGTAGTTCATCGTTCGCGCGTCGCAGTACGCGCGCTGCACTGTCTCGAAGGCGCCTTGGACATTGGTCGCCGTGAGTGCCACCGCCTGCGAGAAGGGCTGAACCGATGACGAGATCTTGTGGATGCATCCCGCGCAATACAGGGATGCCAGGACAAGGCCGCATCCAATCGCATGGCGAACGTACTTAGACATTGAGAGCTCCTCTTCTAATACCCCGGTTTTCACCTTCGTTGGCTCGCCAGCCGGGAAAACTATATATCGAAACAGCCCTTTCGCGGCAGTTATTCCTTATCGCTCGAGCGCCCTTTCTCTGCATTAGTACTATGTCGATACTGTCGACGTCAGTCGCCTCCCCGGAGACTGGCCTTTGAGCCATTTGGTAGTGCAGCTCAGCGGCCTGGCGTTTCAAAATCCGCGCTTACTCGTTGCGCAGCGCGATTGCGGGTTCCACCCTGGCCGCGCGCCATGCGGGCCGGACCGCAGCCAGCGCGGCGGCAAATAGCAGCAGCGCCAGCGGCAACGCCAGGCTCCCCAAATCGCCCGGCTTCACCTCGTATAGCAGACTCTCCACCGGACGAGCCAGCAGACGGCCGAGCACGAGTCCGATCGCCAGCCCAACACTCGAGACGACGGCGATTTCGCGCAAGATGAGCTTCACCACCGACGACTGCTTTGCGCCCAGCGCCATGCGGATGCCGATCTCTTTCGTGCGCCTCACCACCGAGTGGCTGAGCACGCCATACAATCCCACGCCCACCAGCGCCAGCGCCGCCAGGGCGAAGAAGCCCGCCAGCAGCGCCAGCAGCCGCTCCCGCACCATGTCGTCATCCACCAACGCGGATTGGAGCGCCACGTCGCCATCGCGAAGCGAATGGCCGAAGCCGCGAATCTGTTGCCGCACCAGCGGCACCACACTCCAGGGGTCGCCATCCGCGCGCACCGCCAGTGTTGAGTCCAGCCGGCGGAGGGGCACGAAGATTGTGGGAGGCGCCGGATCGCGAACGCTCTGCAGACGGACATCCTTGACAACGCCGACAACTTCCTGCGCAAGATCGCCGTCTCTTACAGCGAATGTGAAGTGCTTCCCCAACGGATCCTGCCCCGGGTAGTAGCGGCGGGCGAATGCCTGGTTCACCAGCACCACGGACGGCACCGAGGCGATGTCGGCTGGTGCGAAGGAACGTCCCTCGAGCAGCCGAACGCCCATCGCGTCGAGGAATCCCGGTGAGGCCGGCAGCGCGGCGACTCCGTCATCGTCCGGCGCGCGGCCGTCTATCCGAATGCTGTCCGTCATCCATCCGCCCGAGAAGAATCCGAACTCGCAGAGCGCGGCGCTTCGCACGCCGGGAAGTTCGCGGATGCGGTCCACAAGTTGGAGCGCGGCAACTCGGGCGGCCGGCACGAAGTACGAGCTGGAGAATGGATTGGGATCTGTAGCCTCCACCCGGACCAGCACCACCCCTTTCGGGATGAATCCGAGATCGACCTGCGTAAGTTGGCGGAAGCTCATCAGCAGGAGACCACCCACGAATAGCACCACGAAGCTGAATGCGATTTGCGCGACCAACATCGGTCTCAGCGTACCGGTCCGCGCCGATTGCCGGCCGCCGGACTTCAGCGCGTCGCTGGGGGAAACGCCGGAGGCGCGCAACGCGGGCAGCAGGGCGAACAGCAGCGTGGCCGCGGTACATGCCGATAGCAGAAACGTCGTCATCCGCCAGTCCGTGTGTAGGTCCAAGTAGGCAGGGGTATCCGTCGTGCTCAGCAACCCGACGAGGGTCGGCGCGGCGACCGCCGCGAACACGGCCGCCAGCACGCTCGCGGCGACGGCCAGCAGCGCGCCCTCCACCAATAATTGCCGCAGCAGGCGCGCGCGGCCGGCGCCGATCGAAATGCGCAGAGCCATCTCGCGCTCTCGCGCCAGCGCTCGCGCGGTGAACAGGTTGGCCAGGTTCGAGCAGGCGAGCAGCAGTAGCAAGCCGGCGACCGCGGCCAATATCCACAGCGGCCGCGCGAATGTCTCGCGCAAACGCGACGGGCCGTTCGGGGCGGGCACCACGCGCAGGCTGCCGTGCAGGAAGCTATCGACCACCGCGCGCGATTCGTCCGCGCGAAACTCCGCCGATCGCTCGCGGAGGAAATTTGCATAGACAACCTGCAGGACCGGGCGGGCCTCTTCCGCCGTCACTCGCGGCTTCAACCTGCCCAACACGGCAAACATGGTGCTGTCCGGGCTCGACAGATCTTCCGGGACAGACCACATCATCATCGGCACCCAGAGATCGGTGCGTTTGCCGGGCTCGATGCCAGTGAACCGTTTTTCGGTGACACCGACGATCCGGAACTGCCTGGTCCCTATGCGGAGCCATCGGCCCAACACCGCGGGGTCGCCGCCGAAACGCCGCATCCAGAAGTCGTAGCTGGCCACGGCGACCGGGTGCGCGCCGGGGTGTAAGTCGTCGTCCGCATTCAGCAGCCGGCCCAGCGCCGGCCGAGTGCCGAGAGCGGGCAAAGTATTCCCGGATGCATAGAGCACGCGGAGCTTCTCTTCGCGCCCTCCCGAGTTGCCAAAGACCACCGGTTCGGGGTATTGGTTGCTGATGGCGAACAGGTCCAGTTGCCCGCGCGCCGCCTGACGGCAGCGCTCGAAAAGAGGGTAGCTGAACGTGTGGTTTTCGTGCGGGTCGCGTTTGTCCAGGGTCGTCAGTTGGACCAGCCGCTCGGGCTGGTCGACCGGCAGCGGGCGCAAGAGTAGCGCGTCCACCAGCGCGAAAGCCGCCAGCGCGGCGCCCATCGCCAGCGCCAGCGACGCCAGCGCCGCCGCCGTCACCGTGCTGTCCTTGCGCAACATGCGCAAGCCGAAGCGCACGTCCTTGAGTAGCGATTCGAGCCACGGCATCAGCCTCGCATCGCGGCTGGTTTCGCGCGTGTGCAACGCATTGCCCAACCGTAGCCGCGCCTCGCGTGCGGCGTCCTGCGGGCCTGCCCCGCGCCGAACCGCTTCCTCCGCGCGCGCTTCCAGATGAAAGCGCAACTCTGCTTCGAGGTCGCGATCCAGCCGGTCCGGCCGGATGGCATTCGTCAATCGGGAAAACCACGACATGAGCTTCTCCTCAGCGGACGCCTTCCGTCCACCGCTGCCACCGTTCGTACGGTCGCCGCTCCGGGCGCAACTGAACCGAACAGAGCCGCGACCGTCAGGGAGCGGTTGTCTACGCCTGCTCCAACACCGCGTCCACCGCCGCCGTAATCGACCGCCAGCGGACGATCTCGCCTTCCAGTTGCTTGCGCCCGGCGGCCGTCACGTCATACGCCCGCACCCGGCGCTTGCTCTCCGTCGTGGCCCACTTCGCCTTGATCCAGCCGGCTTCTTCCATCCGGTGCAGCGCCGGGTAGAGCGATCCCTCTTCCACCCGCAGTATGTCGTCCGACATGCCTTCGATCTGCACCGCGATCGCATAGCCGTGCAACGGCCCCCGCCGCGCGAGTATCTTCAAAACCAGCAGCGGAAGCGATCCCTGCAATGCGTCCTGACGTGCCATGCTTAGACTCCTTACTCAGATGTCTTAGTATCAGTCGAATTGGAGCGGCTGTCAAGAACGAATGTGGCGTGCAAGCTGAAGCAGGCTCCGCCGTGCTACCCTTCCCAAGGAATGACCATCGCGCCCGCCCGGCAAATTGCGTATGACGTGCTCGATAGAGTAGAGGGCGGCGCGTGGGCTTCTGAATTGCTCTTGTCGGCTGCGGCATCGCTCGATTCGCGCGATGCGGGCCTCGCCTCCGAGATCGTCTTCGGCGTGCTGCGGTTCCGCGCGCAGCTCGACTTCTTGATTGCGCACTTCGGTGCGCCGCGCAAGCTCGACAGGCAAGTCCGCACCGCGCTGCGGATGGGCATCTATCAGCTCCGTTACCTGGAGCGGATTCCCGCGCACGCCGCCGTGATGGAAAGCGTCGAACTGGTGAAGCGCGCGCGCAAGCGATCGGCCACGGGGATGGTGAACGCGGTGCTGCGCAAAGTGGACCGAAACGCCGTCGCGTGGCCCACGCGCGAGGTCGAGTTGTCCTGCCCGGAGTGGCTGATCGAGCGCTGGGAAGCGAACCATGGCCTCGACGCCGCCCGCTCGATCGCGCTCGCCGCGCTCGTCGAGCCCGAGAAGTACGTCCGCGGCACGCGCTTCCAGGACATCGGCTCGCAGGCCATCGTGCCATTGCTGGAACTGAAGAGCCGTCAGACGTTTCTCGACCTGTGCGCGGCGCCCGGCAACAAAACGGCGCAGGCGCTCGAAGCCGGCGTGCGTGCGGTGGCCTGCGATCTGCACTGGCACCGGCTGCGCGAACTGCGCGGCCTCGCCGCCGATCTGGTGGTTCTCGATGGCACCCTTCCACTGCCGTTCGCGCGCCGGTTCGACCGCGTCCTGGTGGATGCGCCCTGCTCCGGAACCGGCACCCTCGGCCGCAATCCGGAGATCAAATGGCGCCTGCGGCCGGACGACCTCGCGGATCTTCACGGCCGCCAGGTCGCGCTGTTGCGGAACGCGCTGGCGGCCCTCGCGCCCGGCGGCCTGCTCGTCTATTCGACTTGTTCGCTCGAGCCCGAAGAGAACCGGGACGTGGTCGAAGAGGCCGCGGCGGGGCGCGCCGCCATCGTCTGGGAACGGCTTCCGGGCCGCGACGCGGGCGATGGTTTCCGGGCCGCTGTGATAAAATCGGAAGAATCCGCAAATGGTTGAAATCGTTCCGTCCATTCTGTCCGCGGACTTCGCGCGCCTGGCCGGGGAGATCGCCTCGGTCGAGCGGGGCGGGGCCTCCATCCTGCATCTCGACGTGATGGACGGCCACTTCGTGCCTAATATTACGATCGGCCCGCCGGTGGTCGCCTCCATTCGCAAAGCCACGCGCCTCCGCCTCGATTGCCACCTGATGATCGAGCGCCCGGAGCGTTACGCGCAGGCCTTCATCGATGCCGGCGCCAATTCGGTTTCGGTGCAATACGAAGCTTGTCGCCATCTGGACGCCACCTTGACGATGATCAAGCAGGCCGGCGCGCTCGCCGGGGTGGTCTTGAATCCGGCCACGCCGATAGCCGTGTTGGAAGACGTGTTGGAAGTGGCCGACTACGTGCTATTGATGAGCGTGAATCCGGGTTGGGGCGGCCAGAAGCTGATTCCATACGTGCTCGAAAAGGTGCGCAAACTCGCACGCATGAGGCGCGAAAGGAAGTTAGCTTTCCCGATTGAGATCGATGGCGGAATCCACCGCGAGAATCTGGCGGAAGCCGTGCGCGCGGGGTGTGAATGGATCGTCACAGGGTCGGCCATCTTTCACGGTTCGGATGCGGAAGCCGCCACGCGCGAGATGCGCGAAATCGCCGCCCACGCGGCAGCCCTCGAGTGTTGATGGAGACGATAGCGGCGGCGCCCGCGGCGCCAAGAGATGCCTGGAGAAGCGAAGTGAAACTGGAATCTTCTATGTTGCGAAATGTCGTTCGTGCGGCTGCCATGGCGGCCGTGATCTGCGTCCTGGTGTTCAGTCCCGGCTGCCGGAAGAAGAAGTACGAAAACCCCATCACCAAGGACACCCAGCAGCCCGACAAGGTGCTGTTCGATCGCGCCGTCGACGATATCGAACATGCCCGCTATGAGCAGGCGCGGCTCACGCTGCAGACCCTCATGAACACTTACGACACCAGCGAGTTTCTGGCCAAGTCGAAGCTGGCCGTGGCCGACAGTTGGTTTCGCGAGGGCGGCAGCCACGGCCTGGCGCAGGCCGAAGCCGAGTATAAGGACTTCATCCTGTTCTATCCCCAACTCGAGGAAGCCGCCGAGGCCCAGGAAAAAGTCTGCAAGATGCAGTATCAACAAATGGACAAAGCGGACCGCGACGCGCTCCACGCCCGGCGCGCCGAGGACGAGTGCCGCCAGCTTCTGGCGCAATTCCCCAATAGCAAATTCGCCCCCGAGGCGCAGCAGTACCTGCGCACCGCCCAGGAAGTTCTGGCGGATTCCGAATACCGCGTGGGCTCGTTCTATTTCAAGAGCAAGGGGAGCTTTCCCGCGGCGGCCAACCGGCTGAACGCGCTCACCGACCAGTTCCCGCTCTACAGCCGCGCCGACGATGCGCTGATGCTCGAGGCAGATTCGTATCGCCGCATGGGGGACCGTTTTGAAGACCAGGTGGCGGCGGCATACAGCAGGATCGTGCGCGACTATCCGCTGAGCCCGCACGTGGCGGATGCGACCGCGCAACTGAAGGCCATGAACCGGCCGGTGCCGGAGGCCGACCCGGTGGCCTACGCGCGCGAAAAATACGAGCTCGAAAATCGCCGGAAGCGGAGCCTGCTCGGCAAGGTCACGATGCCGTTCACTTCGACGCCGGACGTCCTGAACGCCGCCCGCAGCGGATCGCCCCGGATGGAGACGCTGAAGCCCTACACGCCGGTCAGCATTCCGGCCTCGGCCAAGGGCGGCGAGACGCCGGGCGTGACGGGCGTGACCGCGGTTGCCGGCGGCGTCAGCGATGTGAGCGTATCCACGGTGAACGATAGCAAGTTGATCGATACCGCGCCCGACGCCCGCCAGAATCCGGGCGCGGCGCAGACGCCCGCCGCCGAGCCTGCCAAACCGGCCGCACCGCCAGCCGGCACGGTCGTGAAGCCGGTCGCGGACCCCGGCCGCGGGCCGGTTCCGGACGCGGCGCTGCCGCAGAATCACACTGGCAAGATGTCCCCGGCGGACATGGCCAAGCTGCTCAAGAAGCAGGACGACCTGATGAAGAAGAAGCAGGCCCAGCGCGCCAAGGAGCAGAAGAAGGCGCAGGACGAGCTGGCCAGAAAGAACAAGAATAAGAAGAAAGATTCGGCCGCGCCAGCCGCACCCCAGCCGGCCGCCGCCGAAGGTAGTACCATCAAGCAATGAGCCGCGTTCTGCTGGTGGACGACAGCCCGCACGCGCAGCGAATGGGCGAGCGCATCCTGGCCGAGGAAGGCTACGAGGTGGTCACCGTCAGCAACGCGGAAGCGGCGCTGATCCGGCTGCCGGATGTGGATCCGGACGTCATCGTGGCCGACACGGTGATGCCCGGCCGTAGCGGCTACGACGTCTGCCAGTACGTCAAGATGAGTCCGCAGCACCGCCACGTGGGCGTGATCCTTACCGCGGGCGTGCTCGAGAAAGTCGACGAGTCCGAAGCCCGGCGCGTCGAGGCGGATGCCGTCCTCCACAAGCCCTTCGAGGCCTCGGCCCTGCTCGCTGCGGTGCGGCCGCTGGCGGAGCGGGCCAGGGAAGCGCGCAGCCAGAGCGCGCAGCCGGCCCCGGGCGAAGCCCACGCCGCTGTGCACGTCGAAGAAGCCGCGCCCTTCGTCGCCGTGGTCGATGCCGAGCAGGTGCGCGCCGCGGTCACGGTCGCGCTCGACGCTTCCATGGAGCGCATGGTCGAGGAAATCGCCAAACACGTGCTGGCCGCGCTCGAAAGCCAGGAGGCCAGCCACAAGGATGCGCCGCAGGGCGCCCCGCCACTGCCGCAGGCGAACGCGACGGACCTCGAGTCCTCGGTGCCGGAAATCGAAGAGAGTCCATGGCCGGAGCCGGTGCGCAAAGTGACCTTGCTGCGCCGCCGCACCGGCTCCATCCTCGGCCTCGATCTCGAACAATCCTCCGACGACGAGCCACAGGAATAATCTATGCCCGATAACAGCTTTGACGTAGTTTCGAAAGTCGAGATGCCGGAAGTGCTGAACGCCATCCAGCAGGCGCAGAAGGAAATTCAGCAGCGCTACGATTTGAAGGACTCCCACTCCAGCATCGAGCTGAAGGAGAAAGACGCCAAGATCGAACTCGCGAGCAAGGACGAATTCAAGCTCAAGGCCGTCGTCGATATTCTCGAATCGAAGCTCGTGAAGCGCAAAGTGCCGCTCAAGAATCTCAGCTTCGGCACCGTGGAGGCGGCAGCCGGTTCCACCGTGCGGCAGGACATCACGCTGCAACAGGGCATCGCCATCGAGAAGGCGCGCGAGATCGTCAAGAAGATCAAGGACGCCAAGCTGAAGGTGCAGGCGTCGATCCAGGGCGATTTCGTCCGCGTCGCCGGCAAGGACCGCGACACCTTGCAGCAAGCGATCCAACTCCTCCGCGACGCCGATTTCGGAGTCGAGCTGCAATTCACCAATTACAGAACGAATTAGCGGGGTTGACAGGCGGGAGCGCCTGTCCCACCCTGGGGCGCGCCCGCGAGTGGGGCAGGCGCTTCCGCCTGCCAACCCTATTGTCGTCGTATCGGCGCGCTGTGCGGAGGAATTCATGGGCGGTCTTGCGATTTTTCTTGCGCTGATTTCGGACGCGACTCGCCACCGCGTCCATATATGGGCATGCTGGATACAAATTGGAGCCTTCAGCTTAGTCCTGGTGGAGACGTGGCTCCCTTACCTGAGAAAGAGGGGGGATGATTTGCCGCGTGCCCTGGTGGTGGGTGGCATAAGCGTCTTGGCCATAATCCTGGGGGCCTTAAACCTATATCTACCCGACAAATGATCCCTTCGGCAAGGAATGCCGGTGAAATCGATGAGCCATCTTGCGATATTCCTTGGACTAATCTCGGACACGGCTCGGCTCCGCGTCGATTTCTTTCTAAGCTGGTTAGCGATCGGAAGCTGCGCCCTGGTCCTGGTGATTGAATGGTTGCTTCATCTGAAGGGAAAGGTCTCTTTGCGGCGTGTTCTCTGGGAAAGCGGCGCATGCGTTTTCGTCATCGCCGTGATGGCTACCGACTTACTGCGACAGTGATCCCTTCGGCAACGACTTGGTGATCGATCCCCCATGACGCGCCGCATTGAATCTCTCGAAATCGCCGGCCCCGCTGGCCGCCTCGAAGCGCTCTATGAAGCGCCGCACGATAGCGACCCCTGGTGCGTCGCGGTCGTCTGCCATCCCCATCCGCAATTCGGCGGCACGCTGCACAACAAAGTCGTCTATCGGATCGCCCGCGGATTGCGCCGCACTGGCGTCGCCGTCCTGCGCTTCAACTTCCGCGGTGTCGGTCGCAGCCAGGGCACGTACGGGAACCTCGTCGGCGAAATCGAAGACGCACGCGCCGCGCTCTCCTGGCTCCGCGCGCGCCACCCCGGCCTGCCCTACGCGCTGGCCGGCTTCTCCTTCGGCGCCCGCGTCGTCACGCGTCTCGGATGCGAAATCGGCGATGCCCGCTTCCTGCTCGCCGCCGGATTCCCGACCGCCATGGGCGGCGCGGAATACCTCGATCGTTGCGCCGTCGAAAAGATCTTCCTGCAAAGCACCCACGACCAATTCGGCCCGCGCCCGGATCTCGAAGCTGCCTACGCCCGTTGGGCCGAGCCGAAGCGCATCGCCTGGATCGATGCCGCCGACCACTTCTTCTCGGACGCGCTCGATGCGCTCGAAGAGCGCGTAGCGGCGGAAATCGAAGCGGTCCGCACCTACCGGTTGATATAATGCGCAAACGGTCTCGTTTTGCTGACACTGCCGCGGCTCTACCCGATTCTCGATACCGGCGCGCTCGACCGCTGCGGCCTGCCGCTGGTGGAGACGGCCGCGGCCATGCTCGCCGGCGGCGCGCGCCTGTTGCAGTTCCGGCACAAGGGGCTATGGAGCCCGGCCGCGTTTGACGACGCGCGCGCCGTCGCCTCGCTCTGCCGCGATGCGGGCGCGACCCTCATCGTGAACGACCGCGCCGATATCGCCAAGCTGCTCGGCGCCGGCCTCCATGTGGGCCAGGACGATCTTTCGCCCGCCGACGCGCGCGCGCTCCTCGGCGACGGCGCGATAATAGGCTTTTCCACTCACCACGCCGCCCAGTTGCGCGATGCCGCGGCAGAGCCGTTGGATTACTTGGCCCTCGGCCCTATCTTCGGCACCGCCTCCAAGCCGAATCCCGACCCTGTCGTCGGCCTCGACGAATTGCGCCGCGCGCGCGCCCTGACCGATAAGCCGCTCGTCGCCATCGGCGGCATCACGCGCGACAACGCGCCCGCCGTCTTCGCCGCTGGCGCGGATTCCGTGGCGTTGATCGCCGACCTGTTGCCCGAGCGCCCAACCGTCGCCCGAGTTCGGCGTAGAATCGAGGAGTGGCGCGCCATCTCCGATGCGCCCGCCGCCCGGTAGCGCCCGTGCCCCGCCGCACTGTATACTCAGCCTTCTTGGCAAAGGACACCAACTGATGAGCCTGTTTCGAACCAAATCGGTGGAAGTGATTCTCGCCGAATCGGAAGATACCACCCACCATCTCAAGCGCACGCTCGGGCCGGTCAACCTGGTCGCGCTCGGCATCGGCGCCATCATCGGCGCGGGCCTGTTTTCGTTGACCGGCATCGCGGCCGCGGATAACGCCGGCCCCGCCGTGGTCCTCTCCTTCGTCGTCGCGGCCGTCGGCTGTGCCTTCGCCGGCATGTGCTATAGCGAATTCGCCACCATGATTCCCATCGCCGGCAGCGCGTACACATACGCCTACGCCACCATGGGCGAGTTGCTGGCCTGGATCATCGGCTGGGACCTGGTGCTCGAATACGCCGTCGGCGCGGCCACCGTCTCGGTAAGCTGGTCGGCCTACGTGGTGCGGCTGCTCGAACGCTTCGGCATCCACTTGCCATCGAACCTGATTCACTGCCCGTGGGACACCGCGCCCGGGTGGATCAATCTCCCGGCCGTGCTCGTGATCTGCGCCATCTCCGTCCTGCTCATGATCGGCATTTCCGAATCGGCGCGCGTCAACGCCTGGATCGTGGTCGTCAAGGTCACCATCGTGATCATCGTCATCGCCATCGGTTTCCACTACATCAAGCCCGAGAATTACACGCCTTTCATTCCGCCCAACACCGGCAAATTCGGCGAGTTCGGCTTCAGCGGCGTGATGCGGGCGGCTGCCGTGATATTCTTCGCCTACATCGGTTTCGACGCCGTATCGACGGCCGCCCAGGAGGCCAAGAAGCCCAAGCGCGATATGCCCATCGGCATCATCGGCTCCCTCATCGTCTGCACCATCCTTTACGTCCTGTTCGCGCACGTGCTCACCGGCATGGTCAACTACCGCACCTTCCGCGGCGACGCGGCGCCGGTCGAAACGGTCATCGCGCTCTTCCCATACGCCTGGCTGCAGATCGCCATCAACATCGGCATCATCGCCGGCTATAGCTCGGTGATTCTGGTGATGCTGCTCGGCCAGTCGCGCGTCTTCTATTCGATGTCGCGCGACGGCCTGCTGCCGCGCGTCTTCTCCGATATTCATGCCAATTGGCGCACGCCCTGGCGCTGCAATATGATCTTCATGGTGTTCGTCAGCCTCTTCGCCGGCTTCACGCCGATCTCGAACCTGGGCCACATGACCAGCATCGGCACCCTGCTGGCGTTCGTCATCGTCTCCATCGCCGTGATGGTGATGCGGCGAACCCACCCCGATTTGCCGCGCCCCTACCGCACGCCGCTGGTTCCCTTGGTCCCGATCCTCGCCATCCTGGTCTGTTTCGCGATGATGGTCTCGCTCGACGTGCTGACCTGGTACCGCCTCGTGATCTGGCTGGCCGTGGGCTTGGCCATCTACTTCGGCTATAGCCGCTATCACAGCCACCTGGTCAAAGCCGAAGCCGCCGGGAGCAAGTAAGCGGAGCCATCTCTCCCAGTCGCCCGAACCGGGCCCGTGGCGCGGGCCTACACGCCTGCCGTGTCGAGATCCCGAACTCCTGATCTCGCGGAGGCGGGCGTGAGCCCTCTTTCGGCGGACCGGTGGCTCTCGCATGGGCGTCATAGGAGTTCAAAGATCGACCTTCGCGCCAGGGCTTAGTTCACTGCACGGTTTCATCACAGTCGCGGCCTCCGGCGCCTCTTCGTCCGTCCAGCTTTTCCGGCCGCGAATCTGACGAAACCTTTATCAGTCACACCCTCCTGAATCATTTCCGTCTTTTCCAACCAACTTCCCTACAAACCCCGGAACTGCCGCCCCAGTCGCGGCGTATCTTACTCGGTATGAATCGCCCGCAATTCCTGCGCGCCGCATTCGTCGCCGTTGTCGCGGCGGGCGGCCTGGCCCTGATGGGCTCTTTTGGTGCTCTTCAGTGGCCCTCGGTACTCGCCTATTCCGGGTTGGTGGTGTTGCTGTTCGGGTTGCTCTCGGTGCTGGTCCCGCTTCGATGGCTGGGTTTTTCCCGCCGTTCCGACGGGCTGCTGGTGGGGATCCTGGCGGGGGCCGCTCTCTTCGCCGCCGGGTGGTTCTGGCCGGCGGGTTCGTCCACTATCACGTCGCCGGCCACCCGTCTCGACGCCTTCTTGCCTGCCTACAACTTCCACGAGCGTCATGAAATCACGATTCAAGCGCCGCCCGAGCGCGTGCGCCAGGTACTGGATCAGGTTTCATTCGCCGACCTCGGCGTGGTGCGGACCCTCGGCGCCATCCGCGGCATCGCCATGGGACACCTCCGTGCGGCACGCGGGGCGCAGCCCGCTTCACCCGCGCTGCCAATGGTCCGGATGATCGAGAGTCGCCGTACCAACTTTTTCCCGCTCGATGACACGCCCCGGGAATTCGTATTCGGCCTTGCAGGACAGCCCTGGAACAACGTCGGCGTGCGCTTGAAGGCTGAGGACTTCGGGAGTTGGGCGCCGCCGGACAACGTGAAGATCGCCGCCAATTTCCTGATCGAGGACGCAGGCAACGGCCGTTCGCGCGTGATTACCGAAACGCGCGTCGCCGCCACCGACGAATCGGCTCGTGGCAAGATGGCACGCTACTGGGCTTTGATTTATCCGGGTAGTGGAATGATACGGCGCAGTCTGCTGAGTGCGATCCGGGAGCGCGCCGAACGCCGCTAGCCATCGAAACTTGGGTCGTCTGCCGGGCAACTGGCGAGGCGACAAATAGACCGTGTCGGTGGAAACGCGAGCGGTGCGCCGTAGCGGCGCGCTGCCTTCTCAACCACTCTGCCCAGGCGCGCGGCATCCGAATGCCTTGACTTGCAAGGTTCAAATAGAAGTGTCTATCCATGTGGGTGCCTGTCCAGGCGGAAACGCCCACTCGCATTCGAGACTAAGTCTAGGGCTGACTCGCTGACTTACTCGCCCGCCGCCGGACTGAACGGGGAAAGCGTAACTTTCCCTTCACCGTCCAACAACCGCCACGCCTTCCTGTAACGGTAGTAGTCGAGCAACTCCGTGTCTTTCCCCATGCCCATCTCGCGCGCCCAGACGATGCGCGAGCGGTCGATATCGGCGGCGTTGTAAACCCACTCATGGTTAATATCGTGGCCCGGTCCGTACTTCACCAGCACGAGTTGCTTCCCTGGGGCCTTCTCCAACTCCTGCAGCACGGAACTTCGTTGCGCAATGAAGTCGCGCTTGTCGTACAACCAGCGGTTCTCCGGAGCGATCATGGCCCGATAATTGAAGTACAGGGCAACCGCGACTACCAGCGCCATGACCGGCGGCGAAACATGCCAAAGACGGCGCAACGAGGCGGCTACCAGAATGAACACAAAGGCCGCCCCGGGGGCGGTGTAATGGGGTATCAGGGAAGTCTCCAACTCCAGACAGGCCGCAAATATAAGAAACAGAATAAGTGCCACCCGCAGCTTTGACTGATAAAGGAGAATCGGCAGTGCGAATATTGCGACACAGCAAGTGAGAGTGAAGCGTAAGTAGAATCCGTCGAGTTGGATCGCATTAAGGAGCCTCGTTATCCAAGGGTGGGCATGTTCGGCAACGCGTTGCCCCTGCGCCCAACCGACCCAGGCCTGTCGCATAGCGTCATGATTGTAGTGCGGCGCAGGCCGAAAATGCGTGTCCCAGAAGAACTGAGTCGACGTAGAGTATTGCTGTTCATGGAGCTGATATGGCAGTAGCAGCGGATTCCCGGCGACACGGAAGTTGTAGTAACCCATCCACAGGAACGTAGGAATAAGAATAAGTGCGAGCGGTCCGGCAAGCTTCCGAGGATGTACCTTCATCAGTACAGCGCCGAGGCAGACGGCGCCTAACGCTGCTCCTTCAAAAGGCCTGCTATTGGCAAGCAGAGCGAGCCCGATCCCCATCGTGACCGCAATCCCAAATCGCGGGCCCGTCCGCAGGCGCGGGACCGAACCAATCACCAGGGCGCCGGCCGCGGCTGCTGCCGCTCCACCCCAATAACTCTCGCTCCAGTAATTCAGAAACCCTACCCTCGTCAGCGCCAGCAATCCGCCGAGCAGCGCCCATCGTGGCGGCAGCCAGCCCGCCAGAGCCCAATAGATGGCGACGCTAAGTGCCCCCATGCTGAGCCACACTCCGAACCATGGATGACCGAAAACCCTCTGACCGAGCGCCAACAGCAGCCCCTGAACGGGAAAAAACTTGCTCTGGTACGTCGGCCGCATGATCTCATGCACGGTTTCAAAGTGAATCCAAAGCGGATGCGGAGGATTGGTGAGCCGACCCGACGCGTAAGTATCTCCCGCGAGAAGGTAACTGAATTCGTCCTGGATCGCCGGCTTCGGAATCGGCACCCAGGGCAGCAACAGCAGGCGCCCGCCCAACGAAAGCGCCAATAGCAACACCACAACGGCGGTTCGATTCGCCGCCACACGGCCGATCAACCCGCTCAGGCGGCGCTTGCAACGGTCGTACCTGGCATTCCAGTTCATCCGGGCAACTCCAGCAAGCAGAAACGGGTTGACCCCGGAGTCCGCCTCATTATGATAGCGTAAAGCTGGATATGATCATTACTTCGGACAGCTCAGGCCGGCGAGCCTGCATCGCCGATCAATCGGGCGTATGACTATGTCGCTCGACGCCCTCTCGCCGGAACTCTTAGACGGCAATCCGCAGGGACTCGGTCCGGAGTTGACCATCCTTGTGCCGACCCTCAACGAAGAACTGACCGTTGGGGCGTTCCTGGACTGGTGCCAGGAAGGGATTGAGCGGTGCGGAGTGAGCGCGGAAATCATTATTGTCGACAGTTCAAGCGATGGTACTCCGGAAGCCGCGGCGAGGCACGGGGCGCGTGTGGTTACGGCATCGCAGAGGGGACTTGGACGAGCCTACCAGGAAGGAATTCCCTTCGTCCGCGGCACATACGTCATTATGGGCGACGCCGACTGTACCTACGACTTTCGGGAACTCGCTCCGTTCCTACAGAAGCTACGCGAGGGAAATGAGTTTGTCATGGGGTCCCGGTTTCGCGGGTATATCGAGCCAGGCGCAATGCCCGGCCTGCACAGATACTTCGGCACTCCGGTCACAACGTGGATTCTGAATCTCCTCTACGGAACGAGTTTTTCGGACATTCACTGCGGTATGCGCGGAATCACTCGAGACGCGCTAATCCGAATGGAAATACAATCGAACTCCTGGCAGTACGCTTCGGAGATGGTGCTGAAATCTGTACACATGAAGCTCCGCACCGCGGAAGTACCGGTGCGGTTCTTCAAAGATCCGGAAGGGAGACTGAGCCACCACAAGCGTTCGGGCTGGCTCTCTCCCTGGAAGGCCGGCTGGTCGAATCTCGAAGTAATGCTGACACACGGTGCGGAGTTCTTTACCATGCGCCCCGGCCTGATTCTGACGGCGGTAGGATTGCTCTTGACCTTGCCGCTGACTTTTGGACCGGTCCATATTGGGCGGCTCACATTCTCTTTGTACTCGATGCTGCTGGGCCTGACGCTGTCCGTTCTGGGAACCCAAATCGCCTACGTTGGGTGTTTGACCCAGGTTCTTCACGACTACGATGGCAATGCAACACGGCGCTTGTGCCAAGTCTTTAAGTATAATCGCTCGGTTGTCTTAAGCCTGATCCTTCTCGCTCTTGGCGCTGGGTTCATGACTCCGCTGATAACGGACTATGTGACTCTAGGATTTACTCTTTCAGTCCAGATCGGCCCCGTTCATCATATGGCAATCACTGGGCTACTGCTTGTGATACTCGCCTTCACTCACTTCGTGTTTACACTCGTGTTTCATGCCACTGTGCTTCGCGTCTGGAGGCGGGATGCGCCAGGAAACGACTGACAGAACGACCTCGTTTGGAGAGCAACACGAGCTCACGTGGGTTGACCGGTGGGGCATATGGCTGTCTGCGCGCAAGGTGCGTCGGTTTGTCGCGTCGTTCGCAGGCAAGGCAGTGGGTGATTTCGGGTGCGGGTACTCGGCGAGTTTCGCTCGCCAGCTGATTGGCGTGGCTGCCGACGTGACGCTCATCGATCTCTCTATCGCACCGGATCTCAAACGGCATCCGCGCGTTCGAGCAATCGAGGGTTGTTTGCCGGAGGCTATCGGCGCCGTCGAATCTGGTTCGCTGGACGTCGTCCTTTGTCTGTCAGTTTTGGAACATCTGTGGCATCCCCTGGAGCTGATTGGGGAGTGTCATCGCGTCCTCGCGCCCGGCGGTCTCTGCCTGGTAAACGTTCCATCGTGGCGGGGAAAACGCTATTTAGAGTTATCCGCGTTTCGCCTCGGTCTTAGCCCCAGGCTGGAGATTGATGATCATAAGTGTTATTACGATCCGAACGACCTCTGGCCTCTCTTAGTTAGGGCCGGTTTTCTTCCTTCGGGCATTCGATGTTTCAAACACAAGTTCGGCCTGAACACGTTCGCGGCGTGCCTGCGTGATGGTCGAGAGCATCGGCTCCCGCCTCGAAAAGGAGCCCCCGTCGATGGAGTGCGATAACTGGGACCAACACTGGCGGGATTGCGTGGAAATATCGGATCACTACAACCCCGGAGTATCCTATCGGAGACGCATCATTCGCCGATTGCTTCAAATTCAGCCAGATCGTCCTGGATACAGTCTGGTTGAATTAGGCAGTGGCACGGGGCAGTTTGCGAATGAGTTCTGTTCTCTATTTCCGCTCGCCAGGTTCCTGGGATTGGATATGAGCCAGGAAGGCGTTGGGTGCGCCCGGAAGCGAGTGCCCGCTGCCCGCTTTGAAGTGTGCGATCTGGTGCAACCCGTGCTGGATAGTGAGATTCTCCGCTTTGCGGCAACCCACGCCCTTTGTTCCGAGGTCCTGGAGCATGTAGACCACCCGGAGATGCTTCTCCGAAATGCAAGTTCTCTAATGGCGCCGGGGTGCCGATTGGTCGTAACCGTTCCGGGCGGCCCAATGACCCCCTTCGACAAACATATCGGCCATCGTCGGCACTATTCCCCGCACGAGCTTCGGTCGATGCTGATGGCCGCGGGGTTCGAGATCGAGCGAGTGGGCGGATTCGGGTTCCCATTCTATAACCTCTACCGTCTCGGGCTCTTGTCGCGCGGCGCAGAGTTGGTCCAAATGGTCTCGGGCCCGCCTTCCCTGCTGATCCGGGCTGGCTACTATATCTTTGACACCCTCTGTAGGTTCAACCTGGATCAGTGGGGCTGGCAAACGGTGGGCATCGCGCGGTGGCCGGGACGATAGAATTCTGGATTCCGCAGATACAAGGCGGCGGTCTCTGTGGGGAGAATACTAACGAAGGCGGGGGTTTTGATGGCCTCAAGGTGTGGTTGCCCTTGATTCTCGCGACAAAGTGGCGGAGAATACCACCATGGGCAGTTCATGACGGCAGTCCTGGTTACAGCGTTCGGATCGAGGCGTTAGAACACACTTATGCTCAACGAGAACGTCACTCGCCTCTCGGCTTCTCGGACACTTCTCCCGGGTTGCGGTCACCGATTGGACACCACATGGAAACAAGTCAGTCGGCATTACGGAACGTCACAGTGGAGATACCATTGAAGGCCATCACTGCCGGTTACTTCTGGAAGGTGCCGGCTATTGTCTGGCGCAACCGGCGCACCTGTACGGCTAAGTCGAGAACTCAAGAAATGGGTGGCCGCTCTTCATTTATCTGGCTCTATCTATGATTGGACAAGCATCGGAGTCGCGGAGATTACAGGAAGGAAGTTGCATGAGCGCTCCACATTCACAGGGCAAATTGCGATGGCAGTGACTTCTTCGACCATTCCCAGTCGAGCTGTCTCTCTCCGGGTATCCGACAAGATCAACGCGGAGCTGGAAAGGCATTTGTGGTTCTGGGCCATCCTGTTTGTGGTGGTATTCCTGGCCATCGCCATCGCAAAGGACGTACGGACTCCGATGTGGGCAGACGAGTTGCTCACGCTGCAGGTGTCGCAGCAGGCAGGTCCAGCGGAGATGGTCAAAGCGACGATCGAGGGCATCGATGGACAGCCGCCGCTTTACCCTATGATCGTCCGTGCGATTCTGTTGGTTGTCAGAAACGAGGCGTTGGCTGTTCGATTACCTGCCACCCTTGGCTACTGCGGCATGATCATATGCCTGCTGGCCTTCTGCCGGCGGCGATTGCCGACCGCGTATTCGATGGCTGCCGCACTGCTGGCGTGTGACGCGTGCCTGCTGTACTCGGTCGAGGGCCGCAGCTACGGGGTTGTGCTTGGCTGCGCCGCAGGGGCACTGCTTTGCTGGCAAGCCGCTGTCGACGGCCGACACAGACACCTGACCATTCCGCTGTTCGCGCTCTGCCTGGCGCTCATGACCGCCATGCATTACTACTCCGTGTTCTTCCTGGTTCCGCTGTTTCTAGCGGAAATGGTTCGATGGAGAACGTCTCGAAAACTGGATTTGAGTATTTTGGCCGCGATGGCGCCAGTCTTGCTCGTACTGGGTGTGCACTACCCGTTAATCGCGGCGAGCGCGCGGTTCCAGAACCACTTCTGGTCCCCCGCCGCGTGGCACTGTATTCCGGAGGTCTACGACTCGTACTTCGTGACGATACTGGGAAGGTGTATGCTGCCGTTGATGGTGCTGGCAGTCCTCTGGGCAACGTCAGACGACCGAAGCGCAACGCCCCCAGATCTGACGGCGCCCGAGTGGGTAGTTGCCGGCGCGTTTTCGCTGATGCCAGTCTGCGTCGTCATCTTATCAATATACACTACACACGTGTTTATACCGAGGTATACTCTCTGGGCAGTGCCTGGCTTCGCCGTCCTAGTTGCGGCGTGCTTGTGCCGGGCGGCACGGGGTCGGGCCTCCGTGGGCGTGAGCCTTTTGGGCCTGTTGGTAGCACTGGCCGCATTGGGCGAGGCGGCGTATCTACTGCATGTGCGGGAGAGACCCGCACTGAGAGCGGGTGAAGCCGTACGCCAGGCGCTGGCATCATTGCCGGATGGTGCGGAGCCCATCGTCGTCGCCGACTCTCACGTATTCCTGGAACTGTCCTATTATGCGGAGAGCCGAATTCGGGAACGGCTCATCTATCCCGTCAGTTGCGACTTGGAGTTACGCTACTTTGGCAACGACACGGCTCCGCTCTTATTGACTGCTCTAAGCCATCGCACGAAGCTCCATATCATCGGATACGATGCGGTCATCGCGTCGCAAAAGCGCTTTGTCCTCGCCGCCCTCCGTAACAATCCCCTGCCTCGGGATCTGATCAAGGCGGGATACCGCGTGGTTCCTATCGGTTCGTCCGTAGCCCCCGTGCTCTATGAGGTAGAAGATCCCGGCAGCAAGTGAAGGACTCAGAGCAGGGAAGTCGGTTCGGATCGCAATCCGTTCGGCTTCATCGAGTGACACCTCAATGGCAGTTCAAACTGAACCCTCCTCGCTCAAGTCCGCGATCGCCGTCTCCATCCCGTCGAGGGCTGGGCCCGTCCGATCGCGGCCGCGGAAGCAGCGCCACGTCTGGAAGTGAGTGATGCGGCGGATGCGGCGAATGTCTCACTCTTCCCGCATGAGTCTCGACGGATCCACGGTGAGCGCTCGCCTGGCCGGAATGGCGGACGCTAGGATGCCGAGCAGCGCCATCGTCAGCACCGCGCCGCCCACGACCACGGGATCCCGCGGATTCGCCCGATATACGATCTGCTCGAGCAGGCGGCTCAAGAAGATCCCCGACAGCAGACCCACCACCGATCCCACGCCGAGCAGCACCATGGGCCGCCCTATCGCCGCGCTCATCACGTGTCTCCTGCGCGCGCCCAACGCCACGCGGATGCCCAGTTCCTTCATCCGCCGGCTCACGCTGTAGGCCGCCATGCCGAAGATGCCCGTCACCGCCAGCATCGCCGCTAGCAGTCCCATCGTGCCCAGCGCCACCGTCGCCGCCCGCGCCGGGAATAGTTCTTCCTCCAGCGCATCGGCCCAGGTCGCGACCGTAACGGGCGCGGTCGGCGCGATCGCGCTCAGTGTGCGTCCGAGCGCCGCCGCCATCTCGCTCGGCGCCCGCCGTGACCGCACCACGAAAATCGTTTCGCTCTGCTCGTTCTGCGACAAAGGCACATACACCGCGGGCTGTGGCGATTCCTGCAGGTCGTGATACTTGCCGTCCTGGGCCACGCCCACCACTTCCGTCAGGTTGCCCGACACGATAAAACGCTGTCCGATCGCCGGCGTCCCGCCCCACATCTTTCGCGCGAAAGTCTCGTTCACGATCGCCACATACGGCGTTTTTGTGGTGTCATGCCAGGAGACATCCCGCCCGTCCAACAGCCGCGTGCCGGCCACCTCCAGGTATCCCGGCGACATGGTGAACACGTACGGCGCCAGCGCGGAATTGTCTAGCTTGAACTCCATCGTGCCCGGCCGGAAAACCGGGACGCCATGCATCCCGCCGGTGAAGGGCGTGCGGCTCACCGTGCCCGCGGCCGTCACGCCGGGGACACTGCGCACGGCCTCGATGGCCGCTTTCTTTATTTCGACCGACGCGCCCCCCGCCTGGCTCAGGTCGATGTCGACGAGCATCGCGCCCCGCGGCTCGAAACCGAGCGGCGCATCGAGCGCGTGCACCATGCCGCGCACCGCTACCAGCGAGGCCGTTACCAGCAGCGTGCAGATTGCGATTTGTACTCCCAACAACAGGTCGCGTAGCGCAAGCCCGCGCAGGTGCAACATATCCGCGGGTCCGTTCTTCATCGTCTGCAGCGGGCTGCTCCGCCACGTCTGCCACGCCGGCGCCATCCCAAACAGCAGCGCGCTTCCCAACGTTAATGCCAGGCCCGCGAAGTACACACGCGCATCCAGGGTTACCGTCAGAGCGCCCACGAACGGTTGCGACCGATTCAACACACCGAGCACCAGTCGCGCGCCGGCGAGGCCCGCCGCGCCGCCCAGCAGCGATACCAGCACCGCCTCGGTCAACAGTTGTCTCACCAGCCGCCCGCGGCTCGACCCCAGAGCCACGCGGAGCGCCAGTTCCCGGCTGCGATCCGCCGCGCGCGCCGCAAACAGAGTTGCCAGATTCGCGCATGCCGCCGCCAGCACCAGCAGCGCCAGCACGGTCACGCCCCAAAGAAATCCGCGAATGACATCGGCGTCGTCACCGTAAAGTCCCGGATGGATCAGCCGCAGCGGCTGTCCATCGTCGGTCTCCGGATACTCGTTCGCGAGCTGAGCCGCAATCGCATTCAGATTATCCGTCGCCCACTGCGGCGTCACGCCCGGCTTCAACCGGCCAATGACTGTGACGTCTACGAATCTCCGGCTACTCAGGTAATCCGCCCCCAACATCACGATGGGCATCCAGTAGTCCGGCCACACAAACCGCTCCGTACCGTGGAACCGCGCAGGCGCCACGCCAACCACGGTGAACGGATGCTTGTCGAGCTCGACGGTCGACCCGACTACGCCCACGTCGGCATTAAACGCACTTCGCCACAGAGCATCGCTCAACACCACATACGGCGCTGAATCGGGGCCATGCTCGTCCATCGCGTGGAAGAACCGTCCTGTCTGCGGTTGCACGCCGAGCAGATCGAAATAATTGCCGGTGACCGCATCGCCGTGGACCTGCCTCACTGCGTTGCGCCGTCTCAGTGCCGCATGAGAGTATCCATAAATCCCCGCCATCCCGCTGAAGCTGGTGTTGCGCCGCCGATAGTCTTCAAAAGCGGGATATGAGTTAGTCAGCAGCCGTCCACTCATCCACTGCTTATGGCGAATCTGATAGAGGCTCGTTGGGTCGCTTACAGCGAGCGGTTGCAGCAGGACCGCATTCAGTACTCCGAAGACGACGACGTTCGCGCCAATCCCCAGCATCAAAGTGACTAAGGCGACGATCGTGAACGCGGGAGACTTGCGTAGCACGCGCAGCGCATAGCGAACGTCCAGCAGCAGGTTCTCCACGCTGGGCAGGCCCTTCTCGGCGTGGTAGTCTTCCCGAATCGCGTCGGCAGCCCCGAACTCCAGGCGGGCCTGGCGGCGCGCTTCTTCGGGACTCAAGCCGGCGCGGATCTTCTCTTCGGTCCGCGCCGCGAGATGCGATTCCATCTCTTCCCGCAGCCGCTCGTCGCCGCGGCGCATGGTCGCGAAGTTGAGCAGACGCGTGAGCAGCCGGTTCAGGGCCCTCATCCCAGGTCCTTCGCTTTCACGGCAAAGAAGCGCGCGATGATCGCCGCCGTCTGCCCCCACTCGCGTTTTTCGGCTTCGAGTAATTTGTGTCCCGCGCGCGTCAGCCGGTAAAAGCGCGCCCGGCGGTTGTTCTCCGACGGGCCCCAATCGGAGGCGATGGCGCCCTCCTGTTCCAGCCGCAGCAGGACGGGATAGAGCGTGCCCTGATTGACCGAAAGCAGATCGCCGCTGATCTGCTCGATGCGCCGGGCGATGCCATACCCGTGCAGCGATCCCAGCACATCGAGGGTCTTCAGGACCATCAGTGCCAGCGTTCCGTGCTGGACGTCTATTTTCCGTTTCATGCGGCTTCGTCCCCGGTGGCTGTCATTTGGCTTACCAACACGAGGATGCCACATTTTCATTGGGAAAGCAACAGGAGCGCGCGCGGCACGGGCGCGCCGCGGCGGACCAGCGCGCCAGAGGTCCACCCGCCCGCGACGCTGCCCAGCCCACGGCGCCAATGGATTGGAGGACAGTCCGCGCGCGCGCCCCGGCTTTGACAAACTCCTGCGCGATGGCCAACCCCGGGCCGGTGCCGCCGCCGGTGATCAGGGCCAGCTCGCCATCGAGCGAAAACGCGGCGTCAGGCATGGCAGCCCGCCCTCAGATCCGGTGACGATTGATGTTTGTACATGATGAAGTATTCGCGGTGGCCGAGCGCTTCGGGACGGCTGGGCTCGCCCGCGGCCACGCGGACTACCAGGTCGAGCAATTCGCCGGTGGCCCGGGGCCATCGTGACCGAGCCATCGAGCAGGCGGCCGGCGTCGAAGTCCATATCGTCGCGCATCTTCTTAAAGGTGGCCGAATTCCCGGTCACCTTGACGATGGGGCCGATGGCGCTGCCGGTCACGCTGCCGCGGCCGGTCACGAACAGGACCAACTGCGCGCCGGTGGAGAGCAGGTCCATGATGCCTTCGGTGTCATTCGGATTGGTGTAGCCGAACTGCATGAAGTGCGGATCGGGAACGCTGTCGAGCAGCCAGAGCCCGGGCGCGCGCGGCCGTTCGGCGACGCGGATCACGCCCTCGATCGGCCGGCTGCCGCTCTTGGCGAAAGCACCCATGCTCTTTTCCTCGATGGTGAAGACCAGGGCACCGGGGTCGACGCGCACGCCGGCGTCCTGGGCGAAACTGCCGCGGCTGAATACCGGCCACTGTTGCGCCAGCACCTGGGGAGTGTCGCGATGGTACCCGTCGATCACGGTTCCGGCTGCGCTGCGGGTTCGGGCCGTGGCGGTCAGGATCTCACCCCCGCACCGGTCCGGCGGCCGCGAATCGTCAGGCACACTTGCCTCCAACTTCGTTTGGGTATCGGGCAGCCCCTGCTCCCAAACGCCAGTGTACCGGCATCGCAAATCGCTTGGGGAAATGAGCCGGATACCGTGACCGGTCCGCCGGGAAGCGTCCGTGTGACGACGATGCGCCGGTAGTGGTACATTGAGGGCGTTTGTAACAAAACGCCGAAAGGAATTGGGTGACAACATGGCAGGCAAGACACTTCTGGTGCTGGGAGCGCTGAGCGCGCTCCTGCACTTCCAGGCGGGAGCGCAATCGGCCACCGATATGACCGTGCTCCGGGGACTCGCTCCAGTTACTGTGCTGTCGAAGTCTCCGGAAGGAAGAGCGGCGATCGGAGCCAACTTCGTCGTCACAGGCGGCATTCAAAACGGAACGATTCGGCAGGCCACGCTTCTGCCTCTCGCGGAGCAGCAGCAACAGGCGCTTCGCGATGTCTTTATTACGTATGACAACCTCGCCGAACTGGCGGACGGACTGGGGACCACGCTCGGCGCCGGATACGTGGCCCGTGCCCACTACATCGATCAGACCCATTTCACAAGCCTGTCCCCGGCCGTCGACGACGTCATCGCCTATGCGAACGCGACCACGGGAGCGAATTCAAACTCCGGCAAGTATTTCTTCGCCAACGCAACCACGAACGGAACCGCGCCAGTCTCGAGCGAGGCGATGGCGATCCTCACGGGACTTGGCGGAGACACCGATATCTATGGCAAGAGCTACGGCCTTCCGGCTGGCACTTCCGGGGCCGACGCCTACGGCAACTCGCGCCCCTTTCAAACCGAGCCCGGCATTACGCGGATCGTCGGGCAGGATTACTTCAACAATCCGGCGGATAACTGGGTCTACAACCGCGGGCCGGTCATGAACCTGATCAATAGCCCTTCTTTCCCGAGCGGTCACACCACCTATGGCTACACGGGCGCGCTGCTGCTGGCTATCCTGGTGCCGGAACGATACCAGGAGATGATCGCGCGCGGCGCGGAGTACGGCAATGACCGCATCCTGGTGGGAGCGCATTACGCGATGGATGTGATGGGCGGTCGAACGCTGGCGACCTACGATCTGGCGCATCTCCTCGCCAATGACCCGGCTTACGTGGGCCAGCCGTTGCAGGGTGTTCCGCCCATCAAGGACTTCCAGGCCGCGATCGCGGCGGCGCGCGCCGAGACGATCAAGGTCTTACAGGCGGCATGCGGCAAAACCATCGCAGAGTGCGCCCACGAGGATACCGGCCGGTTCAATAGTCCCGCGGCCAACGAGGCGTTTTATGCCTCTACCGAGACCTATGATTTGCCGGTCGTCTATGCTGCAAACGCTCACCAGGTGGAGGACGTCGGCAAGCTCGCTCCCGAGGCCGGATATCTTTTGAAGCTCGCCTTCCCGGCGTTGACGTTGGAACAGGCCGACCAGATCCTGACGGAGACCGAAGGCCCCGGCGGCGGCTTCCTCGACAATGGCACACCCTTCGGCGTCTATTCCCGCCTGAACCTCTACGCGGCTGCGGGACGGGCGGCGACTTGGGTCTCGGCTCACTCATCCACGGCGCGGCCGGAGAGTGTCTCCTCGAAGAAGAGCAGTCCAGCGCGCGATTAGTCCGCATGGAACTGGTATCCGTCGCCCACTTACTTGCGGCGAACGGCTGGTTAACCTTCGATGATAGTGACGCGGGCGCCGGGCCCATGACACACTGGCGTGGGGTACGTGTCATGGCGCGATCGGTTGCATGCTTATGGGTTGTCTTCCTGCTGTGCCTGGTGATGACTGGCACAGCGGCGGGACAGGCGACGGTGGAGGCTGGCCTTGGCGCGGCAGGCGCGGTTACGACCGCGGCTCCCGCCAGAGGCATCGGCGAGGCGCTCAACGGGCTTGCGGGCAGTCTCGAAAAGACAGTCGGAGACTGGCAACACGATTCGGACGCGAAGCCAGGCGGAACGGTCACCGTCCAGGTGCCGGCCAAGCGTACCATACCGGCGGCCAAGGCCCGGTTGCGTTCCTCGCATATCCCGCCGCCGCCCACGCAGAACTGGGAGGATCCCGGCGGGATCCAGGCGGGTCTAAGTTACGCGGAAATGGTTCGCCGTTTCGGCCCTCCAACCATGGAGATTATGGACGATGCGGGACGCTCTCTTAGCTATTCGGGCAAAGACGGGCCGTTCCAAGTCCACGTCTCCGACGATAAGGTGACGTCGATCGAGAAACCCAAGTCTTGACCTCGGCAGAGCTGTCGTGCCGCGACCGTCCTGGCAGTATGAGAGGCCCGGCCCTAGCATAGTGCGTCATGCAGAATAGCGCGTATTCGTCTGGGCGCCTGAGCAAGGTGGGGCAGGCGCTTTCGCCTGCCAACGAAAGTGCCGGCGTTCTGCGGAAGATCGAGGCCGAAGTGCTGTCCCAGCGGGTCCTCGCCGCTTTTGAAGAAGCGCTTCACGAAAGCCTGGTTGACGATCGCGACCGGCGCTGCCGTCTCGTTATCGGCCTTGCTGAAGTCGCGCCCTCGCAGTGCCCTCATGCCGAAGTTCTGCAGATAGTCGGCGCTCACCCGGTCCCAGGAGGCGCCCGCCTCATCGCTCATCTTCGGCATGGGATGGCCGGAAACGATAATCATTTCACCCCAGTTGTTGGTCAGTGGGTTGTACAGGGCAAGACCCGAACCCTTCACGCCAGGCAACCGGTTCAGAGATTCTTCGATCCGCCGGTAGAGCGCTTCGAGTTCGGGCAACGTGTAAGTGGACGGCGGCCTGTTGAGCGAAACCACCACGCGTCCATCCGTCCGATAGCCGAAGTCCTGATGCTCGAGCCTGTCGAGGCTGCGCGCCAGCATCGTGGCGCCGGCCACCAGCACGACGGACAGGGCGGCCTGCACGACCAGCAATGCCTTGCGGGTGAACCCGGAATGATCGGCAACGCCGCGGCCCGTGCCGCGCAAAGCTTCCACCGGATCGGTCCGCGTGGCGAACCAGGCCGGCGCCGCGCCGAAGAGGATTCCGGTGAGCAGAGACACCGCGAACGCCGCCGCCAGCACCGCCGGCGATGGGACGACGCTGATCGGGAGGAAGTGCGCATTACGGAATGCGAGCGCCAACAAGAGGCGCGCGGCCGCCGCCGAAACTACCAGTCCGGCGATGCCGCCGGCGACCGCGAGCAACGTGCTTTCGAGCAGTGCCTGGAAGACGAGTTGCCCTCGGCTGGCTCCGACGGCGATGCGCAGGGCCGTTTGCCTGCGCCGCGCCACCGCGCGAACCAGCAGCAGGTTGGCGACATTGCTGCACGCGATCAACAGCACCATCACGCAGACCCCCATCAGAATCCGGAGGCTGCGGCCGTATTCTTCCTTCATCTCCGCGACTCCGGATCCCGCCGGGACGACGGCGATCGATTGTTTGGGAAGCTCCCGGATCAGGTCCGGCATCCAGTCCGATGGATAGCCGGAATCGTACTGCAACCACCGCCGCAGAACTCCGGTCAGTCGCGGCGCCATGCCTGCCGTAGAAGCACCCGGGTGCAGACGGCCAATCACGCGCAGCCATGCGGCGATCGACTGGTGCAGCAGCGTGCTATCGCCGGCGATCGTGGGTTCCTGGTGAACGGGAACCCAGATATCGGGAGGATCGCCGCGCAGAGTGTCGCCGAAGAATCCCGGCGGCGTCACGCCTGCCACCGTGAAGGGATGTCCGTCGATCGCGAGCGTGGAACCCACGAGCGACGGGTCCGCTCCGTAGTCCGCCTGCCAGCAGTGATGGCTGATCACCACCACCGGAGCCGCGGAGGGCCGGTCGTCGGCCGGCGTGAACACGCGCCCGCCAAACGCCTTCACGCCCAGCGTGTCGAAATAGTTGCCCGTCACATACTCGGAGCGCAGCGGCCGGGCGGCGTTCGTCGTGCCTTCCCGCCGCACGCTCAAGCGAGCCCCGCCCGCCTGGAATGCGGCCACTTGTTCGAATTCCGGCGTCGCCGCCTTCAGGCGCTCGTAGAAGGGGTACGAGAACATCCCCCACCGGTCTTGCGGCCCGCCCTGCACGCAGCAGTTGTCGCCATCGCCGATCCGATACAAAAGTGCGGGATCGGAAACCGGCAGCGAACGCAGCATGACCGCGTGGATCAAGGTGCCGATCGCGGTGGTTCCGCCAATGCCCAGGCCCAACGTCAGCACGGCGGAGGAAGTGAATACCGGCGATAGCCGGAACTGCCGCAGGGTGTACCCGAAAGCCGCAAGTAAATTCTGCATTCGACCGTCCGTGATTCTCTGTGATCTTACGTGGCCGGCGCCGCCGAAGTTCCGGCGGGCGTCACCACACGTCAATCGCCAACTACTCCAGCCGGCTCTTCAGGCCGGTTATTCGCGACGGAGCCCTGTCTTATCTCTCGACTTGTTTACCGTCGATCGCGGAAAAGGTTACGCAATTGGTCTGAATTCCGAAGTCAACTTCGGCGAAGTTGCATTTCCACGACGTAGGGCGTTGGGAACACGGGTTTTGTATCAGGGCACGGCTTGAGCCGTGCCGAACTGTGAGGAACTTGACTGGGCTTTAGCCACTGCCCCGCGCAGGGGCTGAAGCCCCGTAATGACTTCGTCTTTCGGCACGGCTCAAGCCGTGCCCTGATACACGGCGACCGAACTTCGGAATTCAGGATTGGTCTGATATTTTGTCGGGATGCCGCGGATCGCGGAAGCGTTTCCACCCAACTTTTGCTAGGCTATCAGTCGGTACTTCTATGAGCGACCAACCACAAATCGATAGGCGTATGTTCCTCCTGGGCACGGCGGCGGCTGGCATGCTGGAGGCGCAGGAAACACGGGCGGCGGCGCAGGCGGATGCCGGGCGCCGCGTATATCCACTGAACCGTCGATGGCTATTCGGCGGCAAGACGGCCCCCGGCGTGGCGGCCGCGGATTTCAACGACGCAGCATGGCAGCCCGTCACGCTGCCTCACTCGAACGTGCGCCTGCCATGGCACAGCTTCGACGAACGCAGCTTTCAGTACGTCTCCGCCTACCGGCGCCACTTCCGCGCGCTCGCGGAGTGGAAGGCGAAGCGCGTCTTCCTGGATTTCGCCGGGGCCATGACGGCCACCACGGTGACCGTGAATGGGCACCGCTTCGACGAGTACAAGGGCGGCTACACGCCGTTCCGCTTCGAGATTGGGCCGTACCTGCGGTATGGCGCCGACAACACGATCGCGGTGGAAGTGGATTCGACCGAGCGCGCCGACATTCCGCCGTTCGGCGACAACATCGACTACCTGACCTTTGGCGGCATCTACCGCGGCGTCGAGCTGCGCGTGGTGCCGGAGACGTTCATCGACAACGTCTATGCGAAGCCAGTGGCGGCGCTGACGGCCGAGCGGTCGGTCGTGGTGCGCTGCTACCTCGAAGGGCCGATCGCGGGGCCGGCCACGCTCACCGCGGAATTGCGCGATGGCGAGAAGGTGCTGAAGACGGCCAGCGCGACGGCGACGGCGCAGGCCGCGTATCGCGAGATCCGGCTGGAATCGCTCCCCGAAATCGAACTCTGGAATCTGCAACGACCGAAGCTGTACACGGTGGTGGTGCGGCTGAAGACGGCCGCCGGCGCCGACGACGAATACCGCACGCGAATCGGCTTCCGTGAGGCGCGCTATACGCCGGATGGATTCACGCTCAACGGCGAACGCGTCAAGCTGATGGGGCTCAACCGGCACCAGACGTTTCCCTACGTGGGCGGGGCGATGCCGGAGCGCGTGCAGCGGCGCGACGCGTGGATTCTGCGGCGCGAGTTGCACGCGAACATCGTGCGCACGTCGCACTACCCGCAATCGCCGGCCTTCCTGGACGCGTGCGACGAACTCGGGCTCTTGGTGCTAGAGGAAATCCCCGGCTGGCAGCACATCGGCGACAAGGCCTGGCAGGACGTGGCCGTGCGCAATGTGGGCGAGATGATCCGGCGCGATTGGAACCATCCGTCGATCGTGCTGTGGGGCGTTCGCATCAACGAGAGCCTGGACAATCACGATTTCTACACGCGCACGAACGCTCTGGCGCACTCGCTCGACGACGCGCGCCAGACCGGCGGCATCCGCTACCTCTACGACACGGAGTTGCTCGAAGACGTGATGACGATGAACGATTTCGGCTTTCCGCTGCGTCCGCCCAACCACGCGCAGTATATGAACACCGAGTTCGCCGGGCACACGTTCTCGACCAAACGCAACGACAACGTCGAGCGGGTGGCGGAACACGTGGCGCGCCACGCGCGCGTGCACAACCAGCTCGCCTCGGACAATCGCTATGCGGGCGGCACCGGCTGGTGCGCGTTCGACTACAACACGCATTTCAATTTCGGCTCCGGCGACCACATTTGCTATCACGGCGTGTCGGACATTTTCCGCATCCCGAAGCCGGCCGCGTACTTCTACGCTTCGCAGTGCAGCCCGGAAGAAGAGGTCGTCCTGCAGGCGGGCTTCTTCCTGTCGCAGGGGGACAGGTCGGGCGCCGGCGGCGTGCACGAGGTGCCGATCCTCTCTAATTGCGACCACCTCAAGGTGTACTGGTGCGGCGAGTTGCGGCAGGAACTCGATCCCGACCGGAAGACCTACGCGCATCTGAAACACCCACCATTCACGATGGACCTGGGCGAGCTGCCGTTGCGGCCGTGGGGCGATTTGAAGATCGAGGGCTACATCGGCGGCAAGCTGCGCAAGACGCTGACGCTTTCGGGCAGTGGAGTAGACGCGGACTTCAAGGTGCTTGCCGACGACGCGGAGTTGCTCGGCGACGGCCGGGACGCGACGCGCGTGGTCATCCTGTTGACGGACGAATTCGGCAACCTGCGCCCGTTCGCGACGGCCGCCATCGCGCTTTCGCTCACCGGTCCGGGCGAGATCGTCGGCGAAAATCCGCTGGTGCCGGCGGGCGGCGCGGCGGCCATCTGGGTACGGGCGAAGGAAACGTCCGGTGTGGTGAACCTGACCGCGACTCACCCGTTCCTGGGCAGCCGGTCGATTACGATTCGCGTGGGCGCGGCGGCAGCGGAGACGGTCTAGCGCGACGGTTGCCGGCGCAACCAGGGAATTTAGTCGGGCTTCGTCGCGGAAGATCCGTTTGAAGTGATTTCGGCGCGGCGGGCAGTGCGACTTGCAGCCCGCCGCGCGAGGTTCGCCTAGAAGGTCAGGCGCAGGCCGAGCAGGACACGGCGCGCGCCGGAATCGTTGACAGTGAGCGTGTTGAGAACCTGGCCATAGTTGACGCTGTTGACGTCGGTGACCGGGTTATCGAAGTTCGCGTGGTTGATGATATTGGTGATTTGCGTTTCCAGGCGCAACTGCGTTCGCTCGGTGAAGGCGAAGTCCTTGAACATGGCGGCGTCGACGGCGACGATGCCCGGGCCGAGAATCGAGCCCTTGCCGGCGTTGCCGAAGCGGCCCGGATAGATGCCGCCCGGATGCGTCGGATCGTTGCTGACGGCCTTGATCTTGAGGTCCGCCGTGCTGAAGGCACCGGTGTTGAACCACTCGGCCGTCGTCTTCGTTCCGCTGTTGGCGTCCTGCCCGCCGACCACGTCGGCTGCCTCGTTGCCGTAGCAGTTAGTGCCGGACCCGCAATAGCCGGAGTATACCCCCGACAGGTGCTGCCCGGTCTGCATCGTGGTGATGTTCGAGATCGACCATCCGCCCGCCACCGCATCGGCCCAGCGGCTCATGTGCGACCCGAACGCGCGCGAGCGGCCGAACGGTACGTTCCAGACGAAGTTGCCCGTCACCCGGTGATTCGGGATCGCCTGAATCTGCCCGCGCTGGTAGCTCGTGTCGAAGCGGTCGTCGGTGCGCGAGGAGATTTCGTTGATGAAGTTCGCGCCGCCGTTCCGCGGCTCGACGTTGGTGATGCCCTTGGCGAACTTGTAGCTGGCCGAATAGTGCAGGCCGGAGCGCCGCAACGCACCGGTGAACTGAACGGTGAGGTCGTCGTAATTGGCCATGCCGCCGTTGTCGCGCGTGTTGACGCGGTGCCAGTTCGGATACGGCCGCGGATCGGCAATCCCCAGCGCCGGATTGACGACCATCGCCGAGCCGTCGGCGTTCGAGATGAACATATTCTTATAGCCAATCGTGTTCGGCTGGATCTGGTTCAGGTCGGGCGCCAACGTCAGCTCTTCCGTGTGGTAGCCGGTGTAGGTGACGCGGACGGCCTGGTTGGAAGTGAGCTGCCGCTCAATCGTGAAGCTCCACTGCTGGGTATAGGGGTCCTTGTAGTTCGGGTCGTTCGCCGTCGAAAAGTTCTGGCTCCCGGCCGGCGACGCCACGCTGGCGGCGGTGTTGGTCGACGTGTTGGGCCAAATCATCGAGTAGGAGTGCGCGCTCGCATTGTAAGTGTTGACGAAGTCCACGTTGTCCGACGTGTGAATGCCGGTCAACGAGTTGAATACGTCGCCCAGGATACGGGTGTAGTACATACCGTAGCCGCCGCGGATCACCAGGCGGTCGGTGCGTAGCGGGCGCCAGGCCACGCCGATGCGCGGCGCGAAGTTGTTCAGGTCGGTGTTGCGCAGCGTCTTGGGCAACCCAACCTGCGCGGCGGTGTAGATCTTGGCCGTGCCGATGCCCTCGGTGAAGGCGGGCTTGGCCAGTGCCAGAGAAGCCTCGTCCGGCACCACCACGTCGCCATTTTTCGTGTTGCGCAGGAAATTGGTGATGTTGCCGCCCGCGTCGGTGAAGGGCTCGAAAATGTCGTAGCGGATGCCGAGATTCAGCGTCACGCGCTGCGAAACGCGCCAGTCGTCCTGGAAGAAGTAGCCCTGGTGCCAGGTGTGGCCGTCCACCAGCGGGCCCGAAGCGGTCTGGTTCGAATCGCTCGGCAGGCCCAGCAGGAAGTTCGCCACCGCGTTGCCCGTGCCGCCGGTCAGCGCCGCGTCGAACGAATAGACGCCGAAATCGTCCGCGCCGGTGAAGTTGCTGCGCGAACTCCAGCGCAGCCGCCGGAAGTCGACCCCGGCCTTGAAGCTGTGCGCGCCGGTCGAGTACGTCACGTTGTCGGCAAACTGCAGCGTGCGTTGGATCGGCGAATCCGGCTGCGCGATGCCGAAGTTCGTATAGCCCGCAATCTGAATGTAGGGCGTGCCCGTGTTGGCGGGCAGGTTCTTCACGTACGAATTCAAGCCGAGCGAGGCGATTATGTCCGCGCCCTTCACCGTGGTCGTCTGCTGCCGGTCGAAGTCCGCGTTGGTGAGCCCGAACCGGAATTCGTTCAATAGGTTCGGCCGCAGCGCGTACGTGTCGGCAACCGCCAGGTTGCGCGACCGCGAGCGCATGGCCAGCGGACTGGTCACCAGAAAGGAATCCGGCGAAAGGTCGTCGCTGTTCTTCCACGTCCAGCGCGCGAATATCGAATGCCTGCTCGAAAAATTCTGGTCGCCGCGGATGTCGTACTGGTTCGATTCCGTGCTGCTGTTGAAGCCGAAACGGTACAGGTTCGTGCCTACGTTCGGCGCCGGAATCAGCTTATCGAGCACCTTCTGGCTGACCGAGTTGACCGGCACGATGTAGCGGCCGGCCGAATCGGTCGCAAACGCGGAACCCGTCAGCGGGTTGATGAGCGGCGTCGCGCTGCTGATGAGCCCCTTGCGTTCGTCGGCGGTCGGCACGGTGGCGCCGCTGACGGTGTTGCTGTAAATCGTGAGCCGCTCGTAGTCGGCGAAAAAGAAGGTTCTATTATGGCCGTTGTAGACGTGGGGGATCGTCACCGGGCCGCCGAAGCTGCCGCCCGCATCGTTGTTCACGCGCCGCGGGTTGACCAGGTCCGGCGTGAAGTAGTTCGGATTGGCGTTGAGCGCGTTGCCGTTGTAATTCCAGAACGCCGAACCGTGGAATTCGTTCGAGCCCGACTTGGTGATCGTCGTCAGGTCGCCCATCTGGACGAACTCGGCGCTGTTGCTCACCGAACTGACACGAACCTCGCGAATGCCTTCCATCGAGGGGAACATGTTGTAGGCGCCGCCCGTCCGTCCGGCAACCTCGCCGCTGGCGACGCCGTTGTCGCGGACGCTGTTGGTCATGATGCCGTCCACCGAGATTTCGTTTTGATAGGCCATCCCGCCCGATAGCGAAAACATGTTCTGGCCATTGCCCATCTGTACTTCCGGCAGCACCGTGATCGACGGCAGCGGAGAGGTGTTCTCGGTGCGGAAATTGTAGGGCAGTTCGGTCAATTCCTTGTTCGTGACAGCGCTCGAAACCATTGGATTATCGGCATTTACCAGCGCCGCCGTTACCGTTACGCTGGCCGTGACACCGGCCAGCGCCAGTTCTACATCTTGCCGCTCGGTCGCGCGGGCTTCCAGCGCGAACGGTTCGGTGATACTCGGGCTGAAGCCCGGGTGCTCCACGGCCACCTGATAGCGGCCGGGAATCAAGTTCGGGAACTCGTACACGCCGTTGTCACGAGTCAGTCCGCTCCGTTTGACGTTGGTCTCCGTCGCGGTCAACGTTACTGCCGCCCCGGCAATCACTTTTCCCGTGCTGTCGGTTACCGTCCCGACCACCGAGCCGAAAGTGGATTGTCCGAGCGAGATCTGGCAGGCGACCATCGCCCCCAGCAGAATCCAGACCATGCGAGTGAATAGCTTTTGTCGAGATTGCACGCGTCGCTCCCTTGGGTAGAATTGGCGCGGCGCCGGTCCGGTACTCCCGTTATGCAGCTAGCACTTGCGCTGGGAAGGTCGGGCCGACATCCGAGCTAGCACACCATTATGCGGGTATTCATGCCTGTGTTGTCAATAAATGTAACTGAATAGTCACCAGAATTGATCGATTATTCGCTTGGCGTTAACATGGTATACGCAATTGCCGCTCCGCAGGCGTCGTGAGGCTCGATTCGGCACGCGGTGTGGCGCCATCGAACGGAGCAGGTGCTTGCGGGCGGCGGTGGTGGGGAACGGGCGGGATTGCCCGTTAATGAGCGGGATCGCCAGCCGCGGGCGAGCCGAGCGGCGCGGCGGCGATGTGCTGGACGGCGGCGGCCTCGAGCGCCTCGGCCAGCGCGCCTTCGGGGGCACCGTCCGACACGAGCCGGTCGACATCGGCCAACGGGCAAACCTGAAACAGACCGGTTCGCCGAAACTTGCTCGAATCGGCCAGAATCGTGATGTCGCGGGCCTGGCTGGCCATGGCGACGGCGATATCCGCCTCGCTCGCGTCAAAGTCGAGCACGCCCTCCGGCTCGACGGCGCCGGCCGCCAGGACCGCGTATGGCGCGTGGAAGTGCCTGACCTGCTCCACCGCCAGCCTGCCGACGTTTTCCGCCGCGTCGTCCCGGTATTCGCCGCCGACCAGGAAAACGTGGTTCGTCCCGCTGCCGCGCATGATGAGTTGCGTGATGGAAACCGAGTTGGTGATGACGGTCAACTGGCCGAGCCGGGCGATTTCCTCGGCGAAGATGGAGGTGGTGGTGCCGGTGTCGATGAAAAGCGCGTCGCCGGGCGAAAACAGCGACGCCGCCGCACGCGCGATGGCGCGTTTTTCGGCAAGGTGTTCCTGCATGCGGGCAGCGAACGGGCCTTCCATGACGGAACCGAAAATGGCGCTTTCCGCCGAGGCGGCGCCCCCGTGGAATTTGCGGATGAGCCCGCGGGCGGCCAGTCCGGTGAGGTCGCGCCGGATGGTTTCGGGCGACGTGCCGAGCTCCTGGGCAAGCGTTTCCACGGCGATGCGCTCGCGCTCGCGCACAAGGTTGACGATGATGTCGCGTCGTTCGGATGGGCGCATGAGGAGGTCGGATAGGGAACCGCAAACGGGCTGCACGGCTCCGCTGGCTCCCAGTATGCGGCAGGCGCGTCCCGGCAGGCAAGTTTCGCCGGTGGACGCGGCTCATGGGAGCTGCTTCCTGACCTCGGCCGGGTCGTCCATCCTCGGTCCGGGCTTCGGGTCGCGCGGCTCGCGCACCTTGGCCGGATCGAAGACGTCCACGTTCGGCGGCAGCGGATCGTAGGGACGGAAATCGGGCTGCGCGGTGAAGCATTCGCCCAGGCTCGTCGATGCCGCGTCGAAAAGATTGAGCGGCGGCATGCCGAGGATGCGAAAGACCGTCTTCAACATGCCGGCGAAGTTCGAATTCCGATGCGCGAAGCAGCCGGGCTTCACGTACGGGCTGATGGCGAGCAGCACGGTGCGATGCGCGTCGACGTGATCCACGCCGCCGGCGGCATCGTCCTCGGTGACGAAGATCGCCATGTCGTTCCACCAGGGCGAATGCGACAGGTACTCGACGATCCGGCCCAGCGCGTAGTCGTTGTCGGCGACGAACGCGGCCCTGGTGGGGTAGCCGTCGGCCGGGCGCGGGTCTTCGGTGTGGTCCTGCGGCAGGTGAATGAAGACAAGCCGCGGTAGCGCGAGGCCCGGCCCGCGGTACAATTTGTCGACTTCGGCGATGAACGCCGTGGCGCGGTATTGGTCCGGAATGTTCATGTTGAATTGCGGGTATTCGCGCGAAGCGTTGCGGTAGAGCGGATCGGGGATCGGGATATTGGTGAGAAAGCGCGCGCCGGTGGGCTTGAGCCCTTCGCCCTCGTCGACGCCGGCCAACTCAAATCCCTCGCCGAAGCTGCGGAACGAAATGCCGTGACGGTCCAGATGGTGCCAGAGCGTGCCGGCTTCGAGCTGGTCTTCCGGGTGAACCGAGGAATTGCTCTCGGGGAACGCGAGCCGGCCCGGTGCGTCGGGCGTGAAGCGGAAATTCTTGGCCCCGCCATACGCCGCCATCATCGTGCTTTCGGTCCACACGTTCGGATAGGAGCCGACCAGCCAGTGATGCCCGTCGACGCTCACTTCGGAGTCGGCGTAAAAGTTGTCGCTCATGGCGAAGCGCGCGGCCAGGGCGTGGTGGTTCGGCGTGACATGGTCGCCCCAGCGCGCCAGCTTCGGTGCGCCCGCGACGTCGCCGAAGACCTCGTCGAAGGTGCGGTTTTCCTTGACGATAATCACCACGTGCCGGATGGCCGGCGGCAGGGGCGGAGCGTCGTCGGCCGCCGTGAATCCGTCGTTTGCCATCACCGTGGCGGTTGCGGCGGCCAGCGCGGCGTCGTCGGGAAACGCGTAACGGCTAAGCGAGCCGTGCCGCCGTTCCATTTGAAAGCTGTTCGGCAGCGGCGCGTCGAGCGAGGCGTTCGGCCCGATCCCGTGGCCCTTCGCGTTGGTCGCATAGACGGTATCGCCATCGAGCGCGACGCGCGTCGGGAACCAACCGGCGGGCAGATGGCCGAGCACGCTGCGGCGCCCGGCATCGATCACGGCAACGGCGTTGATCCCCGCTTCGGCCACCAGCAGCCGGTCGCGCTGGGGGCTGTAGGCGAGGCCGATGGGAATCACTCCACGGAAGCGGTCGAGCCCGGGAATGCGCAGCGGGATGTCGGCGGTGACCTCGAGCGTGGCGGCGTCGACGATCGAAACCGAGTCGTTGGTCGAGTTCGATACGAACACACGCGAGTCCGCCGCCAGAATTCCCGCCGGCGCGCTGCCACCCAGGCTATTCAGCCCGAAGGCGAGGCCCGTGCGGATGAACTTGACGACCGCCGGGTGGGCGGCATCGCTCACCTCGAGCACGCAGACGCTGTTGGACTCCGGCACGTTCGGATCGCCCAGCGCCGGGACCGCGACCTCGCGCCCGCTCGAGTTCTTAGCGGTGGTGCCTTCGAGCGTTTCCTTCGACGGAAAACCGAAGGGCGGGAACGGCAGGCCGGTTTCGCGGATGCGCTTCGGGTCGGCGCCTTCGATGGGCTGGTAGCGGAACATGCCGACGTTGGTCACGTAGGCGCGCCGGCCGTCGGGAGAAAGCGCGATGGCGAAGGGAAGGCGTCCGACGCGCACGCTCGAGAGATAGCGGCGGTGGCGTGTGTCGAAGACCGCGACGCGAAAGTTCGCCTGGTCCACCACGTACAGCAGACCGCGCTGGCGGTCGAACGCCAAGTCACCCGTGTAGCTATCGTAGAAGCCGTGTGCGTCGAGGTTGAAATCGGCCAGCTTGTGGCCGGCGACAACGTCGAAAAGCCGCACGCGGCCGGATTCCCCCTCGGACACATAGATTTCGTTGTCGTTTTCAAAAGCAAGTCCCATGAAAGCGGACTGCCAGTCGTCGCCGGGCTTGCCCAGGGCCAGTTGGCGCGTCTTCCACTCGTCGCCAGCGCGTTCGAGGAAGGTCAGCGAGAAGCGGTCCGGGCCACCGTTGGCCGTGACGACGCGGTTGCCCGATGGACTGATGGCGAGGCCAAACGGGCCGGGGCCGGTGGTGTATTCGGTTCCCGTGGGCGACAGGAGGCGGCCGCCCGGCAGCACCGTGCCTGGGCCCGCTTCGGTGCGGGACGCCGGACGCAGGCCCGCCAGTGGATGGTAGTCGCCCGCCACCAGCGGGCACGACAGAACACACGCGGCCAGCGCCGCCCCCAATCGATGCCATGTACTCATGAATTCACCTGTTCCGTCCCCAAGCGGCAATGTTTCCGGGCGCCATCGGCCGACGCGGCCATACCAGCGAACACGCAGTGGCACCGCGTGGGCGGAAACTATCAGTCTATGTCGGCGCTGTGAAGTATAGATGACGGCAAGGCGACAAGCCAATGACGCCTGAAGCGCCGTCCGCAGCCATAGCGGGAGTTGGGATGGGCGACGACGCTTCGTCGCGGGAAAGCGGAAGCGCGGAGCCTGCCAGCCGTTTGTGTTGGTGATTTGGCAGCCGGTCAACGAGACTCACATGTTTTGATATAGGGGATTCCTTAGTTCCTCGCTATGCGCCGCCAGTGCCTCCGCCAGCTTGCCCTGCGCTTCCAGCACTCTGCCCACCTGGCTGTGGGACACGGCCAGATCGCGCTGCCAGCCGGCGTTGCTCGGGTCCTGCTCCGCCAACTGGCGGATGGTATTCATACCCTCGTTTCCGAATGCGTCTCAACCGGCGGTCACGTCGCCCAACGAACAATCTTTGCCCTTGTTTTCATCGTGCTGCGTTGGTTCCCGGCCCCCCTCGGAGTCTTAGTCGGCGCCTCGTGCGGGATAATCGGATCGGGACCAGTTCCTCGATGCGCTAAATGTTAACAAAACGGGGTGAATTTGCCCCGCCTGGAGAGACTCAAGTGCTTGATTCCATTGCAGAGCGTCCTTCCCAAACGGGGCGAATTCACCCCGTTTCGGTAACATCTTGAGTCGCGCCCTGATCCGCAAGTGCCTTCCTGAGGCGGATCTGCACTCTCCTATTGGGCGACGGAGAAGGAGAAAATCTTCCCGTTGCCGTTGGTCGCGCCCGACGGCAGCAGGCCATATTCCCCAGGCCCGGCGGTGGCTGGGAAACTGACCTCAAACACATTGCTGAAAACCTTCTTGCTGTCGAACGTGAGCACGTCGCGAAAGTCGTGCATCTGGCCGCCTTTGGCCATGCGGAATTCGCGGTCGTCCTTGGTGGGATGGAGCCGCAGTAACCGGTATTCGGTCAACGCGCCGCCTTCCGCCACGACGACCAGGAGCTTTGGCGGTCCGGCAAAACTGGCGCGGCTGGAGGGTGCCGCGACTTGGCCCGTCACATCGTGGTGCCCAACCATGGAAGGAACCTTGCCCGGAGTCTTCCAATATACGACTTCCGGCGCGACCTCGATCCACTGCCCCTGCCTCTTGGCATAGACTCCCGGATCGGTGGGCAGCGGAGCCTCGAGAGCGGGCGACAGGCTTTGCGGCGCCTCCGCCCGCACGGAGGGCGCTGGCGGAGTCGAGGCCGGAGCGGCGACCGGCGCCGTGCGCGGTGCGGACTGGCCGGAATCCGCGGCCGCATTGGCCGAAAACTCGATGCCGTGGATGTCCGCCACGTCGATAGTCTCGACCTTGCCGGCCACCTCGACTTGCACCTGGCGCGCCGTACCGCCCACAAAAGTGCCAGTAATGACACGACCGCTCTTCAGCGTGATTACGTCTGCCGAGGCGGCGGTAGCCAGAGCGAAAACCAATACAGACGATAGCCAACGCATAAGTATTCCTTGGATGTTCTTAATCATTGTACGACGAGCGCGGCAGCGCGGGAGTCCATTGTCTTCTCTCGGGTGCGCGAGAGACACACGGAGGGAAATGGCGATTCGAGCGGCGCCATAAGTCCGATGTGTGTCGGCGATAGGCTCGACTTGCCATTTGTCTGAGTCCGTCGCGACATCTCGAACACCGGCCATTTATCGGGTGCGCGTCCAGTAGCTTGAATCGATGGAGCCGCAGCGATAGCGGCTTAACCCGGGCGCGAGCCGTCAAAATGGCAATGGCAGGTTCGTGCGGAAGCAAGCCGACATTTTCAGTACGGCGCTTTGTACGCGTTCATCAACAGGCGCTTCTGAGCACGATCGCAATCACGTACTTGCCCTTGTAGGTCAAGCGAGCCTGGCAATTACACGCGTTCCCGCGATAGACGACTTGGCGCGCGCCCATGGGGCCCGGCGACTCTTCCTCTCCGTTTGTCCAAACGATTCCGCATCCGTGCGGCGGGTACCCATCCAGTTCGGCAGTTTTCAGGAGAGCGATGCCTTCGCGCTATCCATGTATTCGTGTTCCAGTTCCACCCTCTGCTCGCTCAATTCGGCGCTCGGATCGATTCGGGCAATGAGCCGGGCGCTGTCGCCAAAAGAGTATGTCAGACTCGTGCTTCCGTTCTCGCTACCCACGATGCACGTCAGCGGCTTACCGAACTCAAGAAGCAACTCCTTGTAGAACGTTCCGGCTGTCACCTGCCGCTGAAGATCGCGGCTCGCCGGGCCGGCGTTCTTTGCGGAACGCGGGGTGTGCCCCGCGGCGAGCGCGGGAAATCCGTGCAGCGCGAGCGCCAGCACCAGCGGGGCTGCCCAGCGATGCGGGAAACCTAGAACTGTGCGTGCCATCTGACCAGTCCCCCCTTCTTTTTCAAGAAACAATCCGAGCCCGGGCAGGCCACGGATTGCGTGCCCTCGTTTATAGGGTCCGCATCAAGGAGCTCAAATCGGTGGAACCGGAGCGATAGCGGCTCATCCCGGGCGCGACCTGTCAGAATGGCCGCGGCAAGTTCGTGTGGAAGCACGCCGACATCTTCTCCGTGATCTTATCGAAGTCGGCTCTGGCGTCTTCCGGGTACTCAAGCCAGAGCGACTTGATGATACCTTCGAAAAGCACTGACTTCTGGTAGTAGATTTTGCCATTGCCAGCGCCGCTTATGACGAACCAGTCTTGCTTAAACACTCGATAGGTGATCTTGAAACGCTCGTCCTGTGCGTCCTTGATGTCGCTCAGATACTCATCCTTGAAGCTTTGACCCAGAACATCATAGATGCCCGCGACAGCCGCGTAGGCGCGACCGTCTCTTGAAAGGAATTTCTGACCGTCCGAATTGGTCGGTTCTCCCTGACCGATCAGGAGATCGCTGGGGTAGCAGATGGAGAAGGCAAACCGAACGTTCGTGTACCTTTCCCACTTGTGCTGCGCCGGCGACTGGGTCTGTGCCACACACGGCGAAGGCAGTAGCAGGAGACCCAGGAGCGCGAACGTTGCCGCGATGCGTGACGTGGCCCGCATCCACCTCATTTGGCGCTCCCGTCATAGCGATAAACGTTGTTGGCCTTCATGAAATCCCTCAGTATCTTGCCATAATGGCGGACCGTCGCGTACTTGTCAGTCAGTGCCTCCGCGAATTTGTCGGGATCGTTCGTGTACTTTCGCGCTTCAGCGTATGGGGCGCCGGTCGCCAGCAATCTGCCGTGTTCCTCGAACGCTTCCGGGATGGAGTTGAACACCCTGAACGCCAACCTCCGCTCCACTAGCTTGCCGTTCACGTTCTCCGTCGTCCGAACCACTACGGATGGATATCCCTTTTCGGCCTTTATGCCGAAGGTGTTGTTGCTGCCTGTGGGCGTAGCCTTTCCCCATCCGCTCTCGATGGCCCACTGCGCGAGGGTAATTGAGACGGGGACACCCCACTTCTTAAAGCTCTCTTGGGCCAGGCGCACGATGTCGTCGGGAAATCGGCTTGGCTTGGGACGGGGGCCGCGGCTCTGCACGGCGAGGCGAAACCCGTAACACGAGACTTGGCCCGTGATGGAAGCGGCCTGCTGCGCGAGGTTCCGGTCTTTGGCGCCGAGGAATCCGAATGGGCCGCCGAGCGCTCCTTGACAGAGCTGCAGGAGAGAATCGCTTCCCGGCAGGACTGCGGGACGAGACAGAAAACCGGCGGCGCCCCAGCGGTCGGCCGAGGTCGATAGGTGTGTTTGCCACTCTTGGAGCGCACGGAGCGTCGCGGCGTCGAGGTGTCCTGTCTGGGGCGGGGGTGAGCCAAACAAGCCTAGAAAATTGGCGTTCCATCCCAACAGCTCCTGGACGATTCTGACGTCCTCAGAGTGGTTCGGCCCACCAGCGCCGACGCCGTTCTTTATAATGCACATGGTGCAAGTCCTCCATGAATCGTCAATTCGAATTGCGCCAGAACACACTACGGGAGCACGATCACCGCCCTTCATAGCGGCCCGCTCATCGTAACGGCAGAGTATGTTATCCAACCGGTACGGTGGGACGGGCGTATAATTCCCTATGACTGGAAAGCCAAGATGAGATTCCCCGGCGGGACCGCCCGCGCATCGGTTGGAGAAATGTAATGAGAACACTTCTATTGACTCTTCTGTTGGCGGTCGCTCCCGCCGTTGGCGCCGACACGGGCGGACCGGACGCGCACTCGCTCGCGGGGCGCTGGACTGGGAGTTGCGATTGGGGCTATTCCGTCAGACATTACCGTCACGACTACCGTCTCATACTAGCATTGGGACCCGACACACTGGAGGTTTTGCAGTGGATCGAGGGGAGGGACTCGCCGGGCGGTGCAAAGGACTTCGCGCTCATGCTGCTTACCACCGACGCCGTCATGAAACGAACTGCTCAACTGACATTCAGGGGCACGGAGTCCGCTCTTCAGTTCTCGCTCGCTACGGGACACCTGGAAATCTTACCCGGAAAAGACGACGACGCTTGTCAGACGCAGGGCGGCGACTACACGCTCGTGAGGGAAGGCGAGGTCGGCACCTTCCGGCCCAGCTTCGACTGCGCAAGAGCGAAACAGCCCCGCGAACGTGCGATCTGCGCCAGCCCGGAACTGTCGTTCCTCGACCAGCGTCTATCCCTTGCCTACCGAGCTGCCGAACTGCGAATCGGTATGGAGGACGACACCGCTCGAAATACGAAATTGCGCCAGTTTCGGGCCGCGCAAGACGAGTGGTATTCGAAGACGCTGGCTTCCTGCCAAGCCGCGGATTGTGTGTCGCCCATCTATAGGGCGCGCATCAAGGAACTTGAATCGATGGAACCGGAGCGATAGCGGCGTAACCCGGCTGCGAGCCGTCAGAATGGCCGCGGTTCTGTTCTTCTTCGGACCGCTCACCAACGTGGTCACCATCATCCCCATGCTGGCGCAGGTGAACGTGACGGTGGACAATCTGCGACGCCTGGAGGCTACGCTGGACGACGGACTGAAGAAGACCGCCGAACACGAAGCCGCGCCCGAGATCGACCTGAGCGACTTCCAAATGATCGGGCTGGACGGCGTTTGCTTCCACTATCGGGATCCTGACGGCAACGCCACGTTCCAGGTGGGCCCTATCGTGGGCGAACTCCGGCGCGGGGAAATCCTGTTTCTGGTGGGCGGCAACGGCAGCGGCAAGACGACGTTCCTCAAGCTGTTCACGGCGCTGTACCGGCCATCCGAAGGCGCCATCCGCGTCGACGACCGCGTCATCGGGCCGGCCAACATTCAATCCTACCGAAACCTGTTTTCCGCCATCTTCTCCGACTTCCACCTTTTCGACAAGCTGCACGGATTGCGCGACGCGGCGCCGGAGCGCGTCAACGCCTTGCTGCGGCTCATGGAGATATCCGGCAAGACGGCCTTTGCCGATGGGCGCTTCAGCACCACGCATCTCTCGACCGGACAGCGCAAGCGGCTGGCCCTGGTGGTGTCCTATCTCGAAGACAAGCCGGTGTACATTTTCGATGAAGTGGCGGCCGACCAGGACCCGCAGTTTCGCCGCTATTTCTACGAGACGATGCTGCCTGAACTGAAGAACGCCGGCAAGACGGTCGTCGTGGTGTCGCACGATGACCGCTATTTCCACGTCGGGGACCGCCTGCTGCAAATGGACTACGGCAAGCTCAGCGCCCTTCCCTATAGCGGCGCGAAGCCCGCTCCGAAGAAACGGGCGGCCAGGCGCAGCAAAAAACCAGAGCCGGGTTAAAGCCGGCGCTGACCGCGGGCGGCAGGTCCGCGTGGTACCACGCCGATAAGCTCTCTACCGCGCTGTGCACGCGTCGATCAACAGGCGCTTCTAAGCACGAGCGCAATCACGCCCTTACCCTTGTAGGTCAAGCGCGCCTGGCAATTACAAGCGTTTCCGCGATAGACTACCTGGCGCGTGCCCATGGAGGCTGGCGACTCTTCTTCTCCGTTTGTCCAAACGATTCCGCATCCGTGCGGCGGGTAGGCATCCAGTTCGGCAGTCTTCAGAAGGGAGATCGCCTTCGCGCTGTCCATGAATTCGCGGTCCAGTTCCACCCTCTGCTCGCTCAATTCGGCGCTCGGATCGATTCGGGCAATGAGCCGGCCATTGTCACCAAAAGAGTATGTGAGACTTGTGCCTCCGTCATCACTATCCACGGTGCATGTCAGCGGCTTGCCGAACTCAACAAGCAACTCCTTGTAGAACGTTCCGGCTGTTACTTGCCGCTGAAGATCGCGGATGGTCCGGTCGGCGACCTTAGAGGAACACGGTGCGGGCCCGGCAGCGAGCGCGGGAAATCCGTGTAGCGCGATCGCCAGCACCAGCGGGGCTGCCCAGCGATGCGGGAAACCTAGAACTGTGCGTGCCATCTAACTAGTCCCCCTTCTTTTTCAAGAAACAATCCAAGGCCTGCCAAGCCGCGGATGGCTTTCTTAATCTGGTCGGCGCCGTTGTCGACGGGCTGAACGTCGAAGGCATCTCCGGACAGGTGCTTGCTTAGCTGTGCCAGTTGGGCGTCGGAGAGACCGTCCAGCACCGCCTTCAGGCCCACCGCAATCTCGTTAACCGTATTCTTGTTCTTGTTGTCATCGACCCACTTCTGACAGGCATCCCGCGCGGCGCTCTGGACGTAGGTTTCCTTAATCCAGCTTCGGTTGAGAGCTGCGTTGGTCGCCATCGCGTGCGCCTGCTCCTGTTTATCGCGCCGTCCGCTGGTGAACCTCACGGAGGGGCACTTCGCCTTCAATTCGTAGGCTGCCTTCTTCGCGACCTCCGACAGATTAAGTGCCTCGATCTCTTTGTCCGAACGGCGGCGGCGCCGGCTCTGCACCACGAGGCGAAACCCGTAATACGAGACTTGGCCCGTGATGGAAGCGGCCTGCTGCGCGAGGTTCCGGTCTTTGGCGCCGAGGAATCCGAATGGGCCGCCGAGCGCTCCTTGGCAAAGTTGCAGCAGAGAATCGCTTCCCGGCAGGACTGCCGGACGAGACAGAAAACCGGTGGCGCCCCAGCGGCCGGCCGAGCCGGCCAGGTGCGTTTGCCAGCTCTGTAGCGCGTTCAGGGTGGCACTATCGACCTGTCCCGTTTGAGGCGGGGGTGCGCCAAACAAGCCTAGAAAGTTGGCGTTCCATCCCAACAGTTCCTGGACGATTCTGACGTCCTCAGAGTGGTTCGACCCACCAGCGCCGACGCCGCTTCTTATAATGCACACGGTGCAAGTCCTCCGTCAGTCGTCGATGCGGAATTGCGACAGCACTTGCTATGGCAGCACAATGACCAGTTCCAGCTTGGGACTGGCGATTTCGCCGGGGACAAACACGTTAATCGTTCGCGACTGCGTGACGCCTTCCCACAAGGCTCCGCTCTGCCCGAGGCTGAAATACTGGTGATCCATTTTGACGGGTACGGCGGGCGGAGGCGCCGGGGTGTGGCGAAGCGAGACGCCGGGCAGCGAGCGCTGCACCAGGCGGTCGATCTCGACCGGCGAGGAGAGCTTCGCGAGCCGGGGAAACTTGCCGATCAACTCGTCAATCGCGATGCGCGCGCTCACGGCAAGATAGCACTGCGAGTTCCTCAGGTAGCGGTCGTCGGTGATGGTGCCGCTCCAAATCAGCTTGCCGGCGGACTCGAGCTGGATGACCACGCACTTGGTCGGCAGCACGGTTTCGAGCAGGTCCCGCAACCGGGCGTCCAACTCGGTGAAGCAGGGCCCCAGGTTGTCGTGATCGTAATCGGGCAGGTCGCCCAGGTTCGCTTCCGGGGAGAAGCTCGAAAGAGCGCCGGCCAAGCGCAACATGGTGCGGAACAGGACGTCCGGATGCCCGCGCCGCACCTTCCAGAGATGTTTCAGCTCGGGCAGGTTGGTGTTCACGGTGTGCAGCAACCAGAAGTTGCCCGATTCGGCTGGCGAGAACTCGGCGAAGTTGCGGCTATTCTGGCGGCGAGGGACGGCGAGCGAAGCTGCCTTCGCGGAAAGGACCTCAATCTGGTGGCGCACCAACAGCATCAGGTACTCGCTCGCCGAGATTTCGAGCAGCGGCGGAATGAAGTGCGGGGCCAGGGCGTAGACGCCGGTCTGGCTGCGGACGAGTTGGGCGATACGCATGGCGGTGAACCCGTCCAGATTCTCACCTTCGAAAAGCAGGCGGAACGTCTTGGCGGCGAACTGAATGGGCTGCTCGTCGGTGCCACCGGTTGCATCCGGCAGTATCTGCGTGGTGGCCAGGTACCGCGTGGAAACTGGCGGCCCTTCGCTGCCGTCCGGCTCGGCCACGCGCTGGGTGAAATCCTGGCCATGCGGCCGCGACTCGGGCACGGCGAGGTACACGTCCATCTTCTCTTGCGCCGGAGCGAAATACGCCTCGACCGGGCGGCCAGCCGGCAGGTCGTCCATTTCGGGCATGTTGAACGCCAGGCCATCGGCCAGCACGCCCTCGCAATGACGGAGCTTGAAGAGACCGGTGGCGAGGCTGGCCTCGTCGATCGCCATGCCGACGACACCCCAGTTAGCGAAGTTGGAGGCCTTCGACCGGAAGTGAAGCGCTTCCTCGGCGTGTTGGTCGAGTGCCTGAAAATGCTGCGGCACCAGAAACATGCCCTTCGTCCAGACCACGCGTTGTTTCTTCATGGGAGTCAGCTAAGAATAGCGGAAATCTGCTCTTCGAATGGATCGGAGATTTTGCGGGATTTCCGCCGGTCGAGCACCTCCTGAAAGACGGCCCTGCCCGAGAGGCCGGTGGCCACCAGCAGGTGTTCGTCGGAGAGCCGCATGGTGGAAAGTGGCGCGACGAGGGTCACCAACGGCAGATCTCCCATCTGGGGCGATTGGCGGACCTCGACCTTGTAGCGCAAACCTTCGAGCAACAGCTTCAGACCGGGTTGTTTCAGGAACATCACGTGCATGAGGCAGGCGCGCAGCACGAAGGCGCGCACGCATTCCGGGTCGCGCTCCTGTTTGCCGGCGAGCACCTGACGCATCATGGAGAGCGAGTAAGTGGAGGGATAGGCGAGAACCCACGCGAGCGGCGAAACCACGGTGATCTGCTTGCGCTCACGGGCTGTCACGGCTTCATGGACATACTCCCACTCGTGCAACTGAATCTGCGTGGAGACGGATTCGAGGGGCACCGCCAGTTCGCGGCGCAGGTCGAAGGGGCGGCTGCACACGCGCAGATAGAGTTCTTTCAGCTCCGCCAGGGTCTGGTCCTCGCCGACCACGGTCTCTCGGGCGTAGCCTTCCATATGGTCGCCCAGTATCCGGCGCGGGCGGAACAGAGGTGCGAGCGTGTCCAGATAGGCGCGCAACTGGGTGCCGCAGAACTTCGCCACGTCTCTCGTCACGTTGTGTAACTGGAGAAGCTGGTCGGTCTTGATCTCCTCGGCGGGGCTGGTCGGTTGGTCCATGGTACTCTCCTAATCGTTCATTGCGTAGCGCGGGGCGAGCAGTCCAGCCTCCACTTGCCGCGACCGAAGGCCGTTGGGGGATCCACCTGGATCTGCAGGGTGAGCGGCTGTAGGTGAACGTCTTGCAATTGCTGATCGCTGCCCGCAAACCTAATCTTACTGAATGTGAAGCTGCCCGGTCGCGGGTTCTCGCCGTGATCGAGAAGGCGGAAGATGTCCCAGACGCCGTTCTCTTCGATCTGTAGAGTTTGCCCCGGAGCCTGGTCGATGAGCTTCGCGCCGCGGGCAGCGCCGGGCCAGGATAGCCTGACGGGTTCGGTCGCCGATCCTCCGTTCCATCTCACATTCTGCCCGTCCACCTGCACCATGAAAATGATTGGTCCGGTCGCGTGCAACGCGAGCGAGTACTCCAGGCGGGGCTGCCCGGAGCCGTGGGCGAACAGCGCGTCGGAGAGTTGGCTCAGTTGGTTGAGAGAATCGAGGAACCGCGCCGACAGGTTTTGCGTGGCGGAGGGATTCTGCACCCACACGTTGCCCTGCTTCTGTAGCAGATTGACCATCGGCGCCTGCGAGACGAAGTGCGCCAACGTGCCTGTTCCGGGCGCGAGCAACCGGGTCAACTCGTCGAGGCCGGCCTCTTCCTGCGCGCCGGGTGTAAAGGGATACTTGCGGCGCGTGCGATCGATGTCCGCACAGAACTTCTGGGCGGCTCCGTTGATCTGGGCCGAGATGGCGCCGCCGCGATTTTGAGGCAGCATCGGCTTGGCGCGCTCGATGGGCGCCTCGACCAGATGCCGCAAGTCGAGATCGACCTGCTCGGGAGTATTGTTGAACGTCTGTTCGAGTTGGCGGACGGCTGCCCAGGCCCTGTCGGCCGCTTTGTAGGCCTGGTCGTAGGCACCCTGGTCGGCGATAGGATCGGGTCGAGGTCCCATCGCGCGAAACGCGTCTCCGAGATCGCCGAGCGCGGTGACGTAACCGCGATTCGCCTCGCTCAACCAGCGGTCGGCGTTGGCCGGACTGACGACGGCCTGGGCGGGCTGGAAGGCACGCGCGATATCGGCTACCACGGGAAACACCGGGGCGGGAGCGGCATCGGTGACTTGCTTGATCTCCCGCTCCGCCCGCGCGGTGCGAGGGAACAGGTAGCTGAGCCGGTTACCGACACTCCGTTCAACCTGTTTTTTCGCCTCCTGCGCCATCGGGTTCGCATCGGAGGCGAAGTTGGTGTTCGCCGAAATCATGAAGATCGCGGCCAGCAGCGGCGAGCGGTTGTTGTCCGAAAGGACCTGAAGCTTCCGGGCGGCGTCGGCGAAGCCCTGATACGGCAGCACGTCCTGCGTGCCGACGAACTGCTTCCAAAGCTGAATATAATCCTTGACGTACTGCCCCTCGATCTCCTTTTCGAAACTCGATCCGGGCATCCAGACGGTGGGGATGGCCCCGGCGCCGAGGACGCAGGGCTCTCCGACCGAAGCCAGGTGGTGCTCCTGGATGCGTTTGTGAATCGCATCCCAGCCGGGACGGGTGTAGGCGTAGTCGACGTGGTCCGGCCCGCTGAGCACTTCGCGGTAGTTGGAAGCGTACTGCGCCAGGCTGATGGCCTCGTGCTCGTGATTCAACTCCTCGACCAACCCCCGGAGCATTTTATCCGGACCCTTGAAAGTCATCAGATAGGCCTGGGCCTGCTTAATGGCGGCCTGATCCTCGGGGACCTGGCGTTGATATGGGTCCTTCGCAACCAGTTCGGAAATGTAGAATCGGATCTGGCGATTGGCGAGCGCGACGCCATCCGGGGAGAGCGCGGCGCTGCCGGGCCACATCTCGGGAAGCGTGTGATCGAGCGGTTTTTCGCTGGGCCGGCATTCGCCGGAGGTGATCATGCGATAGACCTTGAGGTGATCGTAGATGTCGTTGTAATCGCGGGAGGCCGGCTGCGCGAGCAGGCCGGAGAAGGACGGCAACATGCGGTTGAGGAAAACCCTCCGGAAGCGGTCGAAGTAGACCCGGCGCACGGCGGGGAGAGCGCGGTTTCCGGCGTAGAGTCCCCATCGCATGTGAGTGGGCGGGCCGTCTTCTTCATATTGTTCCAGCGTGGCAAGACGGACGCGCAGTGCGTCCATGTCCTGCAACGATTCATAGGTCGCCGCGTCCGGCGCCTTGTTCGAGAAGGTGGCGATGGTGGATTCGGTTTCGTTCAGCAGGGTGCGGTTCGACGACCAGGATATGGTCCACGCGAAGCAGAGAATCAACAGCAAGAGGCTGAGAAGCCCGAGCGCGAAGGTGCGATAGATCTCGACGCGGCGGTCGACCGGCGCGCTGGGGGCCATATGGTCGCGGGTGATGATGTTGTTGAACAGCTCCGCCACGAAGGCCCACCGCCGGACCGTGGTGGGAGCCGAGGCGGACTGCGGGCTGGCCAGGGACTGGAGCATGGCCGCGGACGACATGTTGCCGAAGAACACCGTCGCGTCGGCGCCCACGCGCGCCTCGGGGTGTTCTCCGGGCACCTCCTCGATCATGACGGCGTGGACTACCGAGCGAACTCCCGAGAAGTAGAAGCCGCGCAGGCGCGGGCCGCACTGCAGGGGATTCGGCCGGAAGACGTCGACCAGGAACGCGACCAACTCGCCGCGAATGCGCTTCAGTTCGCGCGGAAACTCATAGACGAGCGATTTCCTGGCCGATTCGTTTTCGCGGGCGAGCAGCAGCATGCGCTTATCGGCGACGGAAGCGTAAAGACGGTTGAAGAAGTCGCTGAGGCGCCGGTTCTCCGCCTCGACGTACACCTCGGCCGCGCCCGACGGGGCAACCGGCTCGAACGGCAGCGTGGCGCCCAGCACGCGCTGATCCTCGGTGTCGCTCAGGTGCGCGAAGTACTCGGCGAAGTACGGGATCGCGTCGGATTTCGAAGTGACCACATACACGGGGAACTCATAGCCGAGCACCGCGCCTACGGTCTGGAGGCGCTCGCGGGTTTTGCGCGACCTGAGAGCGGCGGCCTGTGGGTCGTTGCCGCGCATAAAGCCGTTCGCGTCGCAGAACAGCAGCACGCCCTTCACGTTCTGCTGCTTGGGTCCGTCGCCGAGGATCCGGCGCCAGAGCGAACGCCGCTGGCGGCCGCAGAGGACGCGCAGCAAAGTCTCCCAGCGGTCCGGCTCGTCGAGGAACAAGGGGCCGGAGACGTCCGCGAACACGGCGCCGGCGGCGAACCACAAGTTGCAGAGGTGGGTCGGGACCACGATCGAGTCGCGATTGGAGTCGCCCGCCAGCAGTTGTGGCTCCAGGCCCGAGTTTGCCAGCGTGCTCGTCTTGCCGGCTTCCGGAGCCCCCACGATCAGGTAGAGCGGCAGGCTGGCGACGGTAGGTTTCGCGCTCCGGCCGGCGGTGGCGGCGGGCGAAGCGGCGAGCCGGCCGTCGGCCTCCCTGATGAGCGCCCGCAGTTCGGTCGTGAAGGCGTCGGAAACCAGGGCGCGCGGCTCCGGTGCCGGCCGCTGCGGCTGCTGGGTAGCCGATTCGGGACCAGAAGACCGTCCGCGCGCCGCCAACCGGAGGATGAGAACCACCAGCAGCCAGACCAGCAGGGCCAGGCCGGTCATGGCGGCGCAGGCCAGAAACAGGCTGACCTCGGGGGCGAGGATCATCGCCAGCACCGCCACCACCACCTCGAAAAACAGGAACAGCAAGATCAGGCCGAAAATCCTGCGAAGGCTCATCATTATCGTCTCTTAACGCCCCGACACGTTCGACTGCTGCTCGACCAACTGTTGGATGTCGCTCACCCGCCAGCGGAGGTGCCATGAGAAGCCCACGAGACAGAGCAGCGCAAACACCATGACGGCGATCGTGCCCAGCAGCAATTGGCGGGGGAAGGGGTCGGGCCGCTGCGGCGCGGGCGGCAGGTCCGGAAATGCGCCATCGGGGGAGAACTCGGGATAGCGGCCGAGAATCCGCTCGATGCGATCGCTGAGGTCGTCCATCAACAGGTGCAGTTCGGTTCCGGCTCCCAAGGAGTGACGTCCTTCATATCCGAGCAGCAGGCAGGTTTGATAGACCTCGAGCACCTCGGCCAACTGCGGCGAATCGCGTTGCGCACGCAGTTCGTCGAGCCGTTTGAAAAACAGTTCGCCGGCGGAGCGCTGGCCAAACATCTCCTCCTGCAGGCTCTTGCGCGCCCATTGCGTTTGCCCGACGTCCTGCCGGCTGAGGATCACCTCGTCGAGAAAGGCGACCACGGCAAAGCTGGCCTCGTCGACGTCTTCCCTGGTGTAGCCGCGGCGCGCGGCAACCTGCGAGATCTCGCTCAGAGCCTCCCGCATGCGGGCCCGGAAAGCCTCGGGGTCCTGGAGTTGCTGGCGCCCGGACTGCACGCGCACAATCACGGTAAGGATGCCCTCGTACAGCAGAGCCAGCCGTTGCAGGTTGGCGGTCGCTCGCGGAGCTTCGGGTGCGGGTTTCGTGATCTGCTGAGTCATCAATGCGACCTGATTGCGAAGTTGGACTCGCCGCCGATGGCCAACCTCCCCGTCGTGAGGTCGACCGAATCGAACGGGAACGCATCGAGTTCGCCGCCGTCCTCGCCGGTGACGACGATGCGGTGGGGCTGTATGCGGACATTGATCGAGTAGGTGGCCGCGTTCGCAGCCATCTTCAGCGTCTGGGCCGCCTGCAATTGTTTCGGACCCACCGCCGCGGTTCGCGAGATCTTTCTGCCGTCCACGTCGTACATGATCCGGCATCCCGCCGCGCAGGAGAGAACGAGCCGCTGCACGTGGAACTTCTTATCCTTTCCGTTCCGCGCAAGGACCAGCGTGAAATCGGTAATCCCCGGCTTCAGGTCGACCCAGTCGATTCCCTTCTTAAGCCGGAACCAGTCGCCATCCTTGACGATGTGGTCCGGCGTATCCACCAATTCGCCGGTGGTGCGGGGTCTGGGCGCGGGAGTTGGCGCGGCAACGCGGTCCAGGCGTATTTCGGCCAGGGCGGCCTTCCCGGGTGGCACGGTGAGAGTCTGGTGCTGGGTAATGTAACCGTTCGCGCTGGCTTCGACCTCGTACACGCCCGGCGCCAAACGGGTGGATGCGGAGCCGGAGACGTCGAGGAAATCGCGGGCGTCCGCCTTGCGGTACCCCTTGTGCGCGTCGGGCGGTGTGACGCGAAACTCGATCAATCCGAACTCGCGGAGGCTGGCTTCGCTGCCTCCGAGCCCGGTCTGCTGGCCCGCGGTGAAGGGGAACTGGCCCGAGAAAGACTCGAAGCCGTCGCGTCGCAGTTCCACTTGGTGCTGGCCGGGCGCGACGGTGTCGTAGTGGAACGTGCCATCGGGGGCCACAACGCCGAGTTGCCGGCCGTCCAGGAACACTTCGGCGCCGCCGGTTCCGGAGGAAATAGCGAGCGAGCCCAACACTGGCGTGTATCTCAGCTCCAGCTTCCGGGCGAGGCGCTCGCCCTTGGCGATCGTCAGGGTCAAATCGAGCTCCTCGTAGCCGGGCGCAACGGCCTTCAGCTTATAATTGCCCGCATCCTTGCGCACCAGCCAGTGGCCCGGCGTGGCGGGCTTCACTGCAGCGCCATCCAGCCAGACCGCCACGCCAGGCACGTCCGTGGACAGGATGGCGTAGCCGATGTTTGGATTCCCCTGAAACGCGGCGTAGAGCACCGGAGCGTTGCCGGTATCGACGGGAATTGAAACATTGCCGCCGAGAACCACCCGGTGATTCTGCGCGTCGAAGCCGCGTAATGCGAGGCCCGTGCGCGGGACTGCCTGCGCCGGCCGGCCGGCGGCTCCCGCGGACTGCCCCGGGCTGCCGGTGTACACGGTGGCTTCGCCGGCGAGGCTGGTGGCGACCACGACTCCCGGCGTCTGGAAGGGCTGGACGCTTGGCCGCACGCCGGCGGTGGCGGCGAAATCAATCGAGAAAGCTTCGCCCGCAGCGCTCCTGACGGTCAGTTTGTGGGGGTGGCCGTCGAGGACCAGTTCGTAGTCGGCCAAATCGCCTTGGTCGAGGTTTCCGGCCACCTTGCCGTCAATCAGCGCCTGGCCTGCCGCGAGGCCAGTGGAGACCCGGATGTGCAAGGGCTCGGGGACGAGCTTGAAAGACCAGTTGGATCCCTGAGTCAGCCCGGTTTGCGTCACCGCGGCATAGCCGGGACGCGAGATGGCGACGGTGTGCGGCTGATCGAGAGCGGTCTCGACTCGACCGCCCTGGATGAGCTTGCCGTCCACTATGACGACGGCGTCGGCTGGCTCGGTATGGACCTGGATAGCGGTCATGGCCATGGGCGGCGGAGCGGGCTTCTTGCGGAACACGCCGTACCGAAGCCCCACCACGACCGCAATACAGACCACCAGTCCGGCGACGACCTCCAGGGAGATGCGCCGCGGGAAACGAAACTTAGCGGTTGCCTTGGTCGCGGGCGAAGCCGCCTTCGGCTTCTTGGCGGCAGGCGGAGCGGGCGGTTTGGCGGGCTTGCCCGCGGGCGGCTCAGCCTTCCCCTGCGGCGTTTTGGCCGCCGCAGGCGCCGCTGGCGGCGCCAGCGGTGGACCGAAGTCCGCGCCCGGCACGAGCGAAGTGAATTCCTCGGGCGCCGTTTTCGGGGCGGGGCCCTTTGGCGGAGCGGGAGGCTCCGCAGCGGCGGGCGCCACCGGCGGCGCGGCTTGCCGTGGCACAAATTCCGATTCCGGGAGGAGCGAGGTGAACTCCTGGGGCTGCTGCGATGGCGCGACTGGCGCCACGGGGGCGGCCGCTGCCGGCGGCGCCGCGGGAGCGTTCGTTTCCTGCTGCCGCCGCAGCTTCTCCGGAAGGAGGTTTTGCAGCGTGCCCCGGTATTGCAGCAGGCGCGGCTCGGCGGGATAGGGGACCAGGCCGGCTTCCACGCGCTCGAGAGCGGCCTCGGGACCGGATTCCGCCTGCAGCGATCGCGCCTCGGCCAGGCATTTGGCGACATGCTCCTTGCGCTTGGCGTCGGCGATCATGGAACGCAGGCCGCGCACGGCGGGGTGCTTATCGTCGAGTTCGGCGGCCCGATTGACGTAGGTCTCGGCCTTTGCCCAGTCGGCGTCAATCACGGCGCGGGCCTGCTGGACCAACACGCTCATCAGCGTTTCGCGAGCGATCTTGTCGTGCCCGGAGAGATCGAGCGCGGAATTGAGGAGCGCGATGCCCTTGTCGTAATCTCCGCTGGCGCAGGCCTGCTTGGCCTCCTGCAACAGCCGCTGCGCTTCCTCGCTGCGCTCGAGGCCCTGGCGGGCCAGCCGTTCGAGGCCCGCCAACTCCTGGTGTTCGGGGTACTCCTTGAGTGCGTCGAGCGCCAGTTCGCGGGCCTTGGCAAAGGCGCCGGCTTCCAGCTCGCGGTCGATCTGCTCGATCAGACGGGCTCGATCGTCCTCGTGGGCTTGTTGCTCGCGCCGCTTGACGAGTTGGGCGATCTCGAACTCCAGGCCGGGGAATTGCGGATGGATGTTCCGCAGGATGTCCCACTGGCCCAGGGCCTCGGCGAGTTGGCTGTTCTCTTCGTACTGGCGGGCGCGGTTCAGGATGGACTGAATCAAGTCGCGCCGGTCGCGGGCGAGCTTGAGCGACTGTTGAAACTGCTGCTCGTTCGGGTAGCGGACGCAGGCTTCCTTGACGATATTGACGCGGCGTTCCAGGTCCGCCTCCGCCTCGACGCGCTTGCCGACTTCGGCGATGTAGGCGGATAGCTCCTGCCGCTGGGCCTCGACGACCTCCAGGCGCAACGCCTGGAGCATGGCGTCGTTGGGAAACTTGGCGAGTAACTGGTCGGCGATTTCGAGCGCTTTGACGAAGTTCTTCTCGGCCAGTTGCCGGCGGCCTTCCTCGTAGCCGTTGCGGATACTGTCGTGGTCGGACCGCACCTGATTGTAGAAACTCTGGTAGACGGCATCGCGGTCGGGCAGTGCCGCGTCGGGCGTCTGGCGGGCGAGGTTGAGGATGCGCTCGAGTTTGCTGAGGGCCGTGCTGATCTCGCCGTTCTGATACGCCTTGATCGCAACGCTGCAAAGCTGCTCTTTCTCCGAGCGGATGCGAATCGCCGTCTGCTCCCGCGTGTCCAGCTCCGTCAGCATCTGGATGGCGGGAGGATAATCCGGGGTGAGGCCGAGCACCTCGCGGAGGGCCTGGCGCGCCTCGGTAAAATCGCGCACATCCAGGTGCTGCCGCGCCAGCGCCATCCACTTGTCGATCTGGCGCTCGCTGCGTTTCATCTCGATGGACCCGCGCAGGGCGAGCGCGTCGGCATTGGCGCCGTCGAGTTCGAGAACCTCGCGCAGCTTGTCGAGCGCCAGCGGAAACTCGTCCTGCTCCATGCGCGTGCGGGCGCTCTCGAGCAGTTGGCGAATCTTCTTCTGCTTGACGGCTTCGGCGATCTGGGCCCTGAGGAGGCTGGTTTCCGGATCGATGTGTCCTTCGGCGCCGAGTTCGGTCAGGATCTCGGAGGCGAAGCCATAGTCGCCCTCGGCGAAGGCCTTGCGGGCGCGATCGATGCGCGGCTGGATCTTGGCCGGATCGAAGCGCTCGATCGGCTGGTTGAGGAAAGCCTTTTGCAGCGTGTCGGAAAAGTCGCGGGCGCTCAGGAACCGGTGAATCGGGTCCTTGGCCATCGCCTTGTGAATGACCTTGCTGACGAGTTGCGAGACATTCGGGTTGATGTCGCAGATGGGCGGCGGGATATGAGTGCGAACGGCCTCGATGGTCTCCATCGGGGTCTTGCGCGCGAAGGGTTTCAGGCCGGTGAGCGCCTCGTAGGCGACCACGCCGAGCGAGAAGATGTCCGAGGCGGGAGTGGCCGGTTTCAGCTCCGCCTGCTCGGGCGCCATGTACTGCCAGGTGCCCTTGTGTCCGGAGATCGTATTGGTTCCGGCCAGGTAGACGACGCCGAAATCGATGATGCGCGCGCTGTCGTCGGTCATCACGAAGATGTTGCTGGGCTTCAGGTCGCGGTGGACCAGGCCCTTTTCGTGGGCGGCCTGCAGGCCGCGGCAGGCCTGGGAGAAAATCCCGACCACGCGCTCGACGGTCAACCGGGCGCTGGAGCCCTGGATCAACTGAGCCAGGGTGGCACCCTGCAGGAGAGGCATGACGAAAAACGGGCGGCGCTGTTTTCCATCGTCGATTTCCCCCACATCGCGGATTTCGACGATGTTGGGATGACTCATGTCGGCCAGAACGCTCCACTCCTTGGTGAAGAGTTCAACCGCCTGCGGGTCGCTGCCATCCCGCATGGTCTTCACGGCGACGTGACTCTTGGTCTTGGTGTCGTAGGCACGGAAGACCAAGCCCATCCCACCTTCTCCCAGCAGTTCCTTCAATTCGTAGCGGTCGGCGATTCGGGTCTGCGCGAGCATTGTAGATGCCACACGGCACTAACGTGGTGTGACTTTTGGCGCTCCTGCTGCCGGCAACGCGGCCTGTTTCGATGAGATGCATTCGACGGCCGGATCGCGATGCTTGGCATAGGACTCCACAAGGGACTTGCCGTTTTCGCGATTGAGGACGTGTGGCATCGAGTGTACCGCTTCCTGACCTCGTCCTTCAGAAGTACGCCGGCAAAACGCCCGCCACGCGGTTGAGCCATTCGACGCGTGCGGCACGATAACGTTCCCCAAAATCCACTACTATCTCCGCACGCGAAAAACAGTACCAAACGTCTGGACGGGTACCAAAAGTCATGGTATGGTAGTATAGCACAAACGAGCTAGTAGAGATATAAACTATTAGGCAGTCTGGTAGTAGACGTTAGCGAAAGGGCTCAGCACAATGGCCAGAGATTCGATTCAGAAAAAGTTAAGTCGGGTGAGGCCGCCGCGTGTTCACATCACTTACGATGTGGAGACCTTAGGAGCGATCGAGAAGAAGGAGATTCCCTTCGTGGCCGGCGTCCTGGCGGATCTGTCAGGCCAACCGGACAAGCCGCTCCCGCGGATACAGGACCGCAAGTTCGTCGAGGTGGATCGCGACAACTTCGACAAGTTCCTGAATAAGACTGCTCCGCGGCTGGCTTTCAAGGTCGATAACCGGCTAACGGACGAGGACGCCAAGCTTGCCGTCGAACTGAAGTTCTCCAGCATGGAGGATTTCGAACCGGCCAAGGTGGCCGAACAGGTGGAGCCGCTGCGTAAGCTCCTGGAATTGCGGCGCAAGCTATCGAATCTGCGGAGCACACTCTACGGCAACGAGAAGCTGGACCAACTGTTGCAGGAGGTCGTGCACAGCACCGAGACTTTTGGCAAATTGCAAGCGGAACTCGGCATGTCGAAACCAGAGGACCAGGGCGAACCGGCGAAGAAGAGGAAGGGATAATATGCCTGATTCTCAATCGATACGGACCGGATCAAGAACGGAAACAGTCCAGGGCGAAGCGAGCATTCTCGACCAGATTCTGGAAGAGGGGCGTCTGGCGCCCACGCAGGCCGAGCGGCAGAGTGCGCAGGACTGGGTGGAAGCGTTCGTGGATCAGGTACTCACCCACGATATGGTGGTGTCGAACGACACCGAAGCCATGCTAGGCTCCCGGATTGCGGCCATCGACCAGGCGATCTCGAACCAACTGAACGAGATCATGCACGCCTCCGAGTTCCAACGCCTGGAAGGATCCTGGCGCGGCCTACAATACTTCGTGCTCTCGACCGAGACTTCGCCGATGCTGAAGGTCAAGGTCATGAACATCAATAAGCGCGAGCTATTGAGGGACCTGCAGAAGACGGTGGAGTTCGATCAATCGGCCACGTTCAAGAAGGTGCACGACGAAGGCTACGGAGTGCTCGGCGGAGTTCCCTTCGGCGTGCTGATCGGCGACTTCGAGTTCGGACGGCATCCCGAGGATATCGAGATTCTGGAGAAGATGTCGAACGTGGCAGCCGCGGCGCACGCGCCATTTATCGGCGCCGCCAGCCCCAAGCTGTTCAACTGGGAGAGCTACACGGAACTGGCCGGGCCACGCGATCTGGCTAAGATCTTCGATAACGACGCCTATCTCCGCTGGAAAGGCTTCCGCGAGAGCGACGATTCGCGCTATGTGGGCCTGGCGCTACCGCACATCCTCATGCGGCTGCCGTACGGCAAAGACAACGTTACGGTCGAGGCGTTCGACTTCGAAGAAGACGTGGACGGCACCGAGCACAACAAGTACGTGTGGGGCAATGCGGCCTATGCATTTGCCACACGGCTAACGGAGGCGTTCGCCAGGCACGAATGGTGTGCCGCAATTCGCGGAGTGGAAGGCGGCGGCCTGGTGGAAGGCCTTCCGACACACGCGTTTACTACCGATGACGGCGAAGTCGCGATCAAGTGCCCGACCGAAATCGCGATTACGGATCGCCGGGAGAACGAGCTCTCGAAGCTCGGCTTTATTCCTCTGTGTTACTACAAAGGGACCGACCGCGCGGCGTTCCTGGGGGCGCAGTCCTGCCAGAAACCAACGCTGTATCTGAACGACGACGCGAATGCTAACTCGCGCCTATCCGCGCAACTGCAGTACATTTTCGCAATTTCCCGTTTTGCCCATTTTTTGAAGGCTATGATGCGGGACAAGATCGGGTCGTTCATGTCGCGCGAGAATTGCGAGCGCTTCCTGAACGATTGGATCTCACACTACGTCTTGTTGGATGACACAGCGGGGCAGGAAGCGAAGGCGAAGTTTCCTTTGCGCGAAGCCCGCATTGAGGTAGCCGAGGTGGCCGGTAAGCCCGGCGTATACTCGGCGGTCGCCTATCTCAGGCCGCATTTTCAATTGGAGGAGTTGACGGTGTCGCTGCGGCTGGTGGCGAGGCTCCCACAAGGGCAGAAGTAGCACTGGGCCATGTACCGACTAACCAAATAATTCGAAAGGACTTGACGGCTATGGATTGTTACATTCAGATAGATGGAATCAAAGGGGAAGCGACCGATTCCGAACACAAAGACTGGATCGAAGCGTTGAGTTGGAGCCATGGCATTACGCAAACGGCTTCTGCCACCGCTAGTTCCGCTGGCGGTGGCACGGTCACCCGCACCGATCATGCGGACTGGACATTCGCTCATCACGTCGATATGGCTTCTCCGTTGCTGTATCAGGCCGCCTCAAGCGGCAAGCACATTTCGAACGTGAAGATCGAGATGTTCCGCGCCTCGGGCGAAAAACGAGTCAAGTACATGGACATCACGCTGACGGAAGTCGTGATCACCCACGTCGCCCCGACCAGCAGCGGCGACTTTCCGGATGAGAGCATCAGCATGAACTACGCCACGATCAAGTGGACCTACACTCTCCAGCAGCGCAAGGACGGCTCGCAGGGCGGGCAAACCACGGGCGGCTGGGACATGGCGCAGCACAAGTCGATCGCGTAGGCGCATCCTTTCCGAGGAAGCGAACTGCCGGGAATTCAAGAAAGGCGCCGCAATCGCGCGGCGCCTTTCTTGTCATGACGGCCGCTCGATGCGGGTCGTGGCGGGCTTTCGAGCCGCGCCCGCGCGCAGGCGGTGGATCGCGGAGCGGGGAGTTCTGCTAGCCGACCATGGGAACCGCAACTATTATCAGCGATGGGATCCTGGCGCCGATCTCGCCGGACAAACCGGCGGGAGAGGATTTGGGCGTCACGGCGGATTGGGTTCGGATCCGCAACGCGCGTCCCAACGTGTACGACACCGGCAGCCGGGGCGAATGGCAGCCGGCGATGGAGACGAGCGCGAGCTGGGAGCGGCTCGCGGACGAAGCCGCGCAAGCGCTCGAAACCAAATCGAAGGACCTGCGCCTGGCCATCTGGCTGCTCGAAGCGAGCGTCAAGCTCCACGGGTTCGCCGGCGTGCGCGACGGCGTATCGGTGGTGCGCGGGTTGCTCGTCGAGTACTGGGACACCGGGTTGTTCCCGCCGATCGAAGAGGGCGATCTGGAAACGCGTTCGGGTCCGCTCGAGTGGCTGAACGGCCCCTTGGCGGAGGTGATTCGCGAGATCCCCATCACATTGCGAACTGCGCCGGGAGAGAACTACTCGGTCAACTTCTACCACGAGTGCCGGCGCCCGGAAGGACGCATCACAGCCCAGGAATTCGACTCCGCGGCGGATGCGGGCTCCCGGCGCCAATATGAAGACGCGAAGATTCAATTCGAAGAAGCCTGGCAGGCATTCCAGGAATTCGAGCAAGTAAGCGAGCAGAAGTTCGGCGCTCTCGCCCCCTCCCTGAATGAAGCGAAAGAGGCGTTTGAAGAATGCCGGATGGTGTTCGACAGCATTCTTCGCAGGAAGCGCATCGCCGAGCCGGACCCGGTTTCGGGGACCGGGGACGGCACGGAGCCAGGGCAGGAACAGGGAGCCGGGATCCGGTTTATCGGCACGGATTCAGCCGACTCCGCGCTCGGGGCGTCGTGGCGCGAGGCGGAGCAATTGGTACAGTCCGGCCAGATCGACGCCGGATTGGTGCAGATGACCAAGCTCTCCGGGGCGGAGCCGAACGGCCGGGTGCGGTTTCAACGCAAGTTGCTGCTGGCCGACGTCTGCCTGAACACGAGGCGCGTCAGGCTGGCGAAGTCGATTCTCGAAGAGCTCGCCGAACTGATCGACAAGCACCAGCTCGAGAACTGGGAAACCTCGCAGATGATTGGGGCCGTGTGGACGCGGCTGCACCGGTGCTACAAGAACGAGGAAGCGGGAACGGCGAACGAGGACAAGGCGTCGCAGTTGTTCAACCGGCTCTGCCGGCTCGATCCCTGGCAGGCCATGTCCTGCGGTGAGGGGAAATGACGGGGGCGCGTCCCAATTCCATGCGAATCGTGCCATCGGTCCTGGACCGCCTGACGGGCCGCCCGTACGATGGCCTGATCGGATCGCTTCGTCCGGATAGCGCCGAGGCGCTGCGGCAGGCGGTGCAGAGAGACTTGGACAATCTGCTGAATGTCCGGCGGGCCGAGCTGTTAATACCGCCCGCCTATCGGGAGTCCACCGCGTCCTTGCTCAATTTCGGTCTTCCGGACTTCACGGCATACAATCTGCGGGACGCGTCCGAGCAGAACCGCCTGCGAAAGGCGATCGAAACCGCGGTCCGCGTGTTCGAGCCTCGCCTGGCGAACGTTTCGGTTTTCCTGGATGGTTGGGACGAACTGAAGCCTGTCTTGCGATACCGTCTGGAGGCGCTGCTGAAGGTGGATCCAGCGCCCGAGGCGGTGGTTTTCGAGACGGAGTTCAAGGCCGATACGAGAAGATTTGCCGTCAAGGCCAACAGCAATGAGCGGTGAACTGCTTCCTTACTATGAGCGCGAGCTGTTGTTCATCCGCGAGATGGCGGCCGAATTTGCCGAGAAGTATCCGGAGCGGGCGGGAGCATTGGACCTTGGCGGCGGGGCTTCCGAGGACCCGCATGTCGAGAGGCTGATCGAATCGTTCGCGCTGATCGCGGGCCGGATACAGCGCAAGATCGACGACGAATTCCCGGAAATCACCGAAGCCCTGCTGGACACGTTGTACCCGCATTTCCTGCGCCCTGTCCCGTCGATGGCCATCGCTCAGATCGAGATCGACCCGGGGCAGGGAAATCTGACTGCCGGGTATCCGGTGCCGGAAGGCGCGAACCTATATGCGAAGCCGGTGAACGGCGCGGTCTGCCGGTTCAGAACCTGCTGCCCGGTGCATCTGTGGCCGCTCGAAGTCGTTTCCGCGGGTTTCTTCCGTGCGGCAAATCTGCCCGGCGGCACGGCCGGACTGGATGTGCCGTTTGCCATCCGGATCGAATTGCGCTGCCTGGGAGAGGTGACGCCGGCGAAGCTGGACATCTCGCAGTTGCGATTCCATCTCAGCGGCGATCCGCAGGCTGCGCACAACATATACGAATTGCTATTCTGCAGCCTGGCGGGAGTGGCCATCCGGAACGTCGGCGGGCGGGCATCCGCCGCTCCCATGTTTTTGCCGCAACCCGCCATCCGGCCGGTGGGGTTCGAGCGCAACGAGGGCATGCTGCCCTATTCGCACCGCAGTTTCCTCGGCTATCGCCTCCTGCAGGAGTACTTTTCGTTTCCGCAGAAGTTCCTGTTCTTCGACCTCGTCCACCTGAACCAGATTCCCAAGCAGGACCTGGGCGAGCGGTTCGAAGTGGTGATCCTGCTGCGCGATTTCGAGCGCAAGGAGCGGGTGGCGGCGCTCGAACAGGCGGTGGGCAAAGACACCTTTCAACTGGGCTGCACCCCCGCGGTGAACCTGTTTGAGCGGTTCGCCGAGCCAATCCGGCTGTCGCACACGCTTTCCGAATACCGCGTGATTCCGGACGTCATGTTCCCGGGGGCGACCGAAGTCTATTCGGTCGATCGCGTCACCTCCAACGCGCTCTATGCCGAAGAGCCGATCGAGTACCGGCCGCTCTATTCGTTCCGTCACGGCGAGCGGGCCGAGCAGCAGCAGGCGTTCTGGCTGGCCAACCGGCGGCCATCGGAGCGCAAGGGCGACGCCGGGACGGAAGTTTATCTTTCGCTGTTGGACCTGAATTTCAGCCCGGCGCGGCCACCGGTGGAATCGCTGACGGTGAGCTTGACCTGCACCAATCGCGATCTGCCGGAACGGCTGCCGCTGACACGGGCGTTCGGCGACATCGAGATGGAAGCGGGCGCGATTCTGCGCATCCGGTTTCTGGATCCGCCCTCGCCCACCATCCGCCCGCCCATGCGGCGCGGCTTGCAGTGGCGCCTGGCGTCGCACCTGTCGCTGAATCATCTCTCGGTCGTCGAGGAGGGGTTGGAAGCGTTGCGCGAAATCCTGAAGCTGTACGATTTTTCGGGCAACCCCACGGTGGCGCAGCAGATCGCGGGCCTGCGCGGCGTGCGCAGCCGGCCCAAGGTGGCGCGCATGGATTCCGAACACGGCCTGGTGTTCTCGACGGGTCTCCACGTCGACTTGCAGTTCGACGAAGAGCAATACGTGGGCAGCGGAGTATACCTGTTGGCGAGCGTTCTCGAGCGGTTCTTCGGGCTTTATTGCGCGCTGAATTCGTTCAGCCAGCTCAGCGTAACGACGCTGCAGCGGAAAGGAGTGTTGCGGGAGTGGGATCCTCGGACTGGGGAACAGATCGTCCTGTAGCGGAACTTCTGTTCCAGCATGGATTCGCGTTCGATTTCTTTCAGGCCGTGCGCCTGCTGGCACACCTGCGCGACCACGCTTCCGTGGGAGGAACGCCGGCGCCATCGGCCGAATCCGTCCGCTTCCGCGCCATGCCTTCGCTCGAGTTTCCGGCCAGCGCCATCCATAGCATCCAGGAGGACGGCGGCGGCCCGCCCTACATGACGGTGGCGTTCCTCGGGCTGGCCGGCCCGAAAGGAGTGCTGCCCACCCACTATACCGAAGCTGCGATCAACGAGGACCGCGCCGGCAATCACGCGCTGGTGGATTTCCTCGACATTTTCAATCACCGGCTGATCTCGCTGTTCTACAAGGCCTGGGAGAAGCACCGGCCGCTGATCGCCCACGAGCGGGCGCAGCGGGCGCATTCGGCGGAAGATAACTTCACCTCTTACCTGTTCGACCTGATCGGCATGGGCACGGTGGGACTGCGCGACCGCTTGCGCGTGAGCGACCTGACGCTGCTCCGCTACGCGGGATTGCTGGCGCAGCGTCCGCACTCCGCCACCGCGCTGGCCGGAATCCTGTGCGACTATTTCCAGGTTCCCGTGGAAGTGGAGCAATACCGCGGCCGCTGGCGGCGCCTGGACGAACGCGACAAGTGCTATCTGCGCGGGCCGGCGCCGAGCAACCAGTTGGGAATGGGCGCCGTGGCCGGCGACGCGGTGTGGATGCGGCAATCGCACTTTCGGGTGAGGATCGGGCCGCTGACGCTCGACCAGTTCCGCGACTTTCTGCCCGACGGCAAGGCCTTCGAGCGGGCCGTCTCGCTGATCCGCCTCTTCGCCGACCGCTCGCTCGAATTCGAGATCCAGCCGGTTTTGAAGAAAGAAGAAGTGCCCCGGTGCGAGATCCGCGAAGCCTCCGGATACGGTCCCCGCCTGGGCTGGTGCGGCTGGCTGAAGACCGGCCCCTTCCCCAAAGACGCCGCCGATGCCGTGTTTGCCGGAGGAGAAAACGATGGCAAGTAATCCGATGATGACACTCGACCCGAGCACGCGAGTGCAATTAATTGAGAAGGCGAGGAAATTAGCTGAAGATCTTGGCTGGACGTGGCTCAATGCTGAGACGGGGGACAAGTTCGGCACGTGGGACAGATTTTATGCGTAGGGTTTTTGGGAACGTCGTTGGGAAAATCGCTCGCTTCTGGTTCGGTGACCCACCGCCGCCACGTCAGCGACCGATAGATCCCGACCCCGGCACGCGCGAGCAAGTGATTGAGAAGGCGCGGAAGCTAGTTGAAGAGCGTGGCTGGATGTGGCGCGATCCGGTGGAAGTGAGCGCTTCGGACTACAAGGGCGAACCAGTCTGGGACGTCAGGGTGAATACCTTGTCGCGAGGTATGAACGCATGGGTCGTACTGCGGAGGTCGGACCATTCGATCATCCACGCTTGGTGCACGCCTCGCTGAGGAAGGGACAAGTTCGGCATCTGGGACAGGTTTTATGTGTAGGTTTTCTTGGAACATCGTTGCGGGACTCGCTCGCTTGTGGTTCGGTGACCCACCGCCGCCACCGCCGCGACCGATAGAGCCCGACACCAGCACGCGCGAGCAAGTGATTGAGAAGGCGCGGAAACTTGCTGAAGAACGTGGCTGGACGTGGCTCAATCCGGCGGAGGTCACCGCTGACTCAAACGAAGGCGATCCAGTCTGGGTCGTTCGCACGAGCGTTTGGGCGATGGGTAGGAACGTGCGGGTCGTACTGCGGAGGTCAGACCATTCAGTCGTTGGAGCTGGGTATCATCCTCGCTGAAAAGGGATCGGTTGGCATTGGAAATGAGGTCGGATCCTGAGGCAGAGAGTACGAAGGAGCGAAAAGTGATTTCTAAAATGGAGCCGACCCGCGGCGTGAGGCTTAACGATGGGATTGCGCACGGCATCGGGCTGCGGCGCACCAGAGGCCTTCAGCAGCCCGGTGGTTACCTGGGGGTATTCACATGCCAGTGATATGGCCGCCGCTTGGGACCCAGCTAAGCCCCGGGACCCAGGGATCGACGAAGTCGGTCTCGGACCGCCTGGCGGAAGTGCTAAGGCGATCGAAGAAGTACCTCGGGCCCGACGGCAAGGCCATGGTCGAATCGTTGCTCTCGCCAGTCAATCTGGCGACCGGTTCAGTGATGAAGACCTTCGACATAGCCCTACGGATGGCCGATCCGGCGCGGGGCGGAATAAAGGAATCGAGGTAGAAACTATGGCAATGACAGCTCCGGACATGAGCCCTACCTGTGAAGAGTTCATCCGCTGCGTAATCCAAGGCGTCCCGAAGTTGGCCTTCCGGTACGCCAGCCAGTTGGAGGACAGGGAGCTCTTTCGCGCTTTTGCCGTTCTCGCGCGAGAGGAGCTCCAGGACTTGTTCGACAAGGAGTCGCAGGTCTCCTCCGTATCCTTGACCCCAGGGCTTTCGGCAGCCCAGAGGGCGGTGCAGGCGGCATCGTTCCCAGGCACGCCAAACATGAGTGCAAATCTGTCGCCGGCGCGGAACTCGACGCAATGGCCGGAAGCGGTGACCGATCCCGTTTTAGGCGCATGCCGCAGATGTTATATGCCTTCAACGTCGTGATGAGCGGGACGCAGAACTTCCGCAATGGTGCGTCGTCGCCCACCCCAGAGGCAGACACGTGGGCCAAGGACTATTTGGTTCAACGCGTCAACGCGAAAGGGATTCCTCTGAACGTCCTTACAGACCTGACCGATTCGCTTCCTGCGCCGACGGCACACCCGCCCACTCTCTCTGAGGCCGATTTCGTGAGCGCCGCGGCCGATCTGGGTGTCGAGGTGGCGGCCGTGCATGCAGTCCAGGAGGTGGAGGTGGGAGTGGGCGGCCACGGGTTCGGCCCCGACGGCCGCCCTATTATTCGCTATGAGCTTCACATATTCCAAGGCCAACCCAAGAAGGACGGACACGGGCACGTCGTCCACGACGAGGGTGGAGAAGCTGTGTACGGAGGCCAAACGGAGGGCCATTTCCGGAAGACCCATCCTTATCTGTCGCAACCTAGCCTGGGCGCCGGCAATGCTTATCACAGCGGCGGCCAGAAGCGGGAGTACTCTATGTTATACAATGCCATGCTCCTGAAGTACAAAGCTGGCCGGGCGATTGAACAGGCGATCGCGTCCACGTCCTGGGGCAGGTTCCAGGTGATGGGTTTTAACTACGGGGGCTACCCCGCCGATTCGGCGCTCGAGTTTGCAAGGGCCATGTACGTTTCCGAGGGAAACCACCTCAAGGCCTTCCTGGGCTATATCAGGAGCGCCCACCTCGTTCATGCGCTACAAAGGCACGACTGGGCAGCGGTTGCCAGGGGTTACAACGGCCCCGGCTACGCCGTAAACAATTACGATGGCCAATTGGAGGACGCCTATGATCGCTGGAGCCACAAATGAGTCGTCAGCACCCAGTTTTCTCATTGCTCCTTTGTTATTCGGCGGTACTCGCGGGCCAACTTCAGGCCCAGAGCGCTGAGCTTGGCCGCACATTTTGGAGAGGTAACAGCGGAGAGTATTCGATCGAATGGTCGACTGCAAATCTGAAAGTTACGCGAACTGGGAGCCCCGTACTGATCTTCGACGCGGCCGCAATGACGAATGCCGATTGGATTGAGGATAAGCGGATCCAGCCCGAAGGCCAAAGTATGTATGTGTCGGTATCCTACCGCCTGCTTTCGGTCGTGGGGCCTTATCTGAGCATGAACATAGACGAATCCAGGGAAGTATTCTTGAACGCGGAGGATGCGAAGTTTTCGACGATCGATCTGGACCGCATCAGTCCGAGGTCATTGGCGCCCGTCTCACTGACGTCGATCTTCCCGAAAGAGGACATCTTTGCGGCGCTTATGGCGGACCGCATTATCGCCAAAGCTCTTCCCGCGGGCAGTAAGCCGAATTCGTTGAAGGAGTTGATCGAGATTCTCCAGGGTTCGGACGATAGAGTTGCCGTCGGAGGCTGCGACTACTGGCTTCCATACGAAGATCCGACACATCCGCTGTCAGATTTTGCGTTTCAGGATGTTAAGAATGGAAAGGTTGCCGTCCGGCTGAGTCTGTCGCCTGATCACTTTTGCCACGTCCCGGTGCTTCAGCTCGAACTGTGGTTGCCGATTCCCGAAGCCCACCGCTCATGGTTCACGGATGCAAAGGAGAGGCGTAGTGGGCTGCTGATGGTGGACGTGCCGTCCGACGTTTCGACATCGTTCGAGTTTTCTCAGGAAGGCAAATAATCGAAGAGAGGCAGAAACCATGGGATATACGCAAGAAATGCGCGCTATGGAGGTGGATACGCCGCTCGGCAAGGACGTGCTGCTGGTGCGCTCCTTCAGCGGTACGGAGGCTATCTCACAGTTGTTCTTCTTCGGTCTCGACATGCTGTCGGAGAACGACTCGATTTCCTACGACTCGATTGTCGGGAAGAACGTGACCATTCGGACCACGCTGGCCGACGAGAGCGACCGTTACCTGAACGGATTCATCAGCCGCTTCGCCCAGAAAGTGCGAGATCATCGTTCGTCCGCAAATTGGAGATTCGCCTGGCAAGGACTGGCGATTTCCTTTCCGCCATACTCCGTCTCCGATTACCCGGATCCTGCGAAGCCCGTGGTAATTTCGTGGGCCGCGCTGACGCCCTTTCTGCGGGAGCCAGGATCGGTGCAGATTTCGAACAAACGGATCTGAAAATGGTAAAATCGTGACGATTTCTTCTTTGAATGCCAGTTTGATCGGGCAAGTGCCGGGCGCGCCTGGCAAGCTTGCCGGATTCAGGCGGAAAGGGAGACGTATCGAATATGCTCACGGGAGCGTTCGCAGTACCCAAAGAGGGTGTGCCGCCGGATTCACCGCGTGGTGGGTCCGGGCCAGGGAGAGGCCGCATTCCGAACATCCTGATTTCGGAAAGCGTCGATCGTCGGCCATTGTCCGGCGCGCTCATGTCCTTGGCTGGAGCGCCTCCGCCGGTCGCTACAGTCACTCCGCTGCAACTGCCCAAGCCGCTCCCGCCGGACGCGCCGCTGGTCGACACACAAGAAGACCGAAACAAACGCCAGAAACAGGCCCTCAAAAAAAGCTGGACGGACGAAGCCATTAGTCGCGCACCGTTTTGGGTGAAAGGGAAGGAATGGGATGGCGCGCTTCTGAAGTGGGCGGAAGACCGAATCAAGCAAGCCAATAAGGACCTGAAGAGCGGCGAGCAGGAGAAGGCCAAGGTCAAGAAAGGTAAGGGCCATCTGGACGCCCTGAGAAAGTGGGAAGGGGACCAAAGTTGGGATGACGGGAAAGACAAGGCCGGCAAAATCGTCGACCAAGCGGCGGTTGATCGCCTTAAGAGCAAGCTGGATGATATTTCCAGCATCGCCGCGCTGCTGGAGTGTGCAAAGACGGCGGGTGACCGCGCGAATGTTTTCGATGGAACCCTGTCCTCTCGGGTTGATGAGTCAGCCAAGAGCAATGCTTCGATATCGGACTTCTTCAAGAATCCTGAGTGCTCCGCCGGGGCGATTGTACAGCCCCTTGGAACCAAGGATAAGCCGGGCAAGATATACGTCGGCCCCGCGTTTTTCGATCCGGAGGGGAAGGCGGGCGTGCTTCATGGCTACGACAGGGACGGCCGGGCGCTAATGATCATGCACGAGTGCGTTCACGCTTTTGGCAATCTGACCGACGATGAGTTCGGCGGCAGTTCGCACTTGACTGAGTTCTTGATTGACAAATGCTACCCAGCCAAGAAGGGGGACATGGGTAACCTCGTGAACCATGTATGATTTTCGCCATGCGCCGAGTATCGTCTCTTCTTAGAATTGTCGCTCTCGCGTCACTATGGTGCGGCTCCGGCCACGGCCAAGAGGCTCCCGGCTGGCGCGTCGCCGGGCGGTTGCCGAAGAAGGTCTTCGATTGCAGGGGCTGTTTGGCTGACGGGGATACAGTCGGCATAGACCGGTTTGCGCCCGTGGGCGCACATCGCCTCTGGGCGGCATCTGGGAATGAATGGAGTTGGCTGACTGCCAACCGTGGCCGCACCTGGAAGGCCGTCAAGATTGGTCCGGCCGCCACTGATTCGCTCTTCTTTGTCGACGAACTCCACGGATGGGTGGCGGGGGGGGGACCATTTCCCAGCGGGGCGTTTCTTGCCTCGACCGCGGACGGTGGAAAATCCTGGCAGCCCGCGAGGGCGGTCTCCGAGTGGAAGGATGCGTCCGATTGCCCCCGCTCGGGTTTCGCCGACGTCCAGTTCTTCGACAAGGAGCTTGGGGTAGCGGTCGGTAGCGCCGAGCAGTGTGGGAGCGGCTCACCGTTGCTTGTGGCGGTAACCCGCGACGGCGGCGCAAATTGGGGCGTCAAGTTGCTTCCGGCTGACGGCGGCCGTGGAGGGGAGCTATGGCACGTGCGGTTTCAATCCCGCTCGGATGTATGGGCTAACGGCGGGCAAGCGGTCTACGTAAGCCGCGACACTGGCGCCACCTGGAGCGTGGCGCGCCGTGGAGCGATGTTTTTCGGGCTCGCGGTTATTGCTGGGGCTGGCGTGTTCGTCGCTGAAGGCCGTGACGGCGTGCTTCGCAGCCGCGATTTCGGGAGAACCTGGGCGGACGTAAAGCTGCCGCCCTCCGCCGCCAATGAGTTCTTCGTAGCAGTGGCTTTCGCCGACGCCAAACGAGGGTTCGCTTGCGGCACTCACGGCACCATCATCAGCACAACGGACGGGGGGGACACTTGGAAACAGGAACTGAGCGGGCAGACCGGCGTGCTGCGAGACATCGCTTTCCTGGGTGACGAAGTGTACATCGGCGGCGATGGGCGATCCGTCATCAAGCGCCGGCTGGAACCGGCCGGACCGAAACAGGGAGCCAAGAAGATACCGCAGCCGTTGGACCATCCTTCGGCGGACGAGAAAAAGGCAGCGAGGTAGAGACCATGGGATACACACAAGACACGCGAACGTTCGAGGTGGACTCACCGCTGGGCAAGGACGTGCTGCTGTTGCGCTCGTTCAGTGGTACGGAGGCTATCTCAGAGTTGTTCGAGCTCGAAATGGCTTCCGAGAACGATTCGATTTCGTTCGATGCCATGGTCGGCAAGAAAGTAACCGTGCGGGCGACCGTGGCCGATGAAGGCGAGCGGTATTGGAACGGTTTTGTCGCCCGTTTCGCGCAAACCGGACGCGACGAGGATCTCACGATTTACCACGCGACTGTCGTGCCATGGCTCTGGTTTCTTACGGAGACGACTAACTGCAAAATCTTCCAGAACATGACCGTCCCCGACATCATTTACAAGGTCTTCGGCGATCTGGGCTTTACCGATTACGAACCGCGCGGTCTGGGCAGCTATCCAACCCGGGAGTATTGCGTGCAGTACCGCGAATCGGCATTCAACTTCGTCTCTCGTCTGATGGAGGAAGAAGGTATCTTCTACTTCTTCGAGCACGAGGCCGGCAAGCACACCATGGTGCTCGTGCGGCTGGCAGAGGACCGGCCCTTCCCCAAAGACGCCGCGGAGGCGGCGTTCGCAGGAGGAGAAAACGATGGCAGATCCTAAACTCAAGCCTGATCCCACACCGCTCATTGATCCACCGGATGTCTCGCCGGAGCACTCATTGCATTTTCCCGTCGGGCCCGGGCAGGCCAACGATCCACGGGACGTGCTCAACGTGCAGAAAGGGCTGAATACGGCGATCCGCGCGGGACTGCTTCCTTCATTGGAGCTCCCTGAAGACGGGAAGTACAGTGTGTGGCTTTCTCTCACCATTCGGGATTTGTCAGAGAAGGTGGCGTTTGGATGGGCCGACCCGCATGGCCTGGGCGGCGTTACTCACGGCAGTGGGATTGGAATCACTCATAGCCAGGGCGTCATCGAGCCTAATAGCGCTCTGTACCGATGGATGTGGCAAATCGGGTCAGAGGCGGGCAAGAACAAGAAGCTCGAACCGGGCATCACGAGGGAGATGTACGATTTGGCGGCGCTGATGGTGCCGTCGGGCGTGACGACGAAGAAGAGGCTGGTAGACGGCACGGCGATAGTTGTGCCGGGTGGCATTCAGCTTTACATAGCGCCGCTCCTGGCGGCGTTGAGGGCGAAAGAACTGGATGACCGGGACATGCTGCTGATGGCGCTTGCGACCACTAGAGCGGAGACTGGAAGGCTTGCGCCCATCGACGAGTACGTGAACAGGGACGGACCGCTAATCAAGAACGGCAAACCGGTGCTAGACAAGAGCGGCAAACCGGTCCAGATGACGGGGACCAACACCACGAAAGACGGGCCGGCCTATGATCGATATGATCCGTCCACCGAAAAAGGCGACCACAAGTTGGGTCAGCGCGTTGGAAACACCCAGCCCGGCGATGGCGCAAGATATCACGGCCGAGGCTTGGTTCAACTGACCGGCCGGGGCCAATACGCGGAAATCGGGGGCAAGATCGGCGTGGATCTCGTGAATGACCCCGACAAAGCGAACGACCCCGTCTTGGCGGCGAAGATCATGGCGCAGTTCTTGAAGAACGGCGAGAGTAGAATCCGAAGCGATCTGAAGAGGGGCGACCTCGGTGCTGCTCGCGTGGTCGTGAATGGCGGACACAATGGGTTGAAAGAGTTTGAAGATGCTTTCACTGCCGGCCGAAAGTTTCTTGAGGATCTGGACCGCGAAGACGTCATCGCGAGACTTGTAAGCACTTGGCCGTCTTTCGGATCCGGATCGCTGCCGGCGTGCGGCGGGACGCAGCGGCCCCCGGGCGCGCGTGGCTATCGGCCAGCGATCGATTTCGGGCCCCGGATGCTCTCGCCATCCACGGGGCCAGAGTAAGGAGGTGCATTAGTGTCCCGCCACTTGCCACTCCTGCTTCTATTGCTTTTGCCGGTCGCATTCGCACAAGTGCCGGACTTGGCCGGATGCCTCGCGAAGGCGCATGCTGATGCCGCATGGGGGCAAGCGAGGTACCCGTCTCTCCGTGTGGCCGGCGCATTCGCACTGAGCGGAGACGGCTCGCTTCTGGCGGTGGGCGTCGACGACAACATCTACTGGAGTGAGCTGATTGCTTTCGACACCAAGACCGGGAAGCCTCTGTGGCGCGTTCAGGCCTATCACGCCCCGGCGGCCGTAGCCATTAGCCTAGATGGCACGATGGTGGCGGGATCCTACAGCGACAGGTCTTGTGAACTTCCGGAGGTTCAGAGGCTGGATGCTGTGACGGGTAAGGAACTGCCGCTTGAGGGAGCGGATATTCTCCGGATGGCCGGCGTGACATTCAGCCGGGATGGCGCGCGGCTGGCCGCCGGGGGGAAAACCGTCCTGGTGTGGGACGCGACGACGGGCCGAAAGCTGCGCGAGATCGCGCTCCCCGAAATCCACCCCAACGGGTTCGTACCGGACCTCGATAGCTTGGCGTTTAGCCCGGACGGCACGAAGCTCGCGGGTGCGGGCGGGTGGGGTAATTACGTCTGGGATGTGGCGACGGGCCGCCTGCTTCACGATTTCCATGAGGGCGGAACGGACGTGGTGTTCAGTCCGGACGGCAAGTTGCTCGCTGAGGGAACGGACTCCGGCATGGACGTCTGGCGTGTTGAAACCGGCGCCGTGGCGGCTACGGTAAAGCCAAGGCCCAGCGAGAAACGCTCGATGTGGCCGGTAGGTTTCAAAGACGCGCGGCATCTGGTAATACACGATGCAGCCGGGGTTGAACTGCTCGACGTTGGAGAGGCGCTGACGGGACGGAAGATGGTCCCGGTGCCGTTCAAGGGATTCAAAGGCGTCCCGGTCCTTCTCGCCGGCGGTAAGTTGGTCGGCGTTGAGATCGTCAATAAATCTGGCGTCCAACCTTCGGAAGCCCAACGGCTGATTCTCTACGACGAGAAGGGTGCCGTGATCCAGAGCTTCGAGATCCCGCCGCGGATGGCCGATCCGGCGCCGGGTGGGACAAAGGAACTGAGATAGAGGACTATGGCATCGACACAGACGACGCGAGATTTTCGGGCGGACTCGCCGCTCGGCAAGGACATGCTGCCGCTGCGCAGCTTCGGCGGCACCGAGGCCATCTCGCAATTGTTCGAGATTCGGGCCGCCTTGGGATTCGGTCCGCGCCTCGGCTGGTGCGGCTGGCTGAAGACCTGCCCGCTTCCCAAAAGCGCCGCGGCTCCCGCCGGAGGAGAAAACGATGGCAGAGCCTAAAGCAGCTAAGATCCTCAATCCGAAGTGGCCCTTGTCGCCGGATCAATGGATGCGTTCTCCGGTCGGGCCGGGTCAGGCGAACGATCCGCGGGATGTGCTCAACGTGCAGAAAGGGTTGAACGCAGTGATCCGCTCGGGTTTTTTACAAGGCTTGGAACTTCCCGAGGACGGCGAGTACAGCCCGTGGCTTTCGTTCGCGATTCAGGAATTGACGAACAAGGTGGCGTTCGGCGCAGCCGACCCGCATGCCATGGGTGTCACGCATTGGGGCATCATCGAGCCCAACAGCGCCCTATACCGATGGATGTGGGAGATCGGGTCCACGCTGGGGGAGAACCAGGCGGTCGAACCCGGCATTACGAAGGAGATGTACGACTTGGCGGCGTTGATGGTGCCAGGGGGCGCAACGGGAAAAAACGGGGTGCCAGGCGGAATCGAGCATTGGCTGGGGCCGATCCTCGAGGAATTGCGGGCGCAGGAATTGGCTGACCGCGACATGCTGCTGATGGCCCTGGCGACCATCGCGGTCGAAGCCTCGAGGTTCAGGCCCGAACTGGAAGGTAAGTCCAAGTACAATACGAGTAACTTTGGAACTAGTAAGGAAGGCAAGCCGTTCGATCTGTACGACGAACGCGCGAATCTTGGCAACATCGGCAGCCCCGACGGCAAGACCTTCAGGGGGAGCGGCTTGGTTCAACTCACCGGCCGGAACAACTTCAAGAGCATTGGGGATGAAATCGGCGAGGACCTCATCAAGAATCCGGCGAAGGCGAACGACGATCCCAGGGTCGTGGTGAGAATTCTGGTTCGCTATCTGAAGGACCACGAGACCCGTATTCGGAACGATCTAAGAAGTCCGACTCCTACAGAGCTGACCGACGCCGAGCGGAATAAATACAAGAAGAACCCCAAGAAGATCGCCGCGCTTCAGACGATATACAGCCAGAATGCCGCGCTTCTGAGCAGGCACAGGGATCTGAAGGGAATGAACCTCGCGGACGCACGCAGGGCCGTGAATGGCGGTATCAACGGGGCGGACGCCTTCATCGACGCCTTCATGAGGGGTGAAGACTTCTTCAGGAAGCAGGACGAGAGGGACATCGTCGCGAGAATCGTCAGCACGTGGCCCGCGTGCGGATTACCGAATATGTGCGCTGAGCCGCAACGGCCCCCAGGCACGAGAGGCTATTGCCCAGCGGCTGACAACAGTCTACGGACGCCGCTATTGACGGGGCTGTGGTAAGGAGGCACACTAGTGTTCTTACGTTTGGAATGCTTATTAAGTGTTCTCCGAGCGGGTGGCCTGCGGTGCTGAGAAGTTGCTGGGCCTTACTGCTGTTGTCGGGCGGCCTTGGCCACGCCGCCAGCTTCGATTGCTCCAAGGCGAAGACGCCGTTGGAGAAAGCGGTCTGCGGCTCGCCGAAGCTGAGCGCGGCCGACAATCGCATGGCTGCGGCCTATAGAGCGGCTCTGGCAACAGTCCCGCCGGAGATGAAGTCGGCGGTGCGGGACGATCAGGTAGCGTGGATCAGCGCGATGGGGATCGCTTGCAAGGCCGGAGTGTCAGCATCCTCAACGGAGCAGATTTCCCTGCTGGGTACCTTTTACGAATCGCGGACGAAGGAGTTGGGGCGCCTGGTCCGGCACATAGGGGGTGTCACGTTTGTCTGGCGCTCGACCACGGAGATCGAGTTGGAAGACCCCGACACGAAGGATCCTGACGCGAAAATGGAGTCCCGGGCTGCCGGGTTGCGCCCGGGCTATGGAACGTTGCATGCCTCATGGCCACAGTCGACAGGTGACACCGCGGAATGGAGAGACTGGAATTCGGCCATCAAAACAGCAGCGCAGAATGGGCTAATCGGCGATGCGAACACGAATGAGGATATTACCGTGGAGATTGTCTTCGCCGGGAAACAGTTGGTGGCGTCTGAAATCGTCACATTTCGGATGGAGCGCGGCACTCCGCACCCGGACGACGATTCAATCGAATTCAATTGGCTGCTCCAAGAGAAGCGTGAGATTCAGCCAGCGGACATCTTCCGGGAAGGCTCTGACTGGGACCGTGCGATACAGGCGAGCTGTGTGTCGGCTCTACACAAACAGCTTGGCAATCTCCCCGATGACTATGCCGATGGCCGGTTCGCCCAGAAATTGCACGAAGTCATCGTTCGTCCGCGCAATTGGAGACTCGCCGGGCAAGGACTGACGATTATTTTTCAGCCATACTCCGTTTCCGATTACGCGGATCCTGCGGATCCCGTGACAATCCAGTGGGCCGCGCTGAAGCCCTTTCTGCGGGAGCCGGGACTGGTGCAGTGAATTCTTGGCAGAGGGAAAGAACCGAGTTGAGGTAGAAACCATGACTTACACACAGGCAACGCGGGTTTTCGAGGTGGATACACCGCTAGGCAAGGACGTGTTGCTGCTGCGCGCGTTCAGCGGTACGGAGGCCATCTCACAGTTGTTCTCCTTCGAACTCGACATGCTGTCGGAGAACGACGCGATTTCCTACGACTCGATTGTCGGGAAGAATGTGACCATACGCATAACTCTGGCCGACGAGAGCGACCGCTATCTGAACGGCTTCATCAGCCAGTTCGTCCAGCGAGGCCGCGACACCAATCTCACGGCCTATCACGCAACCATGGTGCCGTGGTTCTGGTTCCTCAGTCAAACCACCGATTGCCGGATCTTCCAGAACAAGAAGGTGCCGGATATCATCACGCAGGTTTTCGGTGAGTATGGATTCACGGATTTCGAAGTCCGGCTCTTCGGCAGCTACTCCCCGCGGGAGTACTGCGTGCAATACCGGGAGACGGACTGCCATTTTTTGTCGCGGCTGATGGAAGAGGAAGGTATCTTCTACTTCTTCGAACACCAGGCTGGCAAGCATGTGCTGGTGATGGGGGACGACGTCGGATCGCATAAGGTATGTCCGAACCAGGCCACCGCGAAGTGCGACCTACCTACCGTCTACGTGCGCTCCGAGGACAGGATAACCGGCTGGGAAGATCACGAGAACTACCGGCCCGGCGTGGTTACGCACACCGATTACAACTTCGAAATGCCAACCACCAGCTTGATGGCCACGGCAAAGGGGAAGCAGAAGTACGAGAAGTACGATTACCCCGGCGAGTATAAGACTAAGGGCGATGGGGACAGGCTGGCGCGCATCCGGCTCCAGGAGCAGCAGATGCCACAGGCGGTCATCCGCGGCCGCAGCGACTGCCGCGCCTTCGGGGCGGGTTACCATTTCACCCTGGAAGATCACTATCGCGGAGACCTGAACAAGGACTACCTGCTGACCGCGGTCAGCCACACAGCCATTCAGAATCCGAACTACAGGAGCGGGACCGGCGGGGCGGAGACCGAATACTCCAACAGCTTTCAGTGCATTCCGTACGCGACGCCGTTTCGGCCAATGCGAACCAACCTGATACCCGTCGTGGGTGGCCCCCAGACCGCGATGGTTGTGGGGCCGCCGGGCGAAGAGATATTCACCGACAAGTACGGGCGGGTGAAGGTGCAGTTCTATTGGGACCGGGAAGGGAAGTTCAACGATAACAGCTCGTGCTGGATCCGGGTCTCGCAGCCATGGGCGGGCAAGACGTGGGGAGGAATCGAGATTCCGCGCATCGGGCAGGAAGTCGTGGTGGATTTTCTGGAGGGCGACCCCGACCGGCCGCTGATCACCGGGCGGGTCTATAACCAGGGCCAGATGCCGCCGTGGGCGCTTCCGGCGAAGAAGAACGTCAGCGGAGTGAAATCGAACAGCACCAAGGGCGGCGGCGGATACAACGAGCTCAGCTTCGACGACACCAAGGGCAGCGAAGTGGTCACCGTGCACGCCCAGCGCGACATGAACACCAAGGTGGAGAACAACGTCACCATCACCGTCCTGGGCCTGCATCACGAATCCGTGAAGAAAGAGATCGTCGTCAAGTCCGACGACCAGATCTACATGGAGGCCAAAACGCACATCACCTTGAAGGTGGGCGACAGCCTCTTGTATATGGACAATGCGGGCAACATCAAACTGGAAGGCAAGAGCATCCTCATCCAGGGGTCGAACATCGTGGCGATCAACCCGTAGGAGCGCGATCTATGAAGACCTATCGAATGCACTTGACGCACGGCGTTAGTACCGGCGGCGCTCAGGCGAGTGGAGGAAGACGGTGACGCAGGCGGCGCGCATTACCGACCCAGTGACTCACGGCTCGACGGAAACGGGCGATCTGGCGAACGGTTCGCCCGATGTGACGATCGGCGGGAAGCGGGCGGCACGAGCGGGAAGAGATTTCGCACCCGAATGCAACGGGAATTTCGGCGTGGATCACCGGCCGAAGCGCAGTGTGAAGATTGCGGAGGGCAGCAAGACGGTGAGCATCAACGGCCGTCCGGCGGCGCGGGTGGGCGACAAGCTTACGTGCGGCGCCAAGGTCAAGATGGGTTGCAGCAATGTGACCATCGGCGGTCCTCCGGCGGCGGAAGCGAACCCCGCGCCCTTTCTCCTCGATGCCAAGCTGGCGCGGCTGGCGAAACGCAAGGCCCTGATCGCGCAAGGAAAGGCGGCGGCAGCCGGAATGAGCGGGAAGGCCCAGCAAGCCATGCTGGCCGCCACCAGCCGGCTGGAATCGAACAACAAGGTTGTAGAGCGCGCCCGCCTAGCCGACGACGTCTATCACGACAGCGGCGCCCCGGTGGGGTGGACGCGGCTGAGCGACCAACAATCCAAGAGCGGATTCTACTCAGCCGTGTACCAATCGCAGATCGACGGCAGCGTCGTGTTGGCTTACCGCGGAACGAACCCGAAAAGCGCACAGGACTGGGAGACCAACGCAGAGCAAGGCACGGGACAAGAAACCGCCCAGTACCGGGAGTCGGAAGTGGCGGCGAAATCCGCGAAGGCCGCCTACGGCAATAACCTGGAGATCACCGGGCATTCCAAGGGGGGTGGGGAGGCGGCCGACGCCAGTGCAGTTACAGGGTTGCACGCGGACACATTCAACGCTGCCGGTCTCCATCCCAACACGGTTGAGCGACAGGGCACGACGCTGGAGGCTGCAGGCAGCCACGTCGAAAACTACTCGGTGGATGGCGAAGTGCTAACGACAGCGCAAGGCCCAGCAGGCAACATTGCCGTCCAGATTGGATCTATTATTCTCACGCCCACCCATACGCCGACGCCCTCGCTAAGGGTTTACCCAGCCGTGGGGCGGCAGCATAAGTTGCCCGCGGTAGATGCCAACGGCGATCCTGCTACGAAAGCCGGTCCGGTCGACCGGCACGGAATGGAGTATGTGATCAACGGACTGGAGAAGCAAAAGTCGGATGATACACAGACGATTCAGATGCTGCTGGGCCAGTAGTTGTGTTTTCTGCGTTCTGTTGGCGCTAGCCTGCCACACGAGGTCTAATATGATAGCCGAGAGATACTTTGATGGCGAGCCGTTGAGAGCGGCCCAAGCCATCGGACGGGACGATATTGGCGAACTGCGGAAGCTGGTTCAGGGCGGAGTAAAACCAGATACGGAAGGTAAAGAGGGCGAAACGCTGCTCTCGTTCGCAGTTCGGGTCGACAAGAGAGATTCGCTTAGGGAACTGCTGCAACTGGGCGCCAATCCGAATTTCCGAAGTTCGATAGGGTGGTCCGCCATGGCGGCTGCGGCGAGAGCGGACGACGAGGATCTGCTTCGAATATTGCTGGATTCTGGGGGCGATCCGAACCTTCGCGACGACGTGGGACGCCCCATCGCTTTTCACTCAACTCCCACCGGTGGGTTGGCCCCGGCCGCCGCCGCCGACCCGGTTCACTGGGGAAAGTTAGAACTGCTTTTGAAAAGGGGGGCGGATATCAACGCTACCGCTCCCGATGGAAACAACCTCGTACTGTACCTGGCGTTGACTGAAGACTGGGAACAGGTGGCCTACCTGATCGAACGTGGCGCCGATTTCCAGCACAAGGACGCGGTTGGCCTTAGCGTTCCGATCGAAGTTCAGGAAAGCCGGATGGATCCTGCCACCCCTGGCTTGCGGAAGGTAAAACAACTTCTGATCGAGCGCGGCGTCACATTTCCGGTTCCGGCACCACCGCCAACTCACCCGGCGCCTAAGGCGCAATAGAGCAGTGCCGCTCATCGTCCATCTTGACCAGCCGCAACCGCGGCGGCGGAATACCGGATGATACACAGACGATTCAGACGCTGCTTGGCCAGTAGTTGCGCGTTGGTCGCGCTGCTGGCAGTAGCCTGCCACATGAGGTCGAATATGTTAGCCGAAAAGTACTTTGATGGCGAGCCATTGAAAGCTGCCGAAGCAATCGGACGGGACGATACCGCCGAATTGCGAAAGCTGATTCAGGGGGGCGTGAACCCGAACGCCGAAGGCAAGGACGGCGAGACTCTGCTCGCGTTCGCAGTCCGCATTGACAAGAAAGGCGCGCTGAGGGCGTTGCTGCAACTTGGTGCTAACCCGAGCCTGAGAAGCTCGACGGGCTGGTCTGCGATGGCGGCGGCGGCGGAAGCCACGGACGGAGATCTGCTGCGCATTTTGCTGGATTCGGGAGGCGATCCCAACCTGCGCGACAACGTTGGACATCCGATCCTGTTCAGTTCGACTCCGACCAATTGGCTGGAACCTGACGCCGCCGCCGACCCGGCTCGCTGGGTGAAGTTACGCCTGCTTCTCGACAAGGGAGCGGATATCAACGCAACCGATCGCGCCGGAACCGGCTTGGCTGTGTACTTGGCTCAAAACGGAAACTGGGAGCAAGTCGCGTATCTCATCGAACGCGGCGCCGACTTCCTGCACACCGATGAAGCTCACCGCAATGTACCCATGCTGGTTCAGAAGAGCCGCACAAACCCTGCCAACCTGGGCTTTCAAAAGGTGAAACGGCTGTTGATCGAACGGGGCGTCAAGTTTCCGGTTCCCGTACCCCCGCCAACTCACCCGGCGCCTAAGGCGCAATAGAGCAGTGCCGCTCATCGTCCATCTTGACCAGCCGCAGCCGCGGCGGCGAAATGCCGGATGATACACAGACGATTCAGACGCTGCTTGGCCAGTAGTTGCGCGTTGGTCGCGCTGCTGGCAGTGGCCTGCCACACGAGGTCCAATATGATAGCCGAGAGATATTTTGATGGCGAGCCATTGAAAGCGGCCGAAGCCATCGGACGGGACGACGCCGCTGAGCTTCGAAAGCTCATTCAAGGCGGCGTGAACCCGAATACGGAAGGCAACGATGGCGAAACGCTGCTTGCGTTCGCAGTTCGCGTCGATAAAAAGGACGAGCTCAAGGCACTACTGCAACTGGGCGCCAATCCGAACCTGAGAAGTTCTGCGGGCTGGTCTGCGATGGCGGCAGCATCGAGAGCCGACGACGAAGATCTCCTGCGAATACTGCTGGATTCGGGAGGCGATCCGAATATGCGCGACAATACTGGTACTCCAATAACATTTCACGCTGCCCCGAATGTCTGGTTGGCCCCAGATACCGCGGCCGACCCAGTTCACTGGGGGAGGTTGAAGCTGCTTCTCGATAGGGGGGCGGATATCAATGCGACCGACGGCTCTGGAACTAGCTTGGTGTTGTACCGGACGGGTAACTGGGCCCAAGTGGCCTATCTCATCGGACGCGGCGCCGATTTCTTGCACAAGGACGGGGTCGGCCGGAACGTGCCTATCGAAGTTCAGCGGCGCTGGGCCAAGACCGACGACCCAGCACTCCAGAAGGTGAAGCAGATGTTGATTGATCGAGGCGTCCACTTTCCGGTGGCGCTTCCCCCGCCAATCATAATTCGGTAGAAGCTGCAGTAACGGCGCATCGGTTTTGTGACGTGTTGTTGACCACCGAAAGAGGGCAACAAGACCGGATCGCCCGTCCCACCAGATCATGCACAGACGACTCAGACACTACTCGGCGAGCAGTTGCGCATTCTGCATTCTGTTGGCAGTGGCCTGCCATACGGGGTCTAATATGAGAGCCAACAAATATTTTGAGGGCGATTCGTTGAAAGCGGCCGAAGCAATCGGGCGGGACGACACCGCCGACTTGCGGAAGCTGATTCAGGGCAGCGTGAAGCCAGATACGGAAGGTAAGGAGGGGGAGACCCTGCTTTCGTTCGCGGTTCTGGTCGACAAGAAGAATGCGCTCAAGACGCTACTGCAACTGGGTGCGGACCCGAACTTCAAGAGTTCCATAGGGTGGTCGGCCATGGCGGCCTCGGCCGAAGCCGCGGACGACGACCTGTTGCGCATTTTGCTGGACTCGGGGGGCGACCCGAATACCCTAGACAACGTCGGTTATCCCATCACGTTCAACGCGACTCTTAGCAAAGGGGCAGACCCCGAGGCCGCCGCCGATCCTGCCCGTTGGGGGAAGTTACGACTGCTCTTGGACAAAGGAGCGGATATCAACGCGGTCGATCGCGCGGGGACCAACCTGGTGGCGTTCCTGGCGCAGAGTGGCGACTGGGCGCAAGTCGCCTATCTCATCGAACGCGGTGCCGATTTCCTGCACACTGATAAGGCACACCGCAACGTTCCGGTGTTGGTGCAGAAGAGCCGGATGAATCCCGACAACCCTGGACTGCGGAGGGTGAAACGGCTGTTGATCGAACGCGGCGTCACGTTTCCAGTTGCGACGCCCCAGCCGACTCAGCCTTCACCGAAACCGTAGAGCTGAGGTGGTTACCGGCGAACGCCGCACATCGGATGATACACAGACGATTCAGACGCTGCTGGGCCAGTAGTTGCGCGTTGGTCGCGCTGCTGGCAGCAGCCTGCCACACGAGGTCTAATATGATAGCCGAGAGATACTTTGATGGCGAGCCGCTGAAAGTCGCCTGTGTGTCAGTGTGTTTTGGAACCCCATTCCGCGATTCGCGGCGCAGCGGTGCGTACCGGACGCCGCCAATCGATGCCTTCCAGTAACATCGGAAACTACGCGCGGCTGAGTGACACCGTACCGCTCTCCGTTTTCGGCCAAACGAAGCGCCCGCGCTCCAGCGGCTTCGTAAACGGACAGAGCCCGTCGCCGTCCCGCCACACACCGAGGCGGCCCTTTCGTCACCATAGGGGGAGCGTCGATCGAACGCTTTCGAGTCTTCCCCCGGCCTGCGTCTACTGGCCTGCCTTAGCCTGCACGGCCAGGGCGCGCCGCGCCGCTTCCCAATTCTCGCGCGCCGCCGGCAACTCCTTCGCGGCGCGCTCGAGATGCTGGGCAGCCTCGGCCAGCGTGCTCCTGTCGCGCGCCAGCAGCAGCCCCAGGGTCCAGTGCGCCTTCGGATTGTCCGGCGCCAGCGCCAGCCATTGCCGCGCCGTCGCCGTGGATTCGGCGAACTGCCCTAGCCGGTGCTGTGCCAAGGCCAAGTTGNNAGGTGGCTCGCGGCCAGGCCGGAGATGGCGAAAGCATAGTCCGGCGAAATGTCGATCGCCTTCCGGAATTCGAGCGCTGCCCGATCGAATTGTCCCGCTTGCGCGAGTTTCTGCCCCGCCATGGCGGCTTTTATCGCCTTTTTCGCCGGCGGGTGGCGCAGTTCGGCAACCGAAACCGGGCCCTCCGGATGCTGCGGCACCTCCCGCTTCGGCAGCCGGATCGACGCCCGCTGATCGGGTTTCGCCGATACGAACTCCTGGTGTACGGACTCACCGCGCGAATCTTTCACGACTATCGTGTAATCGCCAGGGGGAACCCGCTCAAACTCGAATGCGCCGTCGAACCCAAGTTCCGCCGTGCCAAATTTCCGACGGACCCCGTCATAGAGCTCCGCCGAATAGCGGCTCAGGAGCTCGCCGGAATCGTTTTGTACATAGATCTTCCAGACGGAAATCTCCACTACCAGAGGCCGTCCTTGCGCCGCGGCACCGACGGCCGTGCCCAGCATCGCCGCAAAAAGGATACAGATGTTCTTCACAGCGCCCCCCCTTTGCATCGATTATAGGCCGATCTCAAGCGCGGAGAAAGAAGAATCGGGCGCAGCCGCCCAGTGGTGGCCAGCCGATTCAAAAGCTGGCCGCAACGCACGGAGTTCCCTGGCCGGCACTCCCGTAGACTCTTGCCGGCCACTTCGGACAGTGGAGTGATATTATGGATGCCGCAGAATTTCCAGGAGGACAAACATGACTCCTTGTGCAAAGCCGGCCGAAGTTAAAGCAGCGGGTTCTTGTGTGTGTCAGTTACGCAATCCAAGACCCCAACATTGCAATTGCAATCGACTACCCGCCATCGCGAGCGAGGAGGGTAAGGCGAATCGCTCCAATTCGCTCATGAGGCGCTGTAGCGCGCGTTTGGGAGCGGTCCTCGCGACCACGGCGGCACTGCTTCTGTGCCTTCCGTCCGAGATCGATGCGGCAGGAACCGCGAGCGACGGTCCGGGTGCGGCCGCGGTGTGGACGACGGGGAATAAGATGGCGGTTGGGACCTCGGCAGACACGACCAGCAAGGTTTGGTTCACCGTGGCGAAGGGCGTCACGACCGAGGTCTTTTATCCCCGCCTTGACATCCCGAACATGCAGGACATGCAGTACGTTGTGACGGATGGATCTACCTTCGTCGACCTGGAGCGCGATGCGACGGACCACGCGGTTTCGATGCCGGATGAAAAAGCGCTCGAATACAGTATCGTCAACACGGATAAGCGCGCCACACCGAAGTACCGGATCACCAATACCTATATCACTGACGCGAGCCGGAACACGCTGCTCATCCGCACGCGCTTCCAATCACTGGACGGCGGAGCTTACAAGCTATACCTCCTCGAGAACGCGTCCATGGCTGGCGGCGGCGCCAACAATAACGCGTGGTGGGATGGGACGAACTCGGCGCTCCTGGCGAGCGCGCCGGGAAACTTCTTCGGGACACCGATGACGATCGTTTCCGCATTGGAGGTGGCCAGCCCGAATGGCTTCATCGCGCACGATAACGGCTACTCGCAAGAACCGAGCGATTGTCTTGTCGACTTAAACGCGAACAAAACCCTCACCAACCAATTCGACAACATTGCGAGTAATGGCAATGTCGTGCAATGCGGCCAGATCGGGAGTCTCGGCGCGGACACGACGTTCACCGTTGCGCTCGGCTATGGCAGCGATGCCGCCTCGGCGGTCGGCGCCGCAAACGGATCTCTTGCGGCAGGGTTCAGCGATCGCGAGGCCGCCTATCGTGGGGGCTGGGACGCTTATGTGAACGGGCTCCGCGCGGCGCCCGCCAGCGTGTCGGGCGACTCGCAGCGCCGCCGCGCCTACTACGTCGCCGCGATGTCCTTGCATGCCGCCGAAGACAAGACGTTTCGCGGCGCGAGCGTGGCGGGGTTCGCAACGCCGTGGGGCGACCTCCAGCCTGGGGACAACCTCAATGACGGCTATCATCGCGTGTGGGGGCGCGACCTATACCAGCAAGCCATGGGACTGATCGCCGCGGGCGACTCCGCGCAGGCCCTCCGCATGGCGCAATTCCTGTGGAATAGTCAGTTCATCGGCACCAGCACTCCCGGCGCGGGGACGACATATCCCGCAGGCTCGTTCCCGCGCTATAGCCCGGTCAGCGGAAAGAACGGCGCCGCGGCGCAGGATCTGGGATGCTGCCAACAGTTGGACCAGAATTCGTTCGCGATTCTACTCGCCTGGATGACCGGCCTGACGGACAACGCCACGTACCAGAGGATAAAACTGACGGCGAATTACATAAAGGCCACGGGGCCGGATACGACCGAGCGCTGGGAGGAGCAGTTCGGGAAATCGCCGTCGTCTATTGCGGCGGAGATCGCCGGCCTGATCGCGGCGGCGGATATCGCCCGGCAGAATGGCGACGCCGCAAGCGCTGCCGGCTGGGAGGCGACGGCGGATTCGTGGCGAGCGAGTCTTCCTGGCTGGACATTCACCACCAGCGGCTATTGGAGCGGAGGAGAGTATTACGAACGCATCGGCAAAACGTCGAACCCGAACGACACCGGCCAGATCTGTTTCGATGAAGGCTGCTTCTACGCTCACGACGTCGTCGACTTCGGGTTCCTGGATCTCGTCCGTCTTGGCGAGCGCTTGCCGGGCGATTACGACGTGGGGATGTCGCTTTCGCCCACCGCGGCGGCGTCGGACGGCAATTCGACCGTGCAGGTGACGATGCCCAACGGCGATATCTACTTTCACCGCTATGACCACGACAACTACGGCGAAAGCAACGCGGATTGCACGGGCTGGCCCGCCAACGGAACCAAACGCTACGGACGACTGTGGCCGGTTCTTTCGGGCGAACGCGGCGAGTTCGAACTGGCGAACGGCCGTGCGGCTGGCGTCTCCCTCCAATCGATGGCCGATGCAGTCAATGAGGGCTACTTTGTCCCGGAGCAGATCTGGGACCGTTCGGACGGCACGTGCTCCACGTTTGGATTCGCGTTCGGACGACCTACCGGCAGCGCGGCCCCGCTCAACTGGGCCGAGGGGCAATACCTGCGGCTTTCCCAGTCGATCGACGCAGGCTACAACGTCGACACACCCTCGGTGGTTTAGGCGAAGTACCGAGGCGCCGGCCCGATAGCCGGCAGCGCCGGCAAGTGCATCGACGACGCCGGCGCAAGTACGGATAACGGCTCCGCAATCCAGATTCTGGCGTGCAATGGCGGGAACTCGCAGAACTGGGCGTGGAACAGCGGCGACGGGACGTTGCGGGTTCTCGGCAAGTGTATGGATGTCGCCGGGGGCGCTACCGCCAATGGGACGCAGATCCAGTTATGGGAGTGCAACGGAACAGGCTCACAGGAATGGCGCTGGCGAAATCAGAACAGCCTGGTGAACCCGCAATCCGGCCGTTGCCTCAATGTCACCGGCGGGAGCACCGCCGACGGCACACCACTCCAGATTTGGGACTGCAACGGCACGGCAGGCCAGACCTGGCACCTGCCCTAACCGTCTTTTCGGTGGCGTGGCAGCGCGAGCAGATACCGGTGTCGCGGACGGTTCCGACGACGCCGACGGGACGCTATTTCGAACGAACGGCAGTCAACAGATCCCTTCCAGAAAACTGGAGGAGTGGTGAGCGCCGTTCGTGATCCTCAGCGGAATAAGCCCAGCATGTAGGCGATGAGGAGAATCAATAGAATCGTCCCCAGACCTATTCCCGCACCTCCGCTGGGACCCCAGCGGCTATGGCCGTAATAACCTCCACCGAGGCCAAACACCAACACTAAAATGACGATCAAGATCAGCATTGTCGATTTTCCTTTCCTCTCTTCAGACTTTCCAGTTGGAGACAATCGGGCAGATGGGATTTCGTGCCTTTCTGCCTGCTACAAGGAGTACAACGCCGCCAATGAGCACCGCCGCGCCAAAGACGGGAAACTGGGGAACGTCGTGTGTCTTTTCGCGTGTAGCGTGAATCGGTCCGATGTCGACGATCTTTTCCCTGGTTGTGTATGTAAAGCCGCCCCACGCAAGACCGAGTAGACCAAGTGCGACCAGGATCATCCCAAGCGCTTTGTTCACGACGGTCTCGTTTGGGGGTGGCTATAAAGCAATGACGAAGCAAACCGAGCACTATCTTCAAGCCGGGCTACGTGTATGGCGGCGAGAACCGGTTCACTTACTTCTCGAGTACCTTTTCAATNNTTTGGCCTTTGGTTTCCAGGTTGGGGTTGTCCGTGACCTGTCCAGCCGTCTGTTTGACGTTGCCTTTCAGTTCATGAAGCTCGCCTTTGATCTGATCTTTCGTACTCGGTTTCATTTGGTCTCTCCTCTTTCTCTTTCGAGAACTTTCCACTAAAAGCCGTTTCCGGTATTCGGTAAGTCGGTCTTCTGCTCTTTGGCCCAGCCCAGCCGCTTGCATGTCACATAGTGCCCGATCGCACCTCGCGCAGTGCCGTATTATCCTCTGCGATCAAGGTCGCTTTTCTGGTGTAACCAGAATTCGCATTGCGGGTCGAGGGCTCGGTCAAATTGCCAGCGACCGCTTATCCGCGCCAACGAGAATATCCCCAGCCTCCGCCACCGAGCAGAAACAATACCAGAAGAACAATCACTATGGTCGTCATATCATCACCTCTTTCGGATTCAGTGCAGTGCAGATTGAGAGCCAATGCCGAATGTACGCGAGACCCGAGGTGGAAACCCGATCTTCCCGCAAATGTTATGTGCAGATTTTGCCGTCCCACCGGCAAGAAGCGCCGAAAGCGCTCAATTCGGGACGTGTTGGCTATGTGGATCGCTCTCCGACGGAAAACTCAGCGGCGACCATGTCCCGCCGCCGACTCCGTGCATCGCCGCCAAAGAATGGGGAAAGCACCATTTGGTCTCTGTCGACTGTCGGCAAAGGATTGGTGCGACGATTGCTCGGTAGCCTGAGAGGAAAACAATCATGTCCCGTTTCTGGAACGTAGCTTTGCTCAGTGCCGCCCTGATGGCCCCCATCGCGATCACCCCGACGGCGTTGCGGGCCCAAGATCAGAGGGCCGCTCGCACCTATCACGACAAACAACACAACGACGACCATGCATGGAACGGCCAAGAAGATAAGGCATATCGTGTCTATGCAAAACAAAACCATCGCAAATACAGCGAGTTTTCCAGGCTCAAAGAGGATGATCAACAGAATTACTGGAACTGGCGCCACGAACATTCAGACGCCTTGCTCAAGATTGAAATAAAGTAACTCCAGGCGCATTCGCTCATCGGAAACGGCGGGCAAATGGTGGTCGGTTGAGACCATCGAGGCCGCGAGAGGCGGATGCGCGTCGAGTTTGCCACACCGCTTACGGGGCGGACGATCGGATAGCAATGAGTCTGCCCCCCCCCGCGCTATGTATTGAGTACCGCAACGCACGGCCCCCGCGCGTCGAGACGTGCTGGGAACTGGTGAAGCGGGAATTCGTCGCGAAAGACCTGAAGGCTTGAATTGGGCGCAAGAGGCTTGGGCCGTCAGCCACCCAGCGGAGTTTGGTCTTGGCGCCGCACGGTACATGCGGGTCGAGCATGGCCGGCACTTGGCACAGATCATTCAGGTCTTCGCGGAAATGAAGACAGAACTCAAGCGAAGATGGCGACCGCTAGATCGGTCCCAGCGTGGGAATCGTGAATTTGAAGGTCGCACCATGCCCAGGTTCCGATTCCACCCAAATGCGTCCGCCATGGCGTTCCACTACCTTCCTGCAAAGTGCGAGCCCAATGCCCGTGCCGGGAGTTTCCTTGCCGTGCAGACGCTTGAACATGCCGAATACGAACTCGGCGTACGCAGGATCGATGCCGACGCCGTTATCTCTCACCGAGAATAGCCAACCTTCCGCAGTTCTCAGGGCGGAAACATGAATGGCGGGTGCCGCGTCGCCCTTGTACTTGATCGAATTGCCAACCAGGTTCTGGAGAAGGTGCATCAGCATCGCCTCATTACCCACCGCGGTCGGCAACGGATCGGAAGTGACCACGGCCCCGCTCTGCCGAATAACCGTTTGGAGGGATAATAGCGCCTGTGATAGCACGTGGTTGCAATCGACGGGCGATAAGCGATGACTGTCCCGCTCGGTAGCCTCCAAATAGTCGAGTAGACCTTGCTGGAGAGCCTCAATTCTCAAAGCGCCATCGAGGGAATAAGCGAGATATTTGTCGGCGTGTTCGTCCAGTTTTCCTGCGTACTCCTGTGCCAGTAGTTGAGAGAAGTTCACCACCATACGCAAAGGTTCCTGGAGGTCGTGCGCGAGTGCATAAGCGAATTCCTGAAGTTCGGAATTAGTCGTCTGGATCGCGCGCTCCGCCCGCTTGCTTTCCGTGATGTCGCTCACCACGGCGCGCCATACGGTGGCCCCATCGGCGTCCTGTGCCGTGGTGGCATCCACCCGCACCCAGAACGGTACGGCATCCTTTTTCAGGACCCGCAAGGCCCACGACTGTGGCGTGCCCGTTTCCAAGAGCGCTTTGCGATGCCGGTAATGGATGTCCTGGTCTTCGGGNNGTGAAATAGCCCACCGGCGCCAGGTCGTACAGGTCGAAATACCGCATCCGCGAGACTTCCAGTTCCTGTTGGGTGCGGCGCAACTCCTCGTTCTGAATCTCCAATTCGATCTGGTGAACGCGCAGTTCGTGGAGGGCGCGCCGCGCTGCCTCGGGCGACAAAACCTCCACGTTTTCCGGCATCTCGCCAGTTCGTTCGCCGGCTAACGCCTCCGCCCGCCGGCGGAGAGCCTGCCCCGAGTCCATTTCGGGCGAGCCAGTCGAATTCGTGGAGCGTTCGACAATCGGATATGGCAGGCCGTCTTCCGGAGTCATGGCTCCGATTGTACCTTTCTCTCCGTCGTGGCAATAGCATACACCACCCCGGAGTCGTTCACCAGCGCGGTGGCGGTAAGCCAGACCTCCACGATCCGGCCATCTTTGGCAATCCGTGACATGCGATATGGCTCCATCACTTCCGCCATGCTCAACTTTCGGAGCACGGCCAGCGTTTCCTCCCGCCGGCTCTCCGGGACCAAGTCGCGAATATTCATCGCCAATGCCTCGGCTTCGCTCCAGCCGTACATCCTTTCCGCCCCCGGATTCCAGGCCAGGATGCGACCCTCCAAGTCCTGCACCGCGATGGCGTCGTGGGCATCGCGCACGACCACCGCCAGGCGGCGCAGATCCTCGGATTCCCGCAGCGCAGCCTGCGCCCTTTTAATCTCGGTAATCTCGGTGAAGGTGATCACCGCCCCTTCGATTACATTTTCCAGAGTGCGATAGGGGCGGATGCGCAGCAGATACCAGGTACCCGTCTGGGTCTGAACTTCCACTTCCTTGGGCACCAGGCTGTCCAGCACGTCTCGCACGTCCGCCGCCAGCCGGTCATAGCCGACCAGGTTGGAGACGATATGACTCACCGGCCGCCCCACGTCGGTCAGGATCAGATTGATCACCTGAGTCACGGTGGGGGTAAAGCGCTGGATGCGCAGTTGATGGTCCACAAAGATAGTGCCGATCCCCGTGCCGGCCAGCAGGTTGTTCATGTCGTTGTTCGAGCGCGACAGATCGGCCACCTTGTTTTGCAGTTCGGTGTTGACCGTGCCCAACTCCTCGTTGACCGATTGCAGTTCTTCCTTGGAGGTCTCCAGTTCCTCGTTGGTCGATTGCAGTTCCTCGTTCACGGACTGCATTTCCTCGTTGGCGGATTTCAGCTCCTCGTTGGAGGTTGCCAGTTCCTCGTTGGTGGTCTGGAGATATTCCTCCTTGGCCCGCAGTTCCCGCTTCAGTGTCGCAACGCGCGCATCCACGTCCGTGGCGATCTCCCTGGCATCCCCCCCTCCACCCGAGACGGCGGCGGTTTCAGAGAGTTGCGGGCCGGGCGCCGGCGCGTCCTCGAAGACGACCAGGAATAGTTTGGCCGCGACGTCCGAATCCGGGCTCGCGGGCACCGGCTGGACGGTCAGATCGACGATCGTGAAATCGCCGTTGGTTTTGATCCGCAGGCCCGGGTGGCGCACTGCCGCTTTGAGCGCCTCCGCTTTGTGCAGGGCGGTGGTTAAGTCCGGCCGAAGACCTTCACGGGCCATCTTCAGGATGTTCATTCCCGCCTCACCCGGAGCCGGTTCCAGGTACTTGCCGGTGCGGCCGTGCAGGTAGAAGATGTCGCCGCGTTCGTTCACCACCGCGCCGGGCGGGGCGTACTGTTGCAGCAGCGCCCGCTCGGTCAACTCGCGCAGCGGGACCTTGCTTTCGCCGGGCACCTTCCCGGGGGGGGGTGCCACGGACTCATCTCCCGGCAGCCGGGGGAGAAGCCCGGTGCGGTGTGCGCCGGCGACCTCCTCTCTGCGTTGATACAACTTCGACTTACGATCCAACGTGGCAAAAAGGTCGACGAACTCGCCTACGGTTTCCGACGTGCCGAGGAAAAGCATGCCGTCCGGGTTCAACGCGTAGTGGAACAGCGGAAAAAGCTTCTTCTGCAGTCCGCCTCCCATATAGATCAACAAATTGCGGCAACTGATCAGGTCGAGTTTGGAGAACGGCGGGTCTTTGATCACGTTCTGCTCGGAGAAGA